>CACIOP010000006.1:0-65000 GCA_902588315.1 uncultured Pelagibacteraceae bacterium
AAATTTACTTTTTTTTTTGAATATTGTTTGTTGAAAATTGGCTTACCAATTTTTTTTAATAAAACTAAATTAATTTTTTTAGAATTATTTTTTTTATCTTTAATCATAAAAGATAAAATTTTATTTGAATCTTTTATAGAAAAATATTTTTTTATTGAAGAAGGTACACCAGAATTATCAATATGATTTATAATTAAATTATATTCATTTTTACTGAGCATATTTTCCATTAAACTAAAATTAAGTGCTGTCTTCATTCCAATTATCACAGCTTCACCATGATTTAGTTTATGACTGTAACCTAAGCCTGCCTCATAAGCATGGCCAAATGTATGACCAAAATTTAATACTTTTCTTAATGCTGTTTCTTTTTCATCTTTTTCGACTATCTTTTTTTTAATTTTACAACTTTGATAAATAGCTTTTTCAATAAATGGAGATGAAAGACTTAAAATCTTTTTAAGATTTTTATTTAAGAAAATAAAAAATTTTTTATTTTCAATTAATGAATGCTTCAATATCTCTCCATATCCACAAATTATATCTCTTTTTGATAAAGATTTAAGAAATTGAATATCTGAAAGAACCAATGATGGTTGATAAAAACTTCCTATTAAATTTTTACCATACTTAGAATTAACTCCAGTTTTTCCACCTATTGAGGAATCAACTTGAGCTAAAAGTGTTGTTGGAATATTTGCAAACTTTAGGCCCCTTTTGAAAAGACTAGCCGCAAAACCACTTACATCGCCTGTAATTCCTCCTCCTAAAGAAATTAAAACATCATTTCTTGAAAAGTTTTTATTTAATAAAACTTCTAAAATTTTATTAACACTATTAATATTTTTATTTTTTTCACTAGCATTAAAAAATAACAAAAAAATACTTTTATTTTTTAAAGATCTTTTAATATTTGAGATAAATTTTTTTGGAACATTTTTATCAACAACAATTAAACATTTATCAAAATCAATTGAATTTGATTTAAAAATTTTTGATACACGTGAGGTTAAATTTGATCCAATAATTATTGGATATCTTTCAGTTTTAGTTACTATATTTAATCTATTTTGTTTCATAAATTTCTACAATTTTATTTACTATTTCACTTTTAGTAAGATTATCACACTTTATCTCATATAAAGCTTTAGAATAAATGCCAGATCTTTTCTTAATTAAATCAATTAGTTCAGTATCTGTTGCATTAATAGCTAATGGTCTTGTTTTACTGTTTTTAATTCTATTTAACAATGTTTTATCATCCCAATTTAGCCAAAAAGATAAATGATTTTTTAAAATTTCTTTCCTAATATTATTATTTGTAAAAGCTCCTCCACCTAGTGAAATCACAGTAGAGCTTAATTTAAGTTTTTTTAAAGTTGTTTGTTCTTCAATTTTTCTAAAATAAGTCTCACCCTTAACTTCAAAGATTTTTTTTATTGTAATGTTTAAATTTTTTTCAATTTCTTTATCGATATCAACAAAATTTAATCTTAATTTCTTAGCTACTAAAAATCCAACAGAACTCTTACCAGAACCCATCATCCCCAAAAAAACAAGATTTTCTTTTGATTTCATAAGTTTCTTTATTGAAAAAACATAAATATGTCTTAATTTGAAATTATCTAAAAGTATATGCAATTCATTAAAAATACAAGTTCAGGCAAAGCAAGTATCATGGGACTTGTGATTAAATCTATAATTGGATTAGGGGTTATTTTAGGTGTTATTTTTTTTCTAAGTACAATTGATTTTCCTACACCTAAAAAAGAAATTGAAAAAATTATTCCAAATGAAAATTTTAAAATTGTTAAATAAGAAAATTCTTTCAATTACATTAGTTTATCTTATTTTTTTTACACCTGTATTTTCAGAAGAGAAACCCATTGATATTTGGAACATAGAAAAAAAAGATAATCAGGTCATTTCAGAAACAAATATTTTAAATGAAAATTCTAGTGGTACTACTCAAAATAGTGTTTACGAACTACAAACAAACAAACAAACAGATAAAATTAAACTTGATAAAGAATTTTCATCAAAAGAAATTAAAATTGTTGGATTATACGATCCTTCCGAATATGGCCTGAGTATGGATATGTGGTTAAATTCTGATGGAACTAAATTAAAAAATTTATTTCAAAATATTAATAAGTTTAATCTTTCTGAAGATGCATCTGATATAATGCACATATCTTTATTAACCAATGCTTTTTCTCCAACTCAAAACATTACTGAGCAAGAATTTATGAGCTTTAAATCTAATTGGTTAATAAAGTATGCAAACTTAGAGTTAATAGAAGAATATTTAATTAAAAATCAAGTAATAAATTTACATCCAAATTTGACAAGATATTTGGTAGATACTTATTTATCAGAATCAAACGTAAAAAAATCATGCGAGATTTTTTCTAAAAATACAGAACCTCTTCAAAATGAATATTTATCAAAATTTAATTTATATTGTTTAATCAATTATGGAAAAAATGAAGAGGCACAACTAATTTTAGATTTAAAAAAAGAGTTAGGTTTCGAAGACAGTTATTACGAAAACAAAATAAATTATTTATTTGGATATCTAGATGAGGCAGATAAAGAAATATCAATAAATACAATTTTAGATTTTCATTTAGCTCACAGAACTAACCCTGAGTTTTCTTATGAACCAACAGAAGATACACCTAAAATAATTTGGAAATATCTTTCAGCTGTAAATTTACTTTTTAAAATTCAAGATATAGAAATTACTGATGTAGAAAAAATTTCTACAATAGAAAAAGCTGTTAATGATAAAAATTATTCTGAAGAGGAGTTATTCGAATTTTATAAAAAATTCCAATTTAATATTAATCAATTTTTAAACGCAAAAGAGGCCTATAAATCTTTATCTTCAATAGAGGGACGTGCTCTTTTATATCAAAGAATTCTTTTAACAGAAAATCCTAAAATCAAATTAGAATTCACAAAAATTTTAAAGGATCTATTTATATCTGATGATATAGGCAATGCCTTTGATTTAGAATTAAAAAATTTTTTAGGTGAAATTAATGTTGAGGATGTTCCATCAAATTTTACAACATTTTATAATAGTAATTTTAACAAGAAAGAGATAGCAGATAAAAAGATTAAATATAATAGTAAAATTTTACATCAATCAAAACTTATAAATTATTTTAACGGGGACTATGCAAAATCTAAAATTGAAGAGGATCTAGATAAATTTTTAAAGAAAATTAAAAAAGATAAAAAATATTTTTTATCAAAAAAAGATATAATTTTTCTAGAGGCGCTTAAATCTGATGGAGTTAAAATTTCAAAAAAATATGACGGTCTTTATGAGGTGAAGCAATCAGAAATGCCTGTCGATATTCAAAAAATGATAGATAATAATGAGATTGGTGCTGCATTGTTGAGAATAATTGAGGTAATTGGACCTGATAAAATTGAAAATATTGATGAAGATACAGTTTATTTTATTATCAATACTTTAAATCAATTAAATGTTGATTTAATTAGAAACAAACTATTGCTAAAAGTTCTTCCTTTAAAAGTATAAAAATTATAATAAAATCAAGTTATGGCTATCCGAACTATAATAACAGAACCCAATAAATTACTTAGGCAAGTATCTAAACCAGTCAAAAGTGTTGGTAAAGAAGAGCAAAAATTGATGGATGATATGCTAGAGACAATGTATGACGCAAACGGAATTGGTCTCGCGGCGATACAAGTTGGTGTACCGAAGAGAATTATTGTAATGGATATAAGTAAAGATGAGAGTAAAAAAGAGCCAAGATATTTTGTAAATCCAGTTATCAAAAACAAAGATCCAGAAAAAGCAACTTATGAGGAAGGATGTCTTTCTGTGCCAAATCAGTTTGCAGAAATTGATAGACCTAGTAAGTGTGAAGTAGAATATCTTGATTATGATGGAGAAAAGAAATTGTTAAAGGCCGATGGTCTTCTGGCAACATGTATTCAGCACGAGATGGACCATTTAGAGGGAATCCTATTTATTGATTATCTTTCAAAATTAAAAAGGTCAATGATAATTAAAAAATTATCAAAATTAAAATCTACTTCTGTAGAAGCTTAAGCAATGCTTAAAAAAATAGTTTTTATGGGCACCCCCATGTTCGCTGTTCCAATTTTAAAATCACTATATCAAAATGGATATCCTATTTCTTGTGTTTACACACAACCACCTCAAAAATCTAAAAGAGGTCAAAAAATTAACAAGTCTCCAATTCAATTAATTTCGGAGACTTTAAATATAGAATTTAGAACACCAAATTCATTAAAAGAAAATTTAGATGAGTTAGAATATTTTAAATCTTTACAGGCAGATTTGGCAATAGTTGTTGCTTATGGTCAAATTATACCAAAGTCATATTTAAATTTAACTAAAAAAGGATTTATTAATATACATGCATCTATTCTTCCAAAATGGAGAGGTGCTGCTCCTATTCAAAGATCAATTATGAATTTAGATAAAGAGACAGGAATTAGTATTATGAAAATAGGGGAGGAACTAGATACAGGACCGGTATGTAATGTTTATAAAATTAATATAGAAAATAACTTAAATGCTGAAGATATTAATGAAAAGCTATCAAGTTTGGCTGCAGAGAAAATTTTAGATAATATAGATGATATATATGAGGATAAAGCAAACTTTATAGAACAAGATCACTCATCAGCTACATACGCATCAAAAATTCAAAAATTAGAGGGGCAGATTAATTGGAGAGAAGATGCTAAAATTATAATTGGTAAAATAAATGGACTTTATCCAGTTCCAGGTGCTTATTTCATGTTTAACGGTGAGAGATATAAAATATTGAAAGCAGAAATTGGACAAGCACAAGGAAAACCAGGTGAGGTTTTATCCGACCATTTAGAAATTTCATGTGGAGATAAAAAATCAATAAAAATTAAAGAAATACAAAGACAAGGAAAAAAGCCTCAAAGTATTGGAGAATTTGTTTTAGGAACACAAATTAAAAAGGGCTCATTTTTATAATGAATAGATACCAAATACTTATTGAGTATGTAGGAACAAATTTTAGAGGATGGCAAATTCAAAAAAAAGGTCCAACAATTCAAGGATTGATTCAAGAAAAATTATCAAAATTATTAAAAGAAAAGATTATTTTACATGGTCAAGGAAGAACGGATGCAGGGGTTCATGCATTTGAGCAATCCGCGCACTTTGATTGCAAAAATAAAATAACCGATACAATTAAATTTTTAAAATCTATAAATCATTTTTTGAACTTAAAAGACATTGCAATTAAAAATATAAAAAAAAGAAACAATAAATTTCATGCTAGATTTTCAGCAAAACAAAGAATTTATAAATACTTTATTTTTAATCAAATAAGCCAACCAATAATTGAAAAAAATAGAGCATGGCATGTTCGTAGGCCTTTAAATTTAGAATTAATGAAAAAGGGTGCAAAAAAGTTATTAGGAACTAATGATTATTCAACTTTTAGATCTTCAAGCTGTCACGCTAAAAGTCCAATTAAAACTATTAAATCAATTAAAATTAAATCATCAAAAAATAAAATTGAATTTCAATTTAGTTCGCAATCATTTTTACAACATCAGGTTAGATCTATGGTTGGTTGTTTAAAATACTTGGGAGAAACTAAATGGGATTTGAAAACTTTTGAAAAGAGATTTAAATCAAAAAAAAGAGCGCTGTGTGCTCCTCCAGCACCACCAAGTGGTTTATTTTTATTTAGAGTTCTTTATTAATTTATTTTTATTGCTCATAGCAAACTTTTTATTTATTCGCCATCTAGACTCAGCTCTTACAATATATCCACAACAGTTTTTTGATTTACATTTACAAGGAAATTGTTTGTAGTTTTCATCATAACCAAATCCATAATCACAGGTAAACTCCTCACCTTTTTTAATATCTTTGATTGCTTTGACCCAAATTTTCAATCCCTTTCCATCATAATCACAATTATTATCACAAGAATGGTTTATTAAACCTGCGGTATTCCATGGAAAATCTCCATCTAGATCGTATCTTTTATTTATTGTGAATAAATATATTGGTTTACTATTATCGTATTTATCAGAATCTTGTGTTTGTTTTTTTGTTATAAGTTTTCCGACATAGTCAATTATTTTGGTTCCCTCTTTAATGTCACGAGTTGCATAAAGTCCTCTACCTTTATTATCAATTCCAGACTTTTTTATTTTATATAATTTCATGAAGATTTTTATTTAGAGTTTTATTAAGATTTATCAATTAAATTCTAAAAGAGCATCAACGTGTCTTTTCGTACTGTCTCTAAGTGCGTTTAGGTCATAACCGCCCTCTAAAATTGAAACAACTTTTCCATTACAAAACTTTTTAGAAGTCTCTAATACTCTTTTCGTAATAGTAAAATAATCCTCTGTTTTTAAATTAAATTGAGCGAGAGGGTCATCTTCATGTGCATCAAAACCAGCACTAATCAATATAAACTCTGGTCTAAACTCTTCTAATTTTTTTAATACACGGTCAAATACGTTTAAATATTCTTCTGAACTTATGCCAGCTGGCAAAGGTATATTAAAGATATTGTTAAATTTACCTCTTTCTTGTTCAGAACCAGTTCCTGGGTAGTAGGGATATTGGTGAGTTGATATAAAAAGTACATTTTCATTTTCATAAAAAATATCCTGTGTTCCATTGCCGTGATGTACATCAAAATCTATTATTGCAACTTTTTTATATTTATATTTTTTCAACAAATAATTTGCACCAATACTCACTGAATTTAAAATGCAAAAACCAGCCGCTTTATTTTGCGAACTATGATGTCCAGGAGGTCGAACACAACAAAACGCATTTCTAAATTCTTTTTTTTCTACTCCATCAATTGCAGCAATTATTGATCCAACTGCATCGAAAGTAGCATCTTTGCTTCCAGGTGAAATGATTGTATCACCATCAAGTGAAGAAAAACCTTTTTTTGGAAAAGAACTTTTTACTAAATTTAAATAATTATTTTCATGTGTGGTTAATAGAATATCATCTGAAACTTTAGATGGTTTTTTCCATATAAGATTTTTATTATTAAGTTTTTTAAAATTTTCTACTATGACTGATACTCTTGCTATTTGTTCTGGATGCCCAGGACCTGTATCATGATTTTGAGATGTATCTGATGTAATTAAGCCAGTTTTCACTTAAAGTAATTATCTAAGATTTTAGTATAAATTAAAGTTAATCTTTTTAAATCAGATAATGAAACACACTCTCCTATCTTATGCATAGTTTTTCCCACTAATCCAAATTCTAAACATGGAGCTATTTTTCTTATGAATCTAGCATCCGATGTACCACCAGTTGTAGATAATTTAGGTTTAATTTTAGTAATTCTCTTAATTGTATTTTGTATCATAAATGTAGTTTTGTTAGGTTTAGTTAAAAAAGCCTCACCAGAAACACTATATTCAATTTTATATTTTGATTTATTTTTATTACAAATTTGTTTTATTATTTTATTAATTTTATTCTTCAATTTGTAAGATGTATGTTTGTTATTAAATCTAATATTAAAAGAAGCACCAGCTAATCCTGGAATTACATTATCAGCTGAATTATCAATGTTAATTTTTGTTATTTCTAAATTTGTAGGTTGAAAATCTTTTGTTCCTTTATCAAATTTAATTTCTTTTAACTCTTTTAGTATTTGGACTAAAGCTGTTGATGGATTGTTAGCTCTATTTGGGTAAGCGACATGACCTTGAATACCAATGACAGACAATTTTCCAGTCATACTACCTCTACGACCAATTTTTATCATTTCTCCTAATTTATTTGGATTTGTAGGTTCTCCTACTAAGCAAAAATCTATTTTTTCTTTTCTTTTTCTCAAATACTCAACAACTTTTTTTGTTCCATTAATTGCAATTCCTTCTTCGTCCCCAGTAATTAGAAGGCTAATAGACCCATCAAATTTTTTATTTATTTTAGAAAAATTACTTACCGCAGTAACAAATGCAGCTATTGAGCTTTTCATATCATTTGCACCTCTGCCAATTAGGTATCCTTTCTTAACAGCAGGTTTGAATGGATTAACAGTCCAATCATTCAAATTACCGGGTGGTACTACATCTAAATGACCTGCATAACAAAAATTTGGACTTGCGGTACCAAGTCTTGCGTAAAGATTTTTTACAGGATAACTATTTTTATCTTTAAACTCGAGAATTTTAGTTTTAAAGCCGATTTTTTTTAATTTTTTTTCTAAAAATTTAACAACACCAGCATCAGTTTTTGTAACAGATGGAAACCTAATTAGCTCTTTAGCTAATTGTAATTCATTTATTGTTGGCATTTTAATCTCTTAGAAGTTCGTTAACTGATGTTTTAGATCTCGTTTTTTCATCAACTTGTTTAATTATTACTGCACAATACAAAGATGGCGCTTGTGGATTGTTTTTATCTGGTAAGGATCCTGGAACTACCACTGAATAAGGTGGAATTTTTCCATAAGTTATTTCACCAGTTTTTCTATTAACAATTTTTGTTGATTGTCCAATATACATTCCCATACTAAGAACAGAGCCTTCCCCAACTATTACGCCTTCTACTACTTCAGACATTGCTCCTAAGAAAACATTATCTTCAATAATTGTTGGTAATGCTTGAGCAGGTTCTAATACACCTCCAACTCCAGTACCAGCTGAGATATGACAATTTTTTCCAATCTGACAACAGCTTCCAGCACGACTAAACGTGTCCATCATCGTCCCTTGATCAATATATGCTCCGATATTTACATAACACGGCATCAAAACTGCATTTTTTCCAACAAATGATCCTTTTCTTACTGGTGAATTAGGCACCATTCTAAAACCAGCTTTTTCATGATCTTCTTTTGTCCATCCTGCTGTTTTTCCTTTAAGTAAGTGAGCTTTGTCATACCAACTACTGTATGGACCATTTAAATTTTCCATTGGATACATTCTAAAACTTAACATGATAGCTTTTTTTAGATGTTGATGAGTAACCCATTCACCATTGATCTTTTCAGCTACTCTCGCTTTTCCATTATCTAAATCTTCAATAATTTGATTAACAGCATCCTTTAAAGATTTATCTGAATTTTGGCCTACTTGGTCCTTATTTTCCCAAGCTTCATTTATAATTTTTTCTATACTCATAATTTTATGAGTTTTTTAATAACCTTATTTCTTTTAAAAATAAAGAAAGATTTTCTATTTTGTAATCAATGTATTCTTGTTCAGACTCTTTTTTGCCCCAGTATTCGTCATTGATTAACCAAACTGTTTTTGCTCCTCTTTCTTTTCCAATAGATAAGTTTTTTGCGATATCTTCAATGTAAAGTGTCTCAGTTGGATCAATTTGAAATTTTTTGACCATCAGATCAAATGCTTTTGCCTCAGGTTTTGGACTGTACTCAGCATCAACAATGTCAAATACACCGTCAAATTGATCATCAATTCCTAAGTGAGTAGTAATATTTTTAACATGTTCTTTACTACCATTTGTAAACACAAATTTGTTTAGATTAATATTTTCAAGCTCATTTCTTAAAGCAGTATCTTTTTCTAAAAAATCTAAATTAATATCATGCACGTAGTCTAAAAATTCTCTTGGAGGTATATCGTGATGTATCATTAAACCATTAAGACTAGTGTTATATTTATGAAAATAATTTGTTTGTAATTCTTTTGCCTCTTTTAAATCTACATTTAATTTATTTGAAATATATTGAGTCATTTTTTTACTTACTTGACCAAATACTCCTTCAAGATCACTATAGAGTACCCCATCACAATCAAATAATATATTTTTGATATTCTTTAATTCTTTCATTGTCTTATTAGGGTCCCAGAGCCCTTGTCAGAGAATATTTCCCATAAACACGAATGTGGCTTTGTTCCATTGATTATGCCAACTGCTGTTACACCATTATCTACGGCGTCTAAGCAAGCGTTTATTTTAGGTATCATACCTTCTGTAATAGTTTCATCTTTAATCATTTTAAGAACCTCAGACGAATAAATTTCCTCTATTAATTTCTTATTTTTATCTAGAACACCATCCACATTCGTCATCAATAAAAGTCTTCTTGATTTTAAAGATTTTGCTATTGCCATTGCAGCTGTATCTCCATTAATATTAAATGTTTGGTTTTCTTTACCTAATCCTAATGGAGAAATTATAGGAATTTTATTTTGATTAATTATATTTAATATTTGTTCATTATTAATCTCATTTGGTATTCCTACAAATCCTAGCTCTTCTGCTTCTGGTATAGTTTTTATAACATTATTATTTTTTGTGTGAATAGATATTGCCTCTGTGCCTTTGTCTTTTAAAGAATCAACAATGTCATTATTAAAATCAATCAAAACAGATTCAACAATATCAATTATATTTTTGTCAGTTACTCTTAGTCCTCTTATAAATTTTGATTGAATATTTGATTTTTCTAGCTCTCTTTTAATTCTAGGTCCACCACCATGAATTACCACAGTTGCAAGGCCTAATTTATTTAAAACACTAAGATCAGTTATAAAATTATTAAATACATTTCTATCAATTAAAACATTTCCACCGTATTTAATTACTATTAAATCATTTTTATATTTTTCAATATATTTAGTTACTTCATTAATTGGTGGCCCATCTTTAGGTAATATATTTTCAAGGTCCATTTATTATTTTTTAATTAGGTTACGGTTTTCACCGTTGTACGTTTCATTATTACAACCTGCTGAGCCATTGTTAAAATGTTATTAACCGTCCAATAAATTACTAGCCCACTTGGGAATGGTGCAAGAATTACTGTTAAAAATAAAGGGAAGAACATAAATATTTTTGCTTGCATTGGATCTGTTGGTGCGGGATTTAACTTTTGTTGCACCCACATTGATACCCCCATAGCAACCGGCCATGCTCCAATTACAAGGAAAGAAGGTACGTCATAAGGAAATAATCCAAATAAATTAAATATTGAAGTAGGATCCTTAGCACTTAAATCTTGGATCCATCCATAAAAAGGCATATGACGCATTTCTATCGTTACAAATAAAACTTTATACAAAGCAAAAAATACAGGTATTTGAATTAGAATTGGCAAACATCCAGACATGGGATTTACTTTTTCCTTCTTGTAAAGAGCCATCATTGCTTGTTGCAATTTCATCTTGTCATCTTTGTGTACTTCCTTAAGTCTTGCCATCTCAGGCTGAAGAGCTTTCATTTTAGCCATGCTTCTAAATGAAAAATTAGCAAGTGGAAAAAATGCTACACGAATACAAACGGTAACAGCAATAATTGCTAATCCATAATTACCAAATATTTTAAAGAAATATTCTAAAGCAGTAAACAAAGGACGTGTTAAAAAGTATAAGAATCCCCAATCAATCGTAAGATCAAATTTATCAATTTTTAATGATTCTGCGTACCCATCAATTACATCAACTCTTTTTGCAGCTACTATTACCTGCAAGTTTTCTTCTATAGAAGAGTTTCCAGTTAACTCTAATGGTTCTGTTGTAACAAAGTTTATTCTGTACTTGTTTTTGTAATCCATCGTAGTTTTAAATTCTTTTTCTCTTGGTGGAATTAGAGTTGATATGTAATATTTATCTCCTAGACCTAACCATCCTTTTTGGGCAGTTCTTGAGAATTTTTTCTCTTCAATATCGTCATAATCTTCCTCAATTAATTCTTCGTCTAATGTAGCGATAGGGCCTTCATGAAGAATGTAAAAATCGGTTAAACCTTCTGGGATTTGATTTCTTATAATTTGTCCATAAGAATAGAAGTCATAGTTTTTATCAGAAGAATTTATAACTCTTTGTTTTATCGTGAATAAAAACTTATCATCTAATGCAATTTCTTTTTCAAAAGTGATGCCTTGATCATTAGTCCAACTTAGCTTTATAGGAGATTGATCAGTTAATTTTTTATTTCCAGAAACTGACCAAATTGAATCTGCATTTGGAATATCGATATTTTTATCAGTAGTTATAAAACCACTTTCTATTATATAGCCTTCTTTAGAGCTTCGTGGTGCAAGAAATTTTACTTTTTCATCGCTTTCCAAACTAACATTATATTCTTTAAAAGTTAGATCGTCTATTGCGGCTCCTTTTAATGAAATAGATCCAACAATACTTTGGTTTTCAAATTGAATTCTTTCACTTTGTTGTAACGCTTCTTCTCGTGAAATTTCGGTTACATTTTCTTTTTGATCAAGACTAGGTGCATCTGAATTCTGTTCAGTCTTAGTTTTTTCGGTTAAATTTTCTTTCGTTACAGGAGGCGGTGCAAAAAATAGCGAGTATAATATAATTACAGCAGCTGATAAACTTATGGCAGCAATTATATTTCTAGTTTCCATTATTTATTATCCTTCATTTCTTTTTTAACCGGATCAAACCCTTCACCACCCCCTAAAAATTTTATTGGATGGCAGGATAAAATTCTTTTTATACTAATTAATAAACCTTTAAAAAAACCGTATTCTTTTAAAGCATCTATGCTGTATTCAGAACATGTTGGTAAATATCTACAAGAATGACCCAATAATGGACTTATTAAATATTTATAGGCTTTGATAAATTTAATTAAAATTATAGTAAATATATTCATTATTTTATTTTTGCAAAATCTTGAAAAAGAGTTTCTTTTATAATTTTGTATTCATTATTTAGCATAGAAGACTTAGCTATAACAAGAAATGAATAATCAAAGTTTATCTCTATTTTTTTAACAGCTTCATTCATGATATTTCTTAATCTTCTTTTAATTTTATTTCTCTTTATTGCATTACCAGTTTTTCTTTTAGTGACAAAACTGATATTTAGTCTTTTTTTATCTTTGTTTAATAACTTTCCATAAAAAATAATTACGTATTTATTGGTAATCTTTTTTTGTTTAAGTAAATTTTTAAATTCTTCGTTTTTTGAAAGAGCAAGTATTTTGCTTTTCATTATTCTATACAGAAACAGTTAGTGATTTTCTTCCTCTTGCTCTTCTTCTGGCCAAAAGCTTTTTACCACCTTTGGTTTTCATTTTTGAACGAAAGCCATGTTTTCGAGCTCTTTTTTTGTTTGAGGGTTGATAAGTTCTTTTCATAATTAGATTTGATATAGTTTTTTATAATTTTGCACCTTTATATTAGTAATAATTAAAATAGCAAATAGAAGATTAAGCATTAAAATAAGAAGAATCATGGAAAATACAAAAAAAATTAAATTATTTGTTGGCTTATCTTATTTACTAATTTTATGCCTATTTTTATATTTTTTTTTTTCAAAATTTACTCTTTCAGAAATTACATCCTATGATTTTCTAAGAGACAATAGAACTTATTTAATAGAGTTTAAAAAATCCAATTTATTTTTGGTCATAATCTCTTTCTTGATATTAACAATATTATGGGTTTTCCCTTTTTTAGGTTTTGGATCTCCAGTAGTTTTATTAGGTGGTTTTATTTTTGGAAAATGGTTAGGTACCATTGTCGTAGTTGTTGGATTAACTGTTGGCGCAACATTTCTTTATATTTTTGGAAATTATTTTTTAAAAAATTTTATAAGAGAAAAGTTTTTAAACAAATATAAAAACCTTGAATTTAAATTTAAAAAATCAGAATTTATTTATTTGTTTATTTTTCGTTTAGTTGGAGGAATTCCTTGGCAAATCCAAAGTATTTTACCAATACTTTTTGATGTAAAATTAAAAAATTATTTTTTTTCAACACTTTTAGGAGTCACACCAGGAGTTTTTTTAATTTCATCAATAGGGAGTGGGCTAGAAAAAATTATAGAATCAAATGTAAAGGTTCCTGGTATTACAGATATTATTTTTTCAAGAGAGATATATATCCCACTACTTGCATTTTTTGCTTTAATTTTGACAACAATCGTTTTAAGAAAAATTTTTTTTAAGAATTAGTGGTGCTCCCACCCTGTACTGACCAGGGAACTAGTCATTACCAATGACTTGTTATACCATTTAACTACAGGAGCTTAGAGACAAATTGTATTTTATTGATAATAAAGCATTTTTTTCAAATTATTGCCTTAATTTTTTGGTGAATATGATTTATATCTATTTTAGGAAAATGTTATGGGAATTCATTACGATTACAAGTCAACCAAAGGTAATAAGCTTATGGAAAAGCAAGCTAAAAGAGAGAGAAAGCTTGCTGAAAAAAAAGCCAAACGGTTAGCTAAAGAAGGCCCAAAAAAAGAAGAGGAAAAAAGGTCCGCATTGGATCCTAACAAACCAATTTCTTTAGATTTCCTGACCAACCCAAATAAAGAATGAGTTTAAAAAAAAAAAATGAGCGTTTAAGCTTGGCGCTTAGAAAAAATTTGAAGAAAAGAAAAATTTTCCAAAAAAAAAATAAAAAGAAAAATAAATAATGTCAATTCAACCTGATTCTTGGATTAAAAAAATGTGCAAAGAGCACAAAATGATAGAGCCATTTTTGGATCATCAAGTTTCTGAAGGAAAAATTTCTTATGGATTAAGTAGCATGGGATATGATGTAAGAATCTCCGATGAATATAGAATTTTTACTAATGTTAACAGTTCTTTAGTTGATCCAAAGAATTTTTCTGATGATAATTTTATAGAACGAAAAGGACCACACTGTATTATCCCACCAAATTCTTTCGTTTTAGCTAAAACAGTTGAATATTTTAGAATACCAAAAGACGTTTTGTGTATTTGTGTTGGAAAAAGTACTTACGCAAGGACAGGAATTATTTGTAATGTTACTCCAATTGAAAATGAATTTGAGGGCAACATTGTAATTGAGCTAAGTAATACAACACCTAATCCTGCAAAAATTTATTCAAATGAGGGAATAGCACAATTTTTATTTTTTAAATCAGATACTCAGCCAGAAACAACTTATAAATCAAAGAACGGTAAATATCAGGGTCAAACCACAATTCAAGTTGCTAAGATTAAAAAGTAATTTATGGATAAATTTCTGATTAATGGCCCCTGTAAAATCAAGGGTAATGTCTCAATTTCAGGTTCGAAGAATGCATCCCTACCAATATTAGCTGCTACACTTTTATTTGACAAACCTGTAGTTATCAAAAATTTACCAAGAGTTAGAGATATTAATACAATGTTAAATTTATTAAAGTCTCTTGGCTCTAAAATAGTTTTATCAAAAGATAAAAAAACAGCAAAAATTTTAAATAAAAAAAATATGAAAACTTTTGCCAGTTATTCTTTAGTTAAAACAATGCGTGGTTCTATTTTAGTTTTAGGTCCACTTATTTCAAAATACTATAAATCAAAAACCTCTTTACCTGGCGGATGTTTAATTGGTGCTAGACCAGTTAATTATCATCTAACAGCATTAAAAAAACTTGGTATGAAATATGAGCTAAAAGATGGATATATTTTAGCAAAATCAAAAGGAAAACTTAGCGGAACAACTATAAATTTTCCAAAGATAAGTGTTGGGGCAACTGAAAATTCCATAATAGCAGCTTGTTTAGCAAAAGGAAAAACAGTTTTAAAAAATTGTGCAATAGAACCTGAGATTAAAGATCTTACAAATTTTTTAAATAAATCTGGAGCAAAAATAAAATGGACAGGAAGAGTTTGTAAAATCATAGGTGTAAATTCTTTAAATGAAACCGAATATTCTGTAATGGCTGATAGAATAGAAGCAGGCACATTTTGTGTAGCCGCAACACTTGCAAAAGGTAATTTACAAATAAATAATTTGAATCCTAAAATTATTGGTACAGAAATAAAATTACTAAAAAAAGTTGGTGCTAAAATTGAAACTAGTGAAAATAAAATCTTAATTAAAGGACCTGAAAAAATTAAATCAATAAAAAGCATTAAAACTAGAGAGTTTCCGGGCATTCCTACAGACCTTCAAGCACAATTGATGGTTTTAATGTGCAAAGCAGTTGGCAAAAGCTCAATAACCGAAAGTATTTTTGAAAATAGATTTATGCATGTTGCAGAATTGCAAAGGCTAGGAGCAAAAATAAATATTAAAAATAATACTGCCACAATAGAAGGAAATACTAAATTCATTGGTGCCGAATTAATGTCTAGTGATTTAAGAGCTTCTGTTGCTTTAGTTTTAGCAGCTATAGTTTCTAATGGTAGAACGTATATTAACAGAATTTATCACTTAGATAGAGGTTATGAAAAAATAGAAAATAAATTAAAAAAAATAGGTGTTAAAATTAAAAGGTTAAAATAGTGAATAAATATTTAGCAAAAATAATAGCAGGTGATCAAGAAGGGCTACAGATGATTTCAGCTTGTAGTTCAGGAGCTAAGGTTAAAATTGCCAATATAAAATATCTCGCATCCAATAAGGTTTTTTTATTATCAATTGAAAGAACCAAGGTTGAAAGTGATCAGGAAGATAAAAAAATCAATAGCATTTGTAGGTTTGATTTTGTTGATAAAGTAAGATCAAAGAACATTGATCAATCAAATCAAGAAACAGTTTTAGAACTTATAGGTATAGATTATTTGAAAAATAACGATGTTTATGAAATAAATCTTATTTTTAATAACAATGCTCATATTGCTTTAACTACAGAAACTATCGAAGTAAGATTAGAGGATCAAAGTGAAATTAAATAGTTATGAAGATACTAAATAGTAAAAGTAAAAATTTTGATAAATTATTAGAGTATTTGCTTTTACAGAGAAAAAAAAAAATTCAATCAGACTCTGTTACTGTAACAAATATAATTAAAGATGTTAAAAAAAATGGAGATAAAGCATTATTAAAGTATGAGAAAAGATTTAATCAAAACAACATAGTTATTCCAAGCTCAAAACAAATAAAAAAATCTATAAATTCACTTGATAAAAAAGTAAAGAAGGCAATCGATACTGCTTATAATAGAATTTATAAATTTCATTCACTTCAAAAATTTAAAAATATTAATTATACAGATAAATTTAAAAATAAACTTGAATATAAATATGTGCCTTTAGAGTCTGTTGCAATTTATGTTCCTGGATCTACTGCTTCATACCCATCGAGTGTGTTGATGAATGCTATCCCAGCAATTGTAGCAGGTGTTAAGAGAATAGTTATGATTAATCCAGGCCATAAAGGAAAACAAAATCCAGCTGTATTATACGCTGCAAAAAAATGCAAAATAAAAGAAATTTATTCTATCGGGGGGCCTTCTGCTATTGCTGCAGTATCTTATGGTACTAAAAAAATTAAAAAAGTTCACAAAATAGTTGGTCCAGGAAACGCATATGTTGCGGCAGCAAAAAAAGAAGTTTTTGGTGTTGTCGGAATTGAAGGTATGACTGCAGGTCCTTCAGAAGTGACTGTTGTTTGTGACAAATTCTCAAATCCTGAGTGGGTTGCAAGTGATTTAATTGGACAAGCTGAACATGATATTCTTGCACAATGTATTTTGATTTCAAAAGATAAAAATTTGCTAGATAAAGTAAAAATTGAAATTACTAAACAATTAAATGAAATTCCAAGAGCTTCTGTTGCAAGAAAAAGTTTGATTAATAATGGAATTCTTATGTATATCTCTTCAGACGCTAAAATAATTAGTGTTGTAAATAAAATTGCACCAGAACATTTAGAATTAAATATTAAAAATTATAAATCGTTAGTTCCAAAAATAAAAAATTCAGGATCAATATGCTTAGGAAAATATGCAGTGATGGCAATGACTGATTATAATGTTGGATCAAACCATGTGTTGCCAACTAATGGTTCTGCAAAATACTCAAGCGGTATAAGTGTAAATGAATTTTATAAAAGGATTTCATACATAAACTTATCGAAAAAGGGTATTGAAAGTCTTGGACCATCAGTTATAACACTTGCAAATTACGAAGGGTTGGTTGGACATGCTCAATCTGTAGTAAAACGAATAAGGAGAAAATAAATTTGTCAAAACAAGACTTACTGGAATTTAAAGGTACAGTTATAGACCTACTTCCTAACGCTATGTTTAGAGTAAAATTAGAAAATGGACATACCGTTACTGCCCATACAGCTGGTAAGTTAAGAAAAAACAGAATTAGAGTTCTCCAAGGTGATAATGTGACAGTTGAAATGACACCTTACGATCTTACTAAAGGAAGAATTATATTTAGGGGATAAATAAGGCTGAGTAGCTCAGGAGTAGAGCAGAGCCCTGAAAAGGCTTGTGTCGGAGGTGCGAATCCTTCCTCAGCCACCACCACAAAGTTTCATCTTGAAATAATCTTAAAAGAAATTACCTTAAACAGATAATAAATAACAAAAGGACTAAGAAATAAGATGAGTACACTACAAGGAAAAATTAAATGGTATAATGGTAAAAAGGGATATGGCTTCATTGAAAGAGATGATAAAGAAAAAGATGCCTTTGTTCACGCTTCAGCAGTAAAAGCTGCTGGTATGAGATATCTCAATGAAGGTGATAAACTTGAATTCACATTAGAAGATGGTCCCAAAGGTCCTTCTGCAGTTAATTTAAAAAAGATAGACTAATTTAGAAATTATTTAAAAGGGCGTTTTATCTATCAAATAGATAAACGTCCTTTTTCTATTTAGGCCTTGAATATTAATTTTTTTTGTCTAAAACATCGTTCATGAATATAAATATTACATACAGAAAGTCTTTTAGAAGTACTCACAGAAACTGTTTCCATAGCCAGTAGGCTATTTATTTATATTATAATTTTAAATCCACATAAAATAAGATAAAAACAAAGAGAATAGGCCCGGGTGGTGTAATGGTTAGCACGGAAGTTTGTGGAACTTTAAGTTTGAGTTCGACTCTCAGCCCGGGTACCAAAAAATGAATGAAGAAAAAAAATTAATTCCTGAATTACCTTCAGGATTTGAAGATCGTTGGGGTAAAAAACTTCTTCTCAAAAAAAAGCTTTTAAAAGCTATTGAGAATAATTTTATTAAATTTGGAGCAGAGGCTCTGGAAACCCCTTCGTTTGAGATAAGTGAAAATATAGGATCTTTTTTGTCAGAAGATGATGCTAATCCTATGTCTGATGTATTCTCATTTGAGGATAGAGAAAAAAGCATTACTCTTAGGTATGATCTTTCAAGCCCACTAGCTAGATTTGTTGCTCAAAATAATCAAGAGCTTCCATCAATCTTTAAAAGGTATGCTATTCAAAATGTCTTTAGAAATGAGAAAGCTGGTAACGGAAGGTACAGAGAATTCATGCAAGCAGATTTTGATATCGTGGGAAATGTTAATCCTGCCCAAGCAAATGCGGAGCTTTGTAATTTAATATCAAGAACTTTGCTAGATTGTGGTCTAGAAAAAGATCAATTTACAATAAACATTAGTAATAGAAAAATAGTTCAAGGATTAATTGATGATTTAAAAATATCAGAAGAAAAACAGCTAAAAGTAATTAGAGCAATTGATAAGTTAGATAAACCAGGTTTTGGTTTAAAAGGTGTTGAAGATCTGCTTAAAAAAGAGAGAAAAGATATAAGTGGTGCAATCACTAAGGGTGCAGATTTAAACGATGAACAAGCATCCAAAATACTTAATTTTCTAAAAATTAAAGATTTAAAAGAATTAAAAGAAACATTAAAAAATCCATTATCTCAAGAAGGTATAAAGGAATTAGAACAAGTATTTGAAGTATTGGGTTACAGTTCAAATTCAAATCAGGTCAAAACAAATTTTACAATTGTTAGGGGATTGTCTTATTATTCAGATTTTATTGTTGAGACAAACCTAAATTTTAAAGTTACAAATAACAAAGGTAAAGAGGTCGACATAGGTAGTATTTGTTCTGGAGGAACATATGCAAAATTAATTTCGAGATTTAAAGGTGTAGATATTCCAGGTACTGGAGTTAGTTTTGGAGTGGATCGATTGTTATTTGCTTTGATGCAATTAGATCAAATAAAAGTAGATAGTCAAAAACCAGTTCTAGTTTGTGTAATGGATGAAAAATATCTTAAAAATTACTATGAAATTTTAGATCTATTAAGAAATAATAATATCAATGCTGAAATTTTTTTAGATACAAAGAAAAATTTAGGTAAGCAACTAACCTTAGCAAATAAACGTGAGTTAGATGTTGCAATTATATGTGGTGAAAATGAATTTAATGAAAATACAGTCACGATAAAAAGCCTCAAAGGTGTTAAGGGTGAAAACAATAAAACATTTCCAAAAGAAAATTTAATTGATGAAGTCAAAAAACTTATCTGAAAATATCCTTAGATCAGTGAAATCTAAGGGTTTTAAATATATTGATTTACCCTCAGTAATTGAGGCTAATCACATTGTTCAAAGATCAGGAGAAAACTTTAGAAAATTCATCTTTTCTTTTACGGATCAGAATGGAAGCGAGTTATGCTTAAGACCAGATTTAACGATTGCATCTTGTTTAAGATATTTAGAAAATAATTTAAAGGGTAAAGAAAAAATTTTTTATAGCGGTCAAGCTTATCGAAAATCACAAAATAAAAAAGATTCAATCATTAGAAATCAAATTGGATTTGAAATTTTAGGATCAAAGGATGAAAAAAATGACGATAAAGAAATCGTAAATACATCTCTTAAATCACTTCAAAATATAAAATATTCTTATGGAACACTCACTATTGGAAATGTTGAAATATTTAATTTGTTAATTTCAAAATTAGATATTCCAAAGAGATGGAAGTTAAGGTTATCCAGACACTTTTGGAGAGAAGAATATTTTAATGATTTATTAAAAAGATTAGAAACTAATTCAGATGTTGATCCAACAATTGTAGAAATAGATAAAAAGCGTTACGTAAAAATGCTTAAAGAAGATTTATCAAATATTGTGGCAGGAAGAACGATTAATGAAATCTTAAAAAGATTTGATCAGAAAATAAAAGATCCTAGAAAAGCCAGCAAAGGGAAAAATGTTTCAAAAATAATTAAAGAATTCTTAAAAATAAAATGTCCAATAAATAAAGCAGCAATTGAGTTAAATAAATTTTTTAAAAAAAACAGTATAAACTTAGCTGTAGATCAAAAATATTTTCCAATTTCAAAAAATAAAGTTTCAAAACTTAATGTGATATTTTCTGCATCTTTTGGAAGACAATTGGAATATTATACAGGAATGGTTTTTAAAATTGATATCAAATCAAAAAATAAAATAATTAATATAGTTAATGGAGGTAGGTACGACTTATTAATCTCAGATTTGGGATCAAAAAAACAAACTCCAGCAGTAGGAGCTGCTTTAAATTTATAAATGATCATCTGGATTGCATCATATCCCAAAAGTGGAAATACCTGGTTGAGATCATTATTAGCAAGTTATTACTACTCAAAAAATGGAGAATTTGATTTTAAATTGCTAGAGAAAATTAAACAATTTCCAAAAGTAGAGGACTTTATAAATGATCCTGATGATTACCCTACACTAGAAAGCACATCCAAAAATTGGATTAGTAAACAAATGGAAATAAACAATGATCAAAAGATTAAATTTTTAAAAACTCATAATGCAATTTGTAATATAAATGGAAATTCATTTACTGATGCAAAAAACTCTCTTGGAGGAATATATATAGTTAGAGATCCAAGAAATATAATTACATCTATAGCTAATCATTATCAAATTAATATTAATGAAGCTTTAGAATTTATGAATAATGAAAGAAGATACTTATACCAAAAGATTGGCACAAGGTTTCTTGCTTTTTCACCTTTATTTTCATGGTCGAAACATGTTGAAAGCTGGACAAGTTGCAAGCTTTTCCCTGTTCTTGTAGTTAGGTATGAGGATTTACATTCTGCAACTTTTCAAACTTTTCAAAAAGTAATTAACTTTATTAAAGATATTTCAAAAACTCATATTTCGTTTGATAGAGAGAAAGCAAAAAGAAGTATTAATTCTTGTGATTTTGATAAATTGAAAAATTTAGAAAAAAAAGAGGGTTTTAAAGAAGCAATGATTAAGAAAGATAAATCAGGAACAATAAGTTTTTTTAATTTAGGACAAGATAATGATTATAGAAAATTGCTAAATACAAAAATCTTAGAAAAAATAAATAATCTTTATAAGGATAAATTATTTGAGCTTAATTATGAAAAAAGAAATTAAAATTGGTATTCCAAGCAAAGGCAGACTTAGAAAAGATGTTTTAAATATTTTTAAAAAAAATAAATTAAACCTCATTTCTGAAAGAGGAGAGAGAGACCTATTAGGATCAATAAAACAATATAAAAATACTAAAATTTTATATCTTCACGCAAGAGAGATTATCGAAAGACTTGGAGATGGATCTTTGGATATAGGTTTTTCTGGTTTTGATTTATTAAGAGAAAGCGAAATAAATACTCAAAAAAAAATTAATGTTTTAAAAAGATATGATTTTGGTAAGGCCACATTAATAGTTGCAATTCCTGATCCATGGATAGATGTACAAACAGTTGCAGATTTAGAAGAAATTGCATTTGAATTTAAAGATAAGAAAAAGAAAAGATTAAGAGTAGCAACAAAATATCCAAACTTAACAAGGGAATTTTTGTTTTCAAAAGGTGTTACTCAATTCAAATTAATTGATAGTTTGGGTGCAACTGAAGCTTATCCTTTTACAGGCTCCTCGGAAATAATTACCGATATCACTTCTACTGGAGAAACTTTAAAAGCCAATAATCTACGTATTTTAAAGGATGGAGAAATATTAAGATCGGAGGCTTGTATGATGATTTCTAAGTCATCCAATAATAAAATGGGTCTTAAAAAAATAGTAAAATTACTTTCTAAAAATTAAGTCTTTCCAATAAATTAGTATTATTTTGATAATTTCAAGATTTCTAATAACTGCATAAATCGCAATAATAACACAAATAATGAAGAATATTTTTAATACCAAAATTAGTTCCATAAATTAATTTTAAATATTTAAATACATTAATCAAATATTTACTATAAAATAAAAAAATTAGAATCATGGATAGTATATTAATTATTTTACTGGTTTTGTTGCTAGGGGGTGTTTTGGCTATTCTTTATTTAAATTTAAAATCTAATCCAAAAGATGAAAATGAAAATAAAGATGCTGAAGAAATTGCAAATTTGAAATCTGAAATTTCAAGTTTAAAAGATACTTTAAATACTACAATCAATAGCTCACTTGGTGCAATGTCGACTTCATTTAACAACCTATCAACAGGGGTTACTAAAGATATGACTGAAACTTTAACCAAGGTAGAGGAAAAGGTTGGTAATTTTAATCAACAAGTTCAATTATTAAATCAAAGCCAAGAGGGGATAACTAAAATTTTAGCTGGAGTTAAAAAATATGGAACTCTTGCAGAATTTAGCCTAGATGCACTTATCAAAGATTTACTCCCAGCCTCTCAATTCATGACGAATGTAAAAATGAAAGAGGATACAAGTGAAAATGTTGAGTTTGCTATCAAGCTTCAAGGAGATGTTTTAGTTCCAGTTGATAGTCATTTTCCAGTAGAAAAATTTAAAGCAATTACCGATGGTCATGACGCGGAAGACAAAAGGGCTGTTGCAGATGCAAGAGCAAAATTAGCCTCAGCTTTTAAAGCAAAAGCTAAAAGCATTAATGAAAAATATATTGTTCCGCCAAAAACTACTGATTTTGCAATTGTGTATGCTCCTACAGAAAGCTTATACAAAGAGTTAACAGAATACCAAGATCCAAGTACAAAAGAATTATTAACTCAAGAGTTAATGAAAAAATATAAAGTTGTAATATGTGGGCCTAATACTCTTTCTGCTTACTTACAGTCTTTACATATGGGCTTTCAATCATTGAAAGTACAAAAAGGAGCAACAGAAATTTATAATCATTTAAAAACAATCAGCACAAGATTTTCTAAACATTTTGACAACATTATAGTTCTTAGAAAAAAATTAGAGGATGCTATGGGAGTTGTTGATAAATTTGGAACAGATGCAAGATCAATTTCAAGAACTTTAGAAAACATTAAAGATCCCGAGCAGGTTGAGAAAGCTGTACAAACTGAAAACGTGGAAAAATTTGTTGAACGAAATATGCAGTTTAAAAATTAATTTCTTTTTTTCTTTAATAACGTCTATAAGAAACCTCATGCAGTGGAATCAAAAATATGATTATCCAAAATCATCAAGAGCAACAGTTGATGGCATTAGAAGATACTTATTAGGGGAAACAAAATTACCAAGTGTCACTTCAATTTTAGATGTAACTCGATCTGAAGAAGATAAAGCGGCATTGGCAAATTGGAGAGAAAGAACTGGGCAAAAAGAAGCTGAAGCAATTACAAAAGCAGCAAGTAGCAGGGGATCTCAAATGCACAACTATTTAGAATCTTATTTACTTGGAAGAGAGAATTTAAGTTTTTTTGAAGATAACGAACAATACAAATTAATGGCTAAAGAAATTATAGAAAAAGGTTTAAAAAATAGATTGGATGAAATTTGGGGAGTTGAATGCACTCTTTATTACCCAGAGAAATATGCAGGTACTGCCGATTGTGTTGGTGTGTACGAGGGTAAAGAGACAATTATTGATTTTAAACAAAGTAATAAACCCAAAAAAGCCGAGTATATAGACTCATGGCTTCTTCAAACAAGTGCATATTCATTAGCACATAATATTGTGTATAACTCTAATATCACTTCTTGTGTAATTTTGGTTTGCACAGTAGATAAATTATTCCAAGAATTTAAAATTCAAGGACATGATTTAATCGTTTATCAAAATTTGTTTTTGGGAAGATTAAAAAAATTTAATGAGCTATCGAATTTAACCTAAGATTTTGTGGATAAAATAGTAATATACGATACAGAAACAACAAATAGCACAATTTGGGGGTCAATAATTGAAGTAGGTGCTGTAGTTGTCGATAAAAATTTAAAAGAAATTGGTAAGCTAAATATTCGTGGTCGTATGCCTGAGGGAGAAGTTCCAAGTGCAAAAGCCTTGTTGGTTAATTCAACAAGTATTGATTTACTTACCAAAGGCAATTACTCGCATTACGATTTTTTAGGCGCAGTAGAAAATTTTTTCTCCAAAGCCGGTCCAGCATTGTTTATGGGCTGGAGTAACTTAAATTTTGATAGGAGAATGTTTCATTTTAATTTTTTTAAAGGGAACAGATATCCTTACATTACACATTCATCACCCAATAAAGAACATGATGGTTTACATGTTGCAAGAGTAGCTCAAACTTTAAATCCTGAAACCTTAAAGACCGAATTAACAGATGCTGGTAACGAAAGTCTCGCTCTAGAGGGTTTAGCCAGACAACAAGGATTTGATACATCTCAACAACACACAGCTTATCATGATGCGTTCACAAGTTTAAAAATTCTTAGAATTATAAAAGATAAACATAAAGATAATTGGGAAAATTTTTTAAGCACATCGACAAAAAATAGTGTTGAAACTATCTTAAAAAGTGAGGGGATTTATTCGATTTTCGAAAATGTAAAAGGAAAAAATATGATGTATCTTGTCTCTACATTGCATCCAGATCATTGTTTCCATCCTTCATATGCATCTTGGGGATATTTATTTGATTTAAGAAGAGATCCTGAGCCATTGCTAAACTTGTCAATAAATGATCTTAAAGTTTATTTAAAAAAGTTTAGTCCAAAAGCACTAAGAGTGATTAAGACAAATAAAGCTCCTGTAGTATTAGATAAAAAATTTGCATTAAAGGAAAAAGCATATACAGACTTAGATTTAGAAACCATTCAAAAAAGAGCAAAAATGGTTAGAAATAGTGAAAATTTTTGTAAAAATATTCAAATCATTAATAGAGAAGCAGCTGAAGAAAAAGCACAAACTCAAACTCAAGAAGATTTATTACCAGAGGAAACTTTATATGAAAAATTTATTCCTAATAAAGATACCCAATTGTTTAAAACTTGGCATAGTTCTTCTTGGGAAGATAAATTAAAAATGTTGGATAAGTTTCAAGATAAAAGATGTAGTTGGTTTGGGCAAAAAATTATTTATCAAGAAGCACCACATATTTTGCCACCAGATTTATATAAAAATATAAAAAGTGAAATTGCTAGACGAATTTTAAGTAAAAATAGAGAAAAATGGCAAACCATAGGAATGGCTTATCAAGAAATTGATACCTTAAGAGATCAAGCATCAAATCGAGATGATGAAGAAGAACTAAAAAAATTAGATGAAATAAATGAATTTATTATGTCTATAGAAAAAAAATATGAAATTGCCTAGTTGACTTTAAGGCCCTAATTAATAGAAAGGGTATATGCTTACAAATTTTAAAGACGAAGATTTTGATACTAAAATTAAAAATGAAGATGTTTCAGTCATTCAGTTTTCAGCTGAATGGTGCGGTCCATGTAAAGCACTAAAACCAGTAATGGATAAATTATCTGATGAATATAAAGATAAGGCTGGTTTTTATTATGCTGATGTTGAAGACGGAGGAATAAACACTGGAAGTGCAGCAGGGATTAGAGGTGTTCCAACAGTTATTATCTATAAAAAAGGTGTTGAAGTAGACAGAAAAGTTGGTGGAGTTCCTGAAAGTCACATGAAGGAATTTTTAGATAAAAATATCTAATTTAAATTTAAAACTTCACCCGCAAGATATAACGATCCAGTAATTAGTATTATATCGTTTTCTTTTACTGGGATTGACTTTATGGCTTCCTCTATACTTTCCTTATAATTTATATTTGAAAAGCTATTTAGCTTATCTTTAAGTTCTTCTCCTTTAATTGAATTAGGTTGATTAGGTATATCTATTGTAGTCAATGTAGAAATATCCTTAAAGAAACTCATATATTCAATATGATCTTTATTAGCCATCATTCCAAGAATGATATGTTTATTACAATCTAAACTTTCTAAGTATTCATTTAAAACTTTTGCTCCCAAAGGATTGTGAGATCCATCAACAAAAAGTTTGTGATCTTTTACAAACTCCTTAAGTTTTCCAGATTTAATTTCTTGTAATCTTCCAATACAATTTATTTTTAAAATACCTTTTTTAATGTGGTCATCTCTAATGTTTAAGTCTTTCAAAACTCTCAGGGTTGCAATTGCTGTTGAGACATTTTCTAATTGAAATTGACCTTTAACATTTGGAATAGGTAATTTTATTCCCCCAAATTGATCTTCATAATAAAAGAAGTTATTTTCTTGCATTGTAAAACTATAATTTTCATTATGGAAAAACTTATTTGATCTATTATTTGATATTGTTTTTTTAATATTTTCTTTGATTTTATTAGTACTTTGTTTTGCAACTATAATATTTGATTTTAAAAGGCATGATGTTTTTTCAAAAATAATTTTTTCAACGGTTTGTTCATTTTCTGGCAACCAATCTAAATGATCAAGACCAATAGAAGTTACAATGCTAGCAAGATTATTTTTTAAGATATTAGTAGCATCAAATCTAAAGAACAATCCACTTTCAATTAAATTGATATTATCTGGATATTGAGATGCTTTTAAAAAATATGCTGCAGTCAGTATTTCAAAAAAAGTAATTGGTTCACCATTGTTAGCTTCTTCAATTTCTTTAAGTAAATTCGCTAAATCTCCATCATTCAATTCTTCATTATTAAAAATAAACCTCTCATTAATATTTTTGATATGAGGACTAGTGTAGATATTACAATTGAAATTTGCTTCCTTTAAAATAGAAAACATTGCTTGGATAGTTGAGTACTTTCCATTAGTACCAACAATTGAAATTGCTTTGATTTTATCTTGAGGATTTCCTAACTTTTTGCAGAGACTTTGAATACGATCTAGACTTAAATCTATTTCTTTAGGATGCAGCTCTTGTAAGCGACTGACTATCTTCTGAAGTTTCATTTTGTTCAGCACTTATATCAGAATTCTTCTTTAACAATATTGATAATAAAGTTCCTATTTTAGATGCAAGTTCTTTTCGATCAACGATTAAATCTACAAAACCTGTTTTTTCAACATATTCACTTTTTTGGAAACCTTCTGGAAGTTCTTCTTTAACAGTTCCTTGAATTACTCTTGCACCTGCAAATGCAATTAAAGCTCCTGGTTCTGCAATATGAATATCACCTAGCATAGCGTATGATGCAGTAATACCCCCTGCTGTTGGGTCAGTGATACAAACTAAATACGGAAGTCCATTTTTTTTTAATTCATTTATTGCAAGTGTTGTTCTAGTCATTTGAGATAATGAAATTAAACTCTCCATCATCCTCATTCCACCTCCAGCACTAATGCATAAAAAAGGTGTCTGATTTTCTATAGCGTGTTGTATCCCATATAAAAAAGCTTCACCTTCTGCAGCAGCCATTGATGCTCCTAAAAAATCAAAATCAGAGGCCACAGCTGTAATTTTAATATTATTTATAGTTCCAGAAGCAACCATCATTCCACATTCTAATCCTGTTTTTTTTCGAGCACTTTTTAATCTTTCTCTGTAAGGTTTAGAATCTGTCCAATTTAGTGGATCATCTTTTGGTATTGGAGTTTTAAAAATCTCATAATTGTTTTTTCCAAACAATATATCAAATCTTTGATGTGGTTTTATTCTATGATGACGCTTACAATCTGGGCACACCCACAAGTTTTCCTCTAATTCTTTTTTTAAAATCGGACCTTTACAACATGATGTCCAATCACTTTTTGCAATATCTTCTTTTGAAGCTCTTTCACGTATAGCAGTTTTAATTTTTTCACCTGCTTTAATAATTTTTGTTATCCAGTTCATAAAATTTTATTTTTTAATCTCTTAACGATATTAGTAACATTTGTGACCGCATTTTGTCTCTTTTCAATTGATTTAGAAATTTCCCTACAAATTGCGCTTCCAACTACCAAACCATCAGCTTTTTTAAGAAATTGGATGGTTTTTTCTGTAATTCCAAAACCAATAACAACATTTTTTGATTTATTTTGTTTTTTTATTTTGTTGTATTTTTCTAATATTTTTTTTGGGGCCACCTTAAGTTTTCCACCTGTAGTAGATAACATGCTTATATAATAAATCATGTCGTGGGAAACTTTTATGATTCTTTTTAGTCTTATTTGGGATGTGGTTGGTGAAACTAATTGAACAAAATTAATTCCTTTTTTTTTACATTTTGAGGCAAAACTTTTATTTTCTGGATAAGGTAAATCAACAACTATCAAACCATCAACTTTAGATTTTTTACATTTTTCTAAAAATTTATTTTCATTATATTGATAGATCATGTTGTAATAGCCCATCAGTATAATTGGTTTATTTTTTTTTATTTTTTTAAAATTTTTTGCAATTGAAAATACATCATTAATTTTAATACCATTTTTAATCGCCCGGTAAGCACTATTTTGTATTTGTCCTCCATCTGCTATAGGAGTGTTGTGTGGAAAACCTAATTCACAAATATCTGCGTAATTTGAAATTGATTTTAATATTTCTAAAGATTTTTTTTTAGTATTATCTCCAGCTACCGTATATGTCAGTAAAGCTGGTCTATTCTCTTTTTTCACATTTGAGAAAGTTTTACTGATTAATGAATTCATTAATTTTTACCCAGTCTTTCTCTTAAGATATCTCTATCTTTTTTAGCATCACCACAAGAGTTAACTATTATTATTGTATCTTTGCTTAATTTTGGAGCAATTTTTATTGCTTCTGCAAATGCATGACTGGGCTCTAAACTTGGATTAAGTTTTTCAAATTTTGTTACCATCACATGTGCTTTTAGTGCTTCTTCATCAGTTGCATAAGTATATCTAGCCCGTTTTGTATCTTTTAAAAAACAATGTATTGGACTGACACCTGGATAATCCAATCCAGCACTAATTGACTCTGTATCATTAATTTGACCTTCATTGTTTTGACAAACATAAGAAGCTGCACCATGTAAAATTCCAATTTTAGCATTTCTACTTAAGGGGGCTGCGTGGAGTTTAGATTTTTTTGGACCTCCAGCCTCTACACCAACTAATTCTATTTGAGATTTATTAAAATCTATAAATTCACTCCAAAAACCATATGCTGAACTTCCGCCTCCCACACAGTTAATCAATTTAATTTTTTTTGGAATTTTTTTGAATTTTTGTTTAATTTGTATTTTTAATTCTCTTGAAATTTGTGCTGTACTCCATCCACAAATTTTTACAAATATATTTGGACCAACTGTACTTCCAACACACATATGTGTAGTGTCACAATTTGATACCCAATATCTCATACACTCACTGACTGCATCGACTAATGTTTGACTGCCTGAATATACCGGAATTATTTCAGCACCATTTTTTTTCATAGCATCACAATTTGGTTTTTGTCTCTTTATATCTTTTGCACCCATGAAAATTTTACATTTGAGACCAAATTTTTTAGCTGCCATACTTAACATTTTACCAGCATAACCTGCACCTGTATCTCCAACGATATATTTCTTACCCATTGCCTTACAAATTAAAGCATGAACAGTTGCATTGTATATTTTGTGGGCACCACCATTAGCCTCTGATACAATTTTGGCCCATATTTGAGCACCACCTAAATGATTAGTTAAATTTTCTAATTTTACAAATGATGTGGGTGATCCTATATAATTCTTAAAGTAATAATCTCTTTTTTTTAAAAACTTCTTATTATTTCTTAATTTTGAAAACTCTCGTGTAAGATCCTCTACAGGTTTTTTTAAAGTTTCAGGTATAAAACTTCCTCCAAATTTTCCACCCCAAAAACCGTAACGATCATGTTGGTCAATTAGAGGAATTTTTTTTTTAAGTTTCATTTTTTAATTTATTTAAATTGTTTAAAAAAATATTTATTTTGGATGTATCTTTTAATCCAGAAGTTTCCAAGCCTCCAGATAAATCTAAGTAATTAGCAATTTTCTCATAATTTTTTAGGTTATCATCGAATTTTATATTACCAGCTAGCATTAATTCCTTGTTTAATTTGATATTTTTAATCAAGTTATGATTAAAGCTATGACTTTTTTCATAACCTTTGCTATCAAATAGATATAAATCTGTTACGTCAACAAATGACTTATACCTTATAACATCGGTTTCATCTTTTATTGTTAGAGCTGTAATAATTTTTTTTTGATATTTTTGTTTTATAATTTTAATTTCATTTGGAGTACAGTCATACAATTGATAATAGTCAAAAGGTAAACTTTTTATTTCCTCTAAAATTTTATTGTTAGGTTTTACTAAAACAGCAACAAATTTACTTTTGTTTTTTTTTACAGTTAATAATTTGTTTAGAGAGTTAAGTTCAACATATCTTGAGCTTTTTGGGTAATTACAAATGAAGCCAATAAATTTTGGAGGATAAGTATGATTAATTATATAATTTAAAGTATCAGAATCTTTTACACCACAAATCTTGCAACCTTTGATCATTTGTATAAATGATCAGCAAGTTTTTTGGTATTATTTTTTATGTCACCTTTTGTAAGTGATCTTCCAATAACAATACCAGAAACCTTATTTCCAAATGCTTGTTTAGGAGTCATAACTCTCAATTGATCATTTGAATTATCACCAGGCAATCTTATTCCTGGAGTTATGATTAATAAATTTTTGTATCTTTTACGAACCATCATAGCTTCTTGAGCAGAACAAACTATACCATCACATCCTGATTTTTTAATTAATGCTGCTTGCCTTAAAACTAACTGTTTTACATTTTTTGTATGACCTATTTCTTTAAGAGATTTATCATTAAGACTAGTTAAAATTGTAACTCCTAAAACTTTTAAATTTTTATTTATTTTTTTTGCCTTTTTTTTTATTGATTTAAGCATTTCTAACCCACCATTTGCGTGCACTGTAACATATTTACATTTTTTTAAATCTTTTAAGCTGTCAAGGGCAGATAATGCAGTTTGGGGGATATCATTTATCTTTAAATCTAACCAAAAATCCTTTTTAAATTTTTCTAAAAATTTTCGTCCATTCTTTGAATAAAAGAATTGAAGGCCAAATTTTGGAATTATTTTTAACTTATTTGAATTAGTTTGATCGATTATTTTTTTTATTTTATTTAAATTTGAGGTATCACAAGCAACAAATATAGTTTTATTCTTCATTATTATTTAATTTTTTAAACAAGTCTTTTGACATTTTAAAGTGAATTGTTTTTTTTTCTGGAGTGTTAACTTTCTCTCCAGTTTTTGGATTTCTAGAAATCCTCGCTTTTTGAATATTTGTTGAGAAAACCCCAAATCCCCTAAGTTCTACTCTATCTCCTCTTTTTAGAGCTCTTTTAATTTCTGTCAGTATAATATTAGTGAATTTTTCGAGATCTTTTTTTAGAAAATTTGGATAATTTTTTGAGAGTTGTTTTAACAGCTTTGATTTTACAATAGCCAAATTAATATATTCTATTTTTTATTTTCGTCTTTTTTCTTTAAATCTTCAGACAATGAAGAAAATGGTAAGTTTTTACCAGATCCTTCGGTTCCATATTTTTCAAGAGCTTCTCTTTTTTCTATTTCTTCTAATAATTTAATGCTTAAAGACACTTTTCTTTTTTGAATATCTAGTTCTGCTATAGCACAATCTAATTTCTCTCCACCAGTCCACCTACTTGGTCTAGCGTCTGCTGAATTTATAGCAATTGCAGATTTTTTGATTTGAAAATCCATTTCACAACCTTCTGGTCTAACAATTAAACCTTTGTTATCAGTTGAAATCACTTTGACTGTTATAGTTTGATTTTTCACTTTATCATTAAAGAAATCAAAAGGATCAGGCTGCGTCTGTCTTAATCCAACCCTAATTTTTTGTTCTGAAGCTTTAACTTCTAAAACTTTAACTTTAATTTTTTCTCCTTTTTTAAATTTAGCCAATTCTTCTTCACCTTTATTTAGATATGTTAGATCATTACAATGTAAAAAAGCATCAACATCTGTATTTTCAATTTTTACAAAAAGTGAGTATTCATTTTTATTTACTACTTCACCCTCTACAATTGTTCCTATAGGATATTTTTTTTCAAATGCATCAAAAGGGTTTTCTTGTGTTAATCTATGCGATATTGCAACACGTCTTTTTTCTTTATCTATTTCAGTGATTACACAATCTATTTCATCTCCGACTTTAAACATTTTTTTTGCTGAAACATTTTTTTTAGTCCAGCTAAGTTCGCTTGAATGTAAAAGAGTTGTCAAACCTGGCTCTAATTCACAAAACGCACCAAAGTCCATTAGTTTTACAACTTTAACTTTGTAAATTTTATTTAATTCATAATTTTCTATATGTTCAAATGGGTCAGGAGACAATTGTTTTACTGAGCATCCTACTTGCAATTTTTCTTTATCGACGCTTATAACTTTTAAATCGTGCTTTTCCCCAATATTAAAAACTTCATCTGGATGATTTACTCTTGAATAAGAAATTTCTTGTAAGTGGACTAAGACATCTAGTTCCCCATTTACATTAAAAAAACACCCAAAAGAACTATAACCTTTCACCTCTGCCCCTTTGATTATGTCACCAACTTTATATTTTTCGACAATTTTTGCTTTATCCTCTTTTTTAAAATTAGAAATTATTTCTCTTCTTGAAACACATGCATTTCCTCTAACCTTGTCTAACTTAATAAGAGCAAATTTTTGTGGTTCATTCATCAAATGACTAATATCTTTTAAAGGTTTGTCACTTATTTGAGAACCAGGTAGAAACATTAATGAACCAGTTTCAATATGCTCGACAATACAACCACCTTTACATTTTGAGGTAATTTTACCCATAATAGGTTCATTTTTCTCATAAGCTTCAACTAATTTATCCCATCCTTTAATTTTTTGAGCTTTACTTGCAGAAACTAAAACTTCTCCGTTTTTATCCTCAATTTTTTCCAATAACACAGGAATTGTTCCGCCAACTTTGATTTTTTCCAAAAGGCCCATGCTTTTAAGTTCATTTATATCTAATACAGGCTCTGATTTCAGACCTTCAACAAACAAAAAAACAAATTTTTCAGTAATTTTATTTATTTTTCCCTCTATTATTTTTCCCTCTTCAATTTGAATTTTTGAAAGTTGGCTATTAAGTAATTTTTCGAATTCTTTTGATGCTGGATTTGACAGATCTTTAAATATTTCCATTAATTTTCAATTTTTTGTCTATTATTTTTTTTATTTTTAAAAAACATGCCCTTTTAGTAAGGTTTGTCGTATTAATCAATAGTGAATCTTTTGTTTTCTTTAATGGAGATATTTTTCGAGTAAAATCACTTTTGTCACGTTTTTTAATGCTTTTTAGGACCTCATAATAAGTAATTCTTTGATTTGTATTCTTCAATTCATTAAATCTGCGTAACGCCCTAGTTTTTAAGTTTGCCGTAATATAAAATTTAAGATCAGCATCTGGTACTATATTATAGGTTATATCTCTTCCATCTAGACATGATCCTTTAAATTTTAAGGGAGGATTATATGCAAAATTTAATTGAAAGGAATGTACTAATTTTCTTATATATTTTTTTTTTGATACAATCGAAGCAGCAGATCCTATTTTATCAGATAATAATTTTTTATTTTGTAGGTTTTTAATTTTTATATTTTTAATTTTAAGCGTAAGAAATTTTTTATTGAATTTTTTTGGATATTTAATTTTCAGATACGCAACATATCTATATATTTTACCTGTATCCAGATAAGAAAGATTATAATGATTAGAAATTGCTCTTCCCAATGTTCCTGCTCCTGCAGCAGCGGGCGAATCAATTGCAATTTTTAAAATATTATTTCTTTTTTTTATCATTTATTCAATTTTCTTAAAATATTTAAAAAATCAGGAAATGATGAATTAATTGAATCTTTATCATGAATTTCCCAAGACCCTCCAAAGGAAAGTGCTGCTACAACAGCTGTCATAAAAATTCTATGATCTTTTAAAAAATCTTTTATTTTAATTTTCTTTTTCAAAATTAAACTAGGATTTCCAAAAATTTTTATTGAACTTTTAGTTAATTTTGTTTTTATTCCCATCATATTTAAAATTTTCGCACCCCACTTTAATCTAGGACTTTCTTTTTGATTTAATTCAGATAAATCTTTAAATGAAGATATACCATTTGCTTTTGCTGCTACCAAAAAAATTACAAGAAATTCGTCAATAGCGCTACTATTTAGGCTAACAGGGCAGTTAATCGCTTTTATTTTACTTGTGCTTTCAATTTTAATATCTGCTTTTTTTTCACCTTTATAAATTTTTTTGTTTTTTAATTTAATTTTTGCACCCATCATCTTCAATATTGATACAATTCCGATTCTTGTTGAATTTATATTGACATTTTTAATAACAAGTTTTGAATTTTCTGAAAGTATTGTTAATACTATAAAAAAAGCACTAGAGCTTATATCTGATGGAATTGTATAGTTTAATTTGTTTATTTTTTTTACTTTTTTAACTTTAATTATTTCATAATTTTTATATTTTTTTACACTTACAGGCAAATTTAGATATTTACACAATAACTCTGTATGATTTCTTGATTTTTTCGCTTTAATAATTGTTGTGCCTCTTGTTCTCATCCCAGCGAAAATTACTGCGCTCTTACATTGTGCAGATCCTAATGTTTCAATATATTTAATTGGACTTAACCTACTTGAACCATTTATTGTTAAAGGCAAACATTTTTTACTTGTTAATTGAAATTTTGCACCAAATTTTTTTAATGGATCAGTAATTCTTTTAAAGTCTCTTTTAGATAAACTTTTGTCACCAATTAATTTAATTTGATTTGGTGTATTGACCAATAATCCAAGTATAAGTCTACCAAGTGTTCCTGAGTTTTGTGCGTTTATGGTAAGATTTTTTTTATAAAAGTATCCATCAATCCCCTTTCCATATACTTTACACTCATTTTTTTTTTGTATTTTTACTTTTATTCCTAATTTTCTAATTGTTTTAATTGCAGCCAAAACATCTTCAGAAATAAGCAAATTTTTAGCTTTTGATACCCCTTCTGCAAGCGAAGAAAAAAGAACCCATCTTATGCTTATACTTTTATCACCGGATACAGAAATTACTTTATTAAATTTTTTTATTTTTTTTGTAATTGTGATTGAGTTAGGCATGAAATTTAATTCAATTTAAAACTATCACCGAAATAAGCATCTTTTGCATTTATATCTTTTACTAAATTTGATGGAGTATCTTGTGCTACAATTTTTCCATTATTCAATATCATAGCCACATCACAAGTTGCTAACAGATCTCTAGCTTGATGATCACATATACAAGTAGTAATTTGATCTTCTTGTTGTAAATTCACAATAGTTTCCTGTAACATTTTAATTGTTAAAATATCAAGGGCAGCATAAATTTCATCCAATAATAAAAGCTTTGGCTCACTTAAAAGAGCCATTGCTATTACCAAACGTTTTTTTTGCCCTCCAGAGAGAAACTTTGCTTTAATCTCTTTAAGATTATCAAATTCAAATTTAGAGATTAAATTGTTAATTCTTTCTACTCTTAAGTTTTTGTTATCAATAACAATTTCGCTTATTGCTTTTAAGTTATCGTGTAGAGTTAAATCATTAAAATAACCTCCAAATTGTGGAACGTATGAGGTTTGAAATTTTTTGGTTCTTATATAGATAGGATATTCTGTAACATCTTCTCCAAAAACTTTAATTTTACCACTCTTAGGTTTTATTAATCCAGTAATTAAATTAAAAATTGTGCTTTTTCCCGCTCCATTTGGACCAAGCATACCATGTATTGAATTTTTATTTATTTTAAAGTTAATATTATCTAGGATAAGTCTGTTTCCATATGAAAGAGATACATTTTCAAATTCAATTACAGTATCGATATTCTTAAAAGATTTAATCCTAAACTTTTTAATTATTGACATCTAAATCACTATTTTTAATGTTCACTTTTTTATTTTTCTCATACATAAATACTTTGGCATCTTTTGTTTTAATGTTCATTTCTATTACATCTGCCTTTAAAGTATTTTCAAAATTTTTAAAAATCACATCTTTAGAAATTATCATTGAATTTCTGCTAAAAGAAAAATCTAAATATTCACTTTTAATTGTATTATCAAGATAGCTTATTAATACATTTTTTGAGAAAATAGTATCAAAATTATTAGAATTATACTTTCCATAATTTGATGTAATTTTGATATCACTAGAATTTTTTAATTTAATAATTGCTGTAACATTTGTTAAAAATAAAATATTTCTGTTAGCAAGATCTATTTCAGCACTTTTTGCATTAATTATGTATTTGTTTCCTTTAACGTCTTTAGAAGAGTAGCTAACATCTACCATTTTATTGGAGTTATCTGGTTCTTCATCAAAAACTTCAGTATTTTCTTGATTTTGTATTATAGATTTAACAACTTCTTTTTTTTTGAAATTATAAAAATTAAAAATAAATAAAATTAAAATAAAAAAAAATACTAATAATAAATATTTTTTCTTTTTCATTATTTAAGAGATGTTAGATTGCAAGATATGATGGATATGAATAACTCCTATAGTTTTAAATTTATTCTTATTGTCAAAAACACATAATGATGTAATTTTTTTATTATTCATTAATGACAAAGCTTTAGCTGCTAAGTCATTTTTATGAATGACTATTGGATTTTTAGTCATAATATCTTTGACTTTCATCAATCTAATGTCTAATTTTTTTTGATTAAATCTTCTAATTTGCCCATCTGTAATTATGCCAATTGTTCTATTATTTTTATTTACAACTACTAAAATTCCCAATTTCTTATTACTAAGTATATTAAGGGCTTTCTTCATTATCAATGTATCTTTTACAATTGGCATTCTATTTCCAGTTACCATTAAATCTTCAACTGTTTTTAATTGTGCACCTAAATTTCCTCCTGGATGTAATTTTTTAAAATCCATTTTACCAAAATTTTTATTTTTCATTGTAGCAATTGCAATAGCATCACCTAAAGCAAGTTGAGCGGTTGTGCTGGCAGTTGGAACAATTCCACCCGCTTCATTAACTTTTGGAATTAATAATTTAATATTTGCAGCTCTGTAAAGCAGTGAACCTTTTTTAGAAACGATTCCAATTAAGAATATTTTATTTCTATTAGCATATTGAATTATATTTTTAAGTTCATCTGTTTCACCTGAATTGCTAATAAGGATTAATAAATCTTTTTTAGAAATCACACCCAAGTCACCATGAGACGCCTCACTTGCAGAAAGATTAAAAGACGGTGTCCCAACTGATGCTAGTGTTGCAGCAATTTTAGCAGCTATAAGCCCACTTTTTCCAACACCACATAAAATGATCTTTGATTGACATTTTGAAATTTGATTTACAGCTTCTCCAAATGAGTTATTTATTTTTTTTTTTAACTTTTGGAGTCCCTTAATTTCAAGATCAATTACATTCTTACCATACAAAATAAATTTTTTTTTACTCATTAATGTGACCAAATATCTTCTTTAAAAAGTGCAAGATCAAGATCAACTCTAATCTTTAAAAATTTTAAACATTCTTTATAAAGTTTAATTCTATTTTCTCTTTCAAGAATTTTAATGAGCTCTTCATGAATTTTATGAAGATATATCACATCATTTGCACAATATTTTAATTGTGCTTGATTTAATTTTCCACCAAAATCAGAACTTTGAAATTGTTTACTAATGTCTATATTTATGAATTCTTTGATCAAAGTTTTTAAAGAATGATTTTCAGAATAAGATCTAGCAAGTTTAGATGCAATTTTAGTATCAAGTATGTTGTTAGTTTCAGTTTTTAAATAGTATTTTATATGAGCTAAATCGGCTCTTCCATAATGAAAAATTTTTGTAACACTATCATCGTTTAACAACTTGACAAGATTTGGAGCGTTATAATTGCTCCTGTTAAATTGAACTATATGTGCGTCTGAATTTCCTGATGATACTTGAATTAGGCACAAAGGATCACGCCTGACATTTAGACCCATAAACTCGCCATCAACAGCTATTATATTGCCTAATTTCAAATCATCTGGTAGATCGTCTTTGTGAAGTTGAATATTATTACTCATTTTTAAACATATATATATGAAAGCAAAAAATTGTCTAATTTTTGGTGGTAGTGGTCAAATTGGCAGAAACTTAATAAGAAAACTTACTAAGAATAACTACATAGTTACAGTTGTAACAAGAAACGTACATCAAAAAAGCTATATTATAAAAACCCAAGCAAACGCTGGATATGTTGAAATTGTAGAGTCAAGTATTTTTGATGAAAATAAGATTAGGGGACTATTTAAAAAAGCTGATATTTGTATAAATTTAATTGGAATTTTGTTTGAAAAAAAAAGAGGAAATACATTCAAAAATATACATACAGTTTTTCCATCTCTTTTGTCAAAGCTCTGTAAAGAGTATAATCTCAAACATTTTATTCACATATCAGCATTAGGTATTAATGAGGCAACAGATTCACTTTATGCTAAAAGCAAACTTGATGGTGAAAAAGAAATATTAAATAATTTTCCTCTAGCAACAATATTAAGACCTTCAATTGTTTATTCAGTTGATGATAATTTCACAACAAATTTTATGAAAATGTTAAGTATATTGCCTATGTTTCCATTATATTATAATGGAAAAACAAAATTTACACCAATTCATTGTTCAGATTTAACAGACATAATTTATCACGTGATTTCAAAAAATATTTATTCTAAAATAATTGAGTGTGTAGGTCCAGAGGTACTTACTTTTAAAGAAATATTACAAAAACTTTTAGATTTAATTGATAAGAAAAGAATTTTATTGCCATTTCCATTGAGTTTGGCAAAAATTTCTGCTGGGTTATTTGAATTACTGCCAAATCCACTGCTAACAAGAGATCAATTAAGACTTTTAAATTATGACAATATTGTTTCAGGAAAATATAAGACTAATATTGATATCGGTGTACCAAGCAAGAGATATTTTAGTAAAGAAGTTAAAAAATATTCTTATATGTGGAGAGAAGGTGGCCAGTTTTCAACTGAAAAGTATAAATTACAAAATAATAATTTAGAAAATAAGAGTAGCTAGGCTGTATTGATTTTTTTTTCAATAAATTCTTGTGCTTCCTCTTTTTCAGAAACTTCCTCTTTTTTGCCTTTTGGTTGATAAGCATAAAGAAGATGCAGTTTGCAATATGAGAAATCTTTTAACGAAGTTCTACCACAAAAATAAAACGAACTTTCATCGGGATGTCCTATAGGCCATTTACAAGAATCTTCATCAAGTTCTTCTAATTGTTTGGGATTTTCTGGTTCAAAATCCTTTTCTATTATTAAAGACTTAAATTTACTTTTTCGAACCTTTCTTGTTTTTGCAATCCCCTCATCATTCAAGTTTTGAAATTCACTCTTGGAATTAGCGGTTCTTGTCTTAATTTTTGCAGATAATTTCAGTCTGTTTGCTTTTCCTATAACAGCATTTCGACTAACACCACCAATAATCCCAGCAATTTCGCTTGCAGTATTCTTCCCCCAAAGCTCTTTTAACTTTGCAACTTTTTCTTCTGTCCAGCTCATATCTATATATTGTGTTATATATTTATAAAATGACAATATACTGTAATTAATTTAAATGAAACAATCAAAAAATATGAGTTATCAACACTAATATTCAAATTAAGAATATATATGTTTTCAATCCTAACTTGTATTAATAATTAAACTTTATAAAACAATTTTAACAAATGAGTTATTTAGCAAAAAACTACAATAGAAAAAAAATTGCCTTTAAATATGGAAAAGGAAGTTATCTTTTTTCAACAAATGGTAAAAAATATTTAGATTTTGTTCAAGGAATTGCCGTTAACTCTTTAGGTCATGCTCATCCAAAATTAGTTAAAACAATAAGAGATCAATCAAAAAAACTTTGGCATGTTTCTAATGCTTTTCAAATTCCAGAGGGAGAAAAATTAGCTAAAAAGTTGTGCCAAAAAACATTTGCTGATTATGTTATGTTTCAAAACTCAGGAGCAGAAGCTACTGAGGCAGCAATAAAGGTTGCTAGAAGGTATTTTTATACTATTGGAAAACCAAATAAAACTCGAATTTTATGTATTAAAAATTCTTTTCACGGAAGAACTTTAGCCACTATTTTTGCAAGTGGGTCAAAGAAAATGACTGAAGGCTTTGGACATGTAGGTGGTTTTGATCATTTTGTCTTTGGAGATCATAAATCTTTAAAAAAAAAGATTACTAAAAATACGGCTGCAATTATGGTTGAAACTATAATGGGTGAGGGTGGTATTAAGGTAATACCAGATTGGTGTCTTAAAGAATTGAGAAAGTTATGCAATAAAAAGAAAATATTACTTATTTTAGATGAGGTTCAATGTGGGATTTCTCGGTCTGGAGATTTTTTTGCTTTTGAAAAATCTAGAGTGACAGCTGATATAGTACCTATAGCTAAGGGAATAGGCGGAGGTTTTCCTATAGGTGCAGTTCTAATGAATAAAAAAGTTGCTGTCGGCATGATACCTGGAACTCATGGCTCAACTTTCGGTGGTAATCCTCTAGCTATGACTGTTGGGAATACAGTTATAGATATTGTTTCTACTAAGAAATTTCTTAATAACGTAAAAAAATCTTCAAAATATTTTTTTTCGAAATTAAATAAGTTAAAGGAAAAATATCCAAGTATTATTAAGGAGATAAGAGGAAGAGGTTTATTAATTGGAATTCAACTTCAAAAAGATCAAACAAAGTTTATCAAAAAATTGATGGACAATAAACTATTAACTATCCGTGCTGCCGAAAATGTTGTTCGTATTTTACCTCCTCTAAATGTTAAAATAAAAGAAATAGATTTAGCATTAAAAATAATTAATAAAGTTTGCTCAGAAATAAAATAATCATGAAACATTTCATAAATCTAAAAGATATACCTGCTGAAGATTTGAGAAAGATTATTACCGACGCGAAGAAAAGAAAAAGTTTAAGAAAAAAACTAAGCACACTTGAAGTTGATAAGGGTGCAACTTTAAAAGGAAAATTATTAATCCAAATGTTTGAAAAATCTAGTTTACGAACAAGATTAAGCTTTTATTTAGCTATTAAACAACTGGGTGGCGGTACTTTAACTCTAAGATCAAACGAACTTCATTTAGGTCAAGGAGGAGAAAGCATTGCTGATACTGCTAAAATTCTTTCGACTTATGGTGATGGATTTATGCTTAGAACTGATAGCGATAAAAAGGTTGAAAACTTTGCAAAATCTTTATCAATACCGATAATTAATGGTTTGAGCCCTTCATCTCATCCTACTCAAGTTTTATCTGACGTTTTTACAGTTGAGGAAATAAAGAAGAAACCTATTTCAAAATTAAACATTTGTTGGATAGGTGATTCTAATAATGTTTTGGATAGTTTAATTGCTGCCTCAGTAAAATTTTCTTTCAAACTAAGTATTGGTTGTCCAAGAAAATTTGAACCAGGAAAAGAAGTTAGAGCTTGGGTCAAAAAAAATAATAAGCAAATTTATATTTATAATGATGCGAAAAAAGCAGTTTCTGGCGCTGACGTAATTTTTTCTGATAAGGTTATTTCTTTAAATGATAAAGTTAATAAGAAGAAAAAAATAAAAGCATTTAAACAATTTAAAATTGATAAAAAATTAATGAGTTATGCAAAAAAAAATTGCATTTTTTTACATTGTTTACCAAGAGGAGACGAAGTGAGTGATGATGTTTTCTTGGGAAAAAAATCACACGTATGGCAACAAGCACTCAATAGAATTCACGTACAAAAAAGTATTTTATTATATTGTTTTGGAAAATTAAGGTAGCGGTAAAGGGCTGTCTGAATTCTCATTTAGATATTTTATTACAGAGGCTCTATCTTTTTCTTTTCTAAGGCCTGCATATGCCATCTTTGTTCCCTTTATCCATTTAGCAGGTTTAATTAAAAATCCGTTAAGTTCTTCAAAAGTCCAATTCTTATCATATGCTGCTAGCGCTTTGGAATATTTATAGTCTTCAACTGCTCCAACTTTTCTTCCTACAACATTATACAGAGCTGGTCCTATAGCATTCTTTCCTCCTTTAACAATTGAATGACAAGCTGCACATTTTTTAAAAACTTTTTCACCATGCGCAATATCTCCCATTGCCATCAATGCTGAAATATCAATTTTGTCTGACGTCGTGCTTGAGCTGGTTGTGGATACAGTACTGGCAGCTTCTACTTCAACTGAATAACCAGGTGTTTCAGGTTTTTCTACGTGAAATATAACATCAGATAATTTTCCAATACCGATAACAAGCAAAGCAACCATTAAAACTGCAGCAACTATTTTATTTATTTCGAAAGAATCCATTTTTTCTAAATTTTGTAGTGAACGTATAACATGATAAATTAAAAAAAAGCTAAAATTTAATGTATAAATTTGCCTCTATAGTTGTTTAACGAGTATAATAATTTGAAAATATAATGAAAACTTTAGTAATTATACCCTCTAGGATGTCCGCTACTAGGCTTCCAGGTAAACCTTTACTGAAAATAAATGGTTTATCAATTATTTCACATGTATCTAAAAAAGCAGAAGAGGCCAATATTGGAGATGTGATTGTAGCTACAGAGGATCAGGAAATTATTGATGATGTTAAAGGAAATGGTTTCAACGCTATTATGACTAGCAATAAACACAAAACAGGCACAGATAGAATTCACGAGGCACTTAAAAAGTCAAATATTAAGGATGTCGATTTTATTATGAATTTACAAGGTGATGAACCAGCGATTGATATCCAAGATATTGTAAGATTGAATGATAAAATGTTACAAAATTACACTAAAATAGGAACTCTTGCTGCGATAATAAAAGAAAATAAAAATTTGAAAAATGAAAATGTTGTAAAGGTAATTACAGAAAATGCTTTGGGAGAGAAGAATTTTCCAAAGGGTATATCTTTTTTACGCAAGTCTGAGCAGATAGATAATATTTATCATCATATTGGAGTTTATTGTTATTCAAAAGACTCACTCGAAAAATTTGTTCAATTAAGCCAATCTAAAAATGAAATAGAAAATCGGTTAGAGCAATTAAGAGCATTAGATAATAATATTGATATTAATGTTTCACTTGCAAAGTCATCTCCAATAGGGGTGGATACAGAGGAAGATTATCTAGCCTTAAAAAAAATAATGGAATATAAGAATTGATGAGTAAAATTTATTTTCAAGGAACCTTTGGCGCATATTCTCATTTAGCAGCTCTTTCAATCGATCCTAAAGCAGAAATCTTACCTTGTAAAACTTTTGATGATTGTTTTAACAAAGCATCTGAAGAACCAGATAGCAGAATTATAATTCCAGAGTCCAATAGAATTACTGGTAACATTGGAATTGAATATTTAATTTTTAAACATAGGCTAAATATTTATAAAGAGCATTTTCAAAAAATTGAGCATAATTTATTAGGACAGCCTGGGGCAAAATTAGAAGATATCAAAGAAGTATATTCACACGCACAAGGATTATCTCAATGTTCAAAGTTTATAAAAGAAAATAATTTAGCAGAACATATTAGAGCGGATACAGCTGGATCTGCTGAAATGATTTCTAAAACAAAAGATGTAAAGCAATCAGCTATAGCGTCCTCATTGAGTGCCGAAATTTATGGTTTAGAAGTAATTAAAAAAAATATCGAAAACGAAAGTGGAAATTTGACAAGATTTTTAATTATGGGAAAAAATATTTCTCAACCAGAATTTAAAGATAAAACTTATATAACTTCTTTTTTATTTAAATTGAAAAGTAAACCAGCTGCCCTCTATCAATCATTAGGAGGTTTCGCAATTAATGGTGTTAATTTAACTAAACTACAAAGTTATCCAGAAAAAAATAGTTTCGATTCCTATTTTTTTTTATGTGATTTGGATGGACACATAGAAGATACAAAAGTTCAGAAATCTCTTGAGGAGCTAGGCCTACATTGTGAGGATTTTCACGTTCTGGGTGTTTTTGAAGCAGACAACTTAAGACAAAAAAAATAAGAATCTTTTCTTGTAGATTAGAAATTTAAACTGCTATAATGGTCTTGGAGGCTAGAGGTGGATGCTGCTTGAACCCGACCAGATCTTAACGGAAGCAGTCGTAGAGACAGTTATTCAGGTTCTAGTCTCCTTATATATATGAATAATAACTCAAAAGTATTAGCATTAAAATATAGACCACAAGTTTTTGATGATCTTATAGGTCAAGAGGTTGTTGCAGAAACAATCACCAATTCGATTAAAGCTAACAAAATACCTAATGCATATTTGTTCACTGGAATAAGGGGAATAGGAAAAACCACTACTGCAAGAATTGTTGCAAAAGCACTTAATTGCTCAAATGGAATAGAAAATAAATGTAAAATTAAATGTGATAATTGTGATGCGATTACAAACTCAAATCATATCGATGTTCTTGAGATGGATGCCGCAAGTAAAACAGGCGTAGATGACGTAAGAGATTTGATTGAATTTTCTAGATATGGGCCAACATCTGCAAAATATAAAATTTTCATAATTGATGAAGTTCATATGCTTAGCAAGCAAGCATTTAATGCATTATTAAAAACTTTAGAAGAGCCACCAGAATATTTAAAATTTATTTTTGCAACAACAGAAATAAAAAAAATTCCTATTACTGTTGTTTCTAGATGTCAAAGATTTGATTTGTCTAGAATTAAATCCTCAGAATTATTAGAATATATAAAATTAATAAAAGATAAGGAAAATGGAAAAATAACAGAAGATGCTTTAAAGCTTATAGTAAAAATTTCGGAAGGTTCTGTTAGAGATGCTTTATCATTATTAGATAGAGCATTATTAAGTTTGGATGATGGAAAGGAATTGGATTTAAATTCAGCTCAGAAAATTTTTGGATATTTCGATAAATCTCAATTAATTGATTTATTTGAGCTGATTTTAAAAGGTGAAGAAACTAAAGTAATAAATATTTATAGAAAAATTTATGACCAAGGTGTTGAACCAAAAGTTTTTATTAATGACTTCTTAGAGTTACTTTATTATTTTAAAAATATTAATTCTTTAACTTTAGAAAGCACAAACTTTTCATTAAATGATGAAGAATTTTCTAAAATTAAAAATTTATCAAATCAAATAGATTCAGAGGTATTGATATTATTTTGGCAATTTGCCATTTCTTCTCTTGAAGAAATTGATATTGTTTCTAACCAGCACCTTTCAATTGAAATGTTCTTAATAAGACTAATGCATTTAAGCCATGTAAAATCTAAAAATAAAGTTGAAAAAGTTGAGATTGATTTGAGGAGTGAAAATTTAGTGAACAATAAAGAAACTGAATTAACTCCTAAAACAATCAACCAAATTAAGAATGTTGCACAAGAAGAAAAAACTAAACCAGAAGTACAAAGAGATATTAAAGGAGAAAAGAAAATCAATCTAAATGCATTTGAGGACTTAATTGAAATCTGTTCAAAAAAAAAGGAGATCAAACTAAAATACGAATTAGAAAAAAATGTTAATCTCGTAAAATTCGAAAAAAATAGAATCGAAATATCTTTTAATGAAAGTTTAGACAAAGATTTTGTAAAAGATTTATCATCAAAACTTTTCGAATGGACTGATGAGAGATGGATTATTACATTTAGTAAATTAAAAGGGCAAATGTCATTAAAAGATAAAGAAAAAAATGCAAAAAAACAATTAATAGATGAAATGAAAAATTCAGAAGTATTTAAAAGTGTTTTGGATAGATTTCCTGATGCAGAATTAATAGATGTAAATTCAAAAAAAGATGGAGTTGATAATGACTGATTTTAGTAAAATTTTAGATAAAGCAAAAGAACTTGAGGCCAAAATGAAAGAAAGCCAACAAAAGATTAAGGAAATTAGAGTTGAAGGAATTTCAGGCTCAAATTCTGTAAAGATAACTTTGGATGGAGAGGGAGAGATGCAAACAATAAAGTTATCTGATGAAATTATGAAAGAAGACAAAACCATAATTGAAGATTTAATTGTTGCAGCACATAATAGTGCCAAATCTCAACTTAAATCAAAAACAACTGAGGAAATTTCAAAAGCAACAGGTGGGTTTGGAATTCCAGGTTTCAAATGGCCCTTATAAAATATGGAAAATGGTAATGAGATAGATGATTTAATTAAACTGATATCAAAATTGCCTGGCTTGGGTCCTAAATCAGCAAAGCGGATTGTATTAAAGTTAATTAATAATAGAGATGAACTTGTAAAACCTTTAGCAAAATCATTAGCGGATGTTTATAAAAATATTTCTAGATGCAAAATTTGTGGGGCTCTAAAATCTATTTCAATAGAGTGTGATTATGAAAATTGTAAAATTGTAGATAAAAAATATGAAAAAATTTGTGTAGTAGAAAATATATCTGACCAGTGGAGTATAGAAAGTTCAAATATATATAAAGGTTATTTTCACATTTTAGGAGGTACTATTTCATCAGCTGGACAAAAAAAAGAGGATTTATTAATTAATTCTTTAGTGCAAAGAGTTAAAAAAGATAAGATAGAAGAAGTCATACTCGCAACTAGTGCAACTGTTGAAGGTCAAACAACTGCATATTATATTCAAGATAGTTTAAAAAATTTGAATGTTAAGATTACTAAATTAGCACAAGGATTACCTGTTGGTGGAGAAATTGAAAGTTTAGATGATGGAACTTTATTTTCTGCTTTTAAAAATAGGTCTAATTTGGTTTCGAACTCAGATTAGATTTTTTTTTCAATCTATTTAAATGAAGTAATGGTTCAGTATAACCTGAAGGTTGTTCTTTACCTTTAAACACTAAATCACACGCAGTTTGAAATGCTATAGAGTTTTCATAATCACTGCTCATTTTAACATATAGTGGATCATCTTTGTTCTGGTCGTCTACTATTTTTGCCATCTCTTTCATTATTTCAGTTACTTGTATTTTGGTTGTAATACCATGATGTATCCAGTTTGCGATATGCTGAGATGAAATTCTAAGAGTGGCCCTGTCTTCCATCAAACCTATGTTGTTAATATCTGGCACTTTAGAACAACCTACACCCTGATCGACCCATCTCACAACATACCCTAATAGAGTTTGTGCAGAATTGGAAATTTCTTTATTTATATCTTCTACAGACCAATTAGGTCTATCTGCTATTGGGATGGTTAAGAGATCATCAAGCTTAGCTGGTTCTCTATCAATTAATTTTTTTTGTTCGTTAAAAATATTTATTTCATGATAATGTAAAGCATGTAAAGCAGCTGCTGTTGGAGATGGAACCCATGCGCAGTTTGCACCTGCTTTTAAGTGTCCTGTTTTTTGCTCCATCATATCTTTCATTTTGTCTGGCATTGCCCACATTCCTTTTCCAATTTGAGCTTTACCAGAAAACCCACAAATTAAACCAATATCAACATTGTTATTTTCGTATGCATTAATCCATTTAGATAATTTCATATCACCTTTTTTAATCATAGGACCAGCTTCCATTGATGTATGCATTTCATCACCAGTTCTATCTAAGAAACCAGTATTGATAAAAAAAACTCTATTTTTAAGACTTCTAATACATTCTTTTAAATTTGCTGATGTTCTTCGCTCTTCATCCATAATCCCAATCTTACATGTGTGCTTAGGTAAATTTAGAACTTCCTCAACTTTAGAAAAAATTAAATCTGTAAATGCTGTCTCGTCTGGACCATGCATCTTAGGTTTTACAATATAAACCGATCCAGTTCTTGAATTATTTTTATTTTTAATATCATGAAGCGCAGCTGCTGTAGTTATAAAAGCATCCATAATTCCTTCAGGTATTTCACTTCCATCACTTAATAAAATTGAAGGGTTTGTCATCAGATGACCAACATTTCTTACTAGCAAAAGACTTCTTCCATGTAATTTTAAACCTTTACCATCTTTTGAGATATAACTTCTATGTGGATTTAATTTTCTCTCAAATAATTTTCCTTCTTTTTCAAATTTTGACTTAAGGTCTCCTTTCATTAGGCCTAGCCAATTTCGATAACAAATAATTTTATCTTCTGAGTCAACAGCTGCTACACTATCTTCATTATCACAAATTGTTGACACTGCTGATTCTAGTATAATATCACTAATACCTGCATGATCTTGTTGAGCAGCAAAAGCTCTTGAATCTTTTAGAATTTCAATATGTAAATTATTATTTTTTAAAATAATCGCAGAAGGATTATCACTTTCGCCTCTGTGCCCAACAAATTTATTTTCGTCCACCAAATCAAAAATATCAGCACCTTTCAAAACTTTTAATTTTCCATATTTTACAGCAAAGCTTGTAATTTTATTCCAGCTTAGTCCAGCTAATGGAAAGTACTTATCTAAAAAATCCCTTCCATATTTTATAACCATTTCACCTCTTAAAGGATCATATCTTTCAGATACGCTATCTTCAGATTGTTCAATTACATCTGTACCATAAAGACTATCATATAAACTCATCCATCTTGCATTCGCGGCATTTAATGCATACCTTGCATTCATGACAGGCACAACTAACTGAGGCCCAGCTATACTTGCAATTTCTTCATCAACATTTTCAGTTTCTATTTTAAAATCAGGTCCTTCATTTTTTAAATAACCAATTTCTAATAAAAATTTTTTGTACTCATCTAAATTAAATTCTTTACCTTTATTTTTGATATGCCAATCATCTATTTTCTTCTGTAAATCTTCCCTAAATTTAATTAATTCTTTATTTTTTGGCGCAAGTTCATCGAGTGTTTTTTCTAGACCTGACCAAAAATTTTCTGAAGATACATTTGTATTTTTTAATAATTCATCATTTACAAAGTTTGATAGCTTTTCAGATACTTGAAGACTATTAATTTTAATGTATTTTTCTTGCATAGCACTTAATTCGTACCCCATCTGTATTTTTGCCTGAGAGCTTTACTCCTTCGGCGGAAATCAATCTCTTTCCAGAGTGTTATGCTTTAATCGGTCCTTTTGCCTGAGAGTTTCCGGGGTGGTTGCTCCTTCGGCGCTATAAATAGTCTCTCCCGATAATGAATTTGTATCTGTTAAATGATTTAAGTCAATTAATAAGAATTACACCTTATTTGATATCATTTTATTGCCTTTTTTGTATTTTAACCATCCGCTATAAATAAAACATGAAAAATTATCTAAATTTTGAAACAGAAATTAAAGATCTAGAAAACGAACTAGAAAAATTGAAAGATCCTTACAATCAAGAGGGATTATCAGAAGTCGATACTCAAAAAATTTCAAGCACTCAAACAGAAATAGATGAAAAATTAAAAAATATTTATTCCAATCTAGATCCTTGGCAGACTACTATGGTCGCTCGTCACGAAGATAGACCTAAAGCAAAATTTTTTATTGATAATTTGTTTGATGATTTCATCTCACTATCTGGAGATAGATATTATGGAGAAGATAAATCGGTTTTAACTGGATTTGCAAAATTTAATGGAAAATCAGTTTTAGTGATAGGCCAAGAAAAAGGAGAAGATTTGGATAGTAGAATAGAAAGAAATTTTGGAATGATGAGGCCAGAAGGTTATAGAAAAACTATAAGATTAATGAACTTAGCAAACAAATTTAATATTCCCATAATCTCTTTTATTGACACTCCAGGAGCATATCCAGGTGTAGGAGCTGAAGAACGAGGACAAGCAGAAGCAATTGCAAAATCAATCGAGTGCTGTATGGAGCTTAAAGTTCCAACAATTGCAATAATTATAGGCGAAGGTGGTTCTGGTGGAGCAATTGCATTAGCTTCATCAAATAAAGTCCTTATGCTAGAAAATGCAATTTATTCAGTAATATCCCCTGAGGGATGTGCAACTATTCTATGGAGAGATCCAAAAAAAATGCTTGATGCTGCGAAAGCTATGAAGCTTTCAGCTAAAGATTTACTTAAGTTAAAAGTTATTGATGAAATAATTGACGAACCATTAGGTGGTGCACACAGAGATAGAGATATAATATTAACCAATGTCAGACAAACCTTAATAAAAAATTTAAACTATTTTGACAACTTATCCTCAGAAGAAATAATGACTGAGAGAAAAAATAAATTTCTAAAAATTGGAAGAAATGATGGTTTTATGACTAGTACTGAGGATTTAAGTACATTAACAATTAAGAAAAATAACTTTGATCAAATTTTTAAATCAAAAAAAATATTACTAGCGGTTATTGGTGGATTAATTTTAGTTTCTTCAATCTTTTTATTAATTTAAATTTTATAAGGCTCCACAGCAGTTTTTAAATTTTTTTCCTGTAGCCTCACATCTATCATTTCTAGAAATTTTTTGATTTTTTTTTATTAATAATAAACATTTTGGATTGTCAGATATGTTAATTTTCTTTGAATCCTGTGTTTTGATGCTTGATTCCATAACCACTTTTAAGTTCATAAGAATTGTTACAAAATCTAGTTTTAATTTTTCTAGCAGATTTGAAAATAATTCAAATGCTTCTTTTTTGTATTCAACTAATGGATCCCTCTGACCATAAGATCTTAATCCTATAACTTGCCTTAATTGTTCCAAATATTGAATATGTGATTTCCAATTTAAATCGATTGATTGAAGAAAGATTCTTTTTTCTATTTCTTTAGCATGATTGTCGCCCATAAGTTTAATACGCTCGTTCCTTGTTTCTTGGAATTTATCAGAGATTTTTTTTCTAAAATCATTATCTTTAGCTTCAATTAAATTCTTAAACTCAGTTTCCTCAAAACTTTTTCCAATTATTTGCTTTGTTTTGTTATAAAATTCATTACTTTTTGGATTTGATAAATTTGAAATTTTTAACTTTATTAAATCATGGGATATTTCTTTTAAAAATTCATCTGAATAATCAAAGATATTTTCACTATTCATCGCATTTTTTCTTTGCGAAAATATAACATGCCTTTGATCATTTAGAACATTATCAAATTTAATAAGTGTTTTTCTTATATCAAAATTTCTAGCCTCAACTTTCTGCTGAGCTCTCTCTAATGCTTTATTTATCCATGGATGATCAATACTTTCACCGTCTTTGAGACCTAGTTTTTCAAGCATAGTATTCATTGACTCTGATCCAAAAATTCTCATTAAATCGTCTTCAAGACTAACATAAAATACTGAACTGCCTTCATCCCCCTGTCTTCCAGATCTCCCTCTTGCTTGGTTATCGACCCTTCTAGACTCCATTCTTTCCGTGCCAATTACAAATAAACCTCCTAAGGATTTAATTTTATCCTTATCTATTTTAAGTTGATCTTCTGAAATAGAACCTTTCTTTCCACCAAGTTGAATATCAACTCCTCTTCCCGAAATACTTGTTGTAATTATTACTGAATTTTCTTTTCCTGCATTTGCAATTATTTCAGCCTCATTTTCATGATTTTTTGCATTTAATACCAAATGTTTAATATTTTTTTGATTTAATAAATTTGAATATACTTCAGATTTATTAATGCTTGAGGTAAACACTAAAATAGGTTGACCCAGTTTATTTCTTTCAATTATTTTTTCTATAATAGCATCATTTTTTTCTTTTTCTGTTCTAAAAATTAAATCATTAAAATCCTTTCGTATCATTTCTTTGTTTGTAGGAATGACAACAACAGGCAGATTATAAATTTCAAAAAATTCCTCTGACTCTGTAGCAGCTGTACCAGTACAACCAGATATTTTTTTATAAAGTTTAAAATAATTTTGATAGGTTATTGAAGCTAATGTTTGGTTTTCAGCCTGAATTTGTATTTTTTCTTTAGCTTCAAGAGCTTGATGTAAACCGTCTCCAAAACGCCTACCCTCTAAAATTCTTCCAGTAAGTTCGTCAATAATTTTAAGACTTCCATCTGCAATAATATAATCTCTTCCTTTTTCAAATAAATGATTTGCACGTAGTGCTTGATTAACGTGATGAACCAAATGTAAATTTTCTGGATCATAAAAATTATTATTTTTTAAAATTCCAGCATTAGAAAAAAGTTCTTCTACATTAGTTATTCCATCATTTGTTAATAGAACACTTTTTTCTTTTTCATCTATCTCATAATCTTTATCTTTTAAATTTCTAATGAGTTTATCAATTGCTAAATATTGAGCTGTTTTGTCCTCAGCGGCTCCAGATATAACCAGGGGTGTTCTTGCTTCATCAATCAAACAAGAATCTATTTCATCTACTATTGAAAAACTATGTTCTCTCTGTACCATTTGTTCCTCAGAGAATTTCATGTTGTCTCTTAGGTAATCAAAACCTAATTCACTGTTAGTCGCATATGTAATATCACATTTGTAATTTTTTTTTCGCTCAGTATCATCTTGATAATTATTAATAAATCCAGAAGTTAAACCTAGAAAATTATATATCTCTCCCATTTCTATGGAGTCTCTTTTTGCAAGATAATCATTAACAGTAACTATGTGAACACCTTTTTCGCTTAAGGCATTTAAGTAAGCAGCTAATGTAATTGTTAAAGTTTTTCCTTCTCCAGTTCTCATTTCAGCAATTTTACCCTCATGCAAAGCAACACCTCCAATTAACTGAACATTAAAGTGTCTCTCGTTACGTGTTCTTTTGGCGGCTTCTCTAACTAATGCAAAAGCCTCAGGAAGTAACTCGTCTAAAGTTTTTCCATCTTTTAACTGATTTTTAAATTCATTAGTTTTTTTTGGAAAGTCATCGTCATTTAAATTTTTAAAATTTTTCTCGTGTGAGTTTATTATTTCAACAATTTTACCAATTCTGTCCAGCTCTTTTTGATTACTAGATTTGATAAATTTTGTAATTAAATTTAATGGGTTAAACATTACTATTTGATTTATTCTTTAATTATATTGTTTAATATATGTATTAAATAAATAATTTAAACAATATGGGAATTAATTTAGCAAATTTTTTATCATCTCAATCAAAAAATACTAAAATGATTGATTTTCAAGACCTTGATCATTTAGATGGTCTTTCAATTTCAGTTGTTTCTGCAAATTTATATAAAGATATCAGAGATGATTTAACAATGTTCTATTTCAGAGAAGGTGCGAATTACGCTTCTGTTTATACTCAGTCAAAAATCGTATCTGAAAATATAAAATGGAATATTAACCAAAGACCAAAAAAAATATATTCTCTTATTGTAAATACAAGAAATGCAAATGCTTTCACCGGAAGGCAAGGTTATGAAAGTTTAAAAAAAATAGCAGATTTAACAGCAAAACAATTAAATAAAAAACAAGAGGAGGATGAGGATAATCCTAAGAAAATTTCTACAAAAAATATAATTTTTGGTTGCACTGGCACTATTGGAGAAATCTTTCCATGTGAAAAAATTTCTAAAAATATTCCAAATTTAATTAATAAAATTCGTTACACCCAAAATAAATTTATTTGGATGAAAGCAGCACTTGCAATCATGACCACAGATACGAAGCCAAAATTAGCTATGGAGGAATGTAATATTGGAAGTGAAAAAGTAAAAATCTATGGAATAGCGAAAGGATCAGGAATGATATATCCAAATATGGCTACGACTCTTGCATATATATTTACTGATGCAACCTTATCTAATGACATTTTAGGAAAGCTATTAAAAAAAAATATAACTAATACATTTAATGCTATTTCTTGTGACGGTGATACTAGTACCAACGATATGGCAACTATTTTTGCAACTAATGAAGTAAAAAATTATCAAGTGAAAAATATAAATGAAAATAAAATTAAAAATTTTGACAAAGCTCTAAATAATGTTCTTTTAAATCTAGCTAAAAGAGTTGTTTCAGATGGTGAAGGTGCATCAAAATTTATCTCAATAAATGTTAGCAAGTGTAAAAATGAGATAGATGCAAAAAAAATTGCTTTTTCAGTCGCAAATTCTCCATTAGTAAAAACTGCAATTGCTGGAGAAGATCCAAATTGGGGACGAGTAATAATGGCAATTGGTAAAGCAGGACCTAAAATTAATCTAAATAAATTATCAATTAAGTTTGGAGATATAATAATTGTCGAAGGTGGAAAATTAAATCAAAGTTATGATGAAAAACAAACAGCAAATTATATGAAAAGTGAAAATATAGAAATTAATATTGAAACTTTTACGGGAAAGAAAAACTTCACAGCTTATACGATGGATTTAACGAAAAAATATATTGAAATTAATGCAGATTATAGAAGTTAACTTGTTGAAAAATTTAAAAGTATAATTAATTAAGATTTATGATCAAATATAAACTTTTTTGTAAAAACTGTGATTTAAAATTTGACAGTTGGTTTGCATCTTCAAATGAATATGAAAGATTAAAAAAGAAAAAACTTTTAAATTGCCATAAGTGTAATTCATATAAAGTTGAAAAAACTATAATGGCTCCTCAATTAATTAATAGTAAATCAAAAACAGATAAAAAAATAAATTTTGAAAAATATAATAAAGTCAAAAAAACTATAAAAGATTACCAAAAATTTATTAAAGAAAATTTCAAATATGTTGGTGATAATTTTGCTTATGAGGCTAGATCAATTCATTATAATGGCAAAAAAAAATCAAAAGGTATTTATGGAAGTGCATCTAAGGAAGATTTAAAAGAATTAAAAGAAGAAGGTATAGACGCCCAGATGATTCCTTGGATAGATGAAAAAGAAAATTAGTTTTTAATAAACTTTGCGATATAATTTACAGATAAATCTCTAGAAACACTCCATTCATTCTTTATAATATTAAAATTCATACCCTCTAATTTATTGAGAGATAAATCATATTTCATTAAAATTTTTTCAAGATCCTCAGGTTTGACAAATTTTTCCCATTCGTGTGTTCCAATAGGTAACCACCTCAAAACATACTCTGCTCCAACAATTGCAAAAACATAAGATTTCAAAGTTTTATTTATTGTTGCAACAAACATCAGTCCATTTTTTTTCAAAAGTTTTGAGCATGACTTTAGAAAAAAATCTATATCTTTTACATGTTCAACAATTTCCATATTTAAAACGACATCAAACTTTTTTTCAATTTTAAGTTTTTCTGGTGATGAACATAAATAATTAATTTTTAGCTTATTTTTTTTTGAATGAAGTTTTGCGATTTTTATATTTTTAACAGATGCATCAATACCTGTTACATTAGCACCCATTCTTGACATTGGTTCAGATAACAATCCTCCACCACATCCAATATCTAAAATTTTTATTCCTGATAAAGGTTTAGATTTATTTTTTAATTTGAAACTATTAATAATATTTTCCTTAATATATTTTATTCTTATTGGATTGAATTTATGAAGTGGTTTGAATTTTCCTTCTGGATCCCACCATTCATCAGCTATTTTAGAAAATTTATCTATTTCTTTTTTATTTATGCTAGTCATTGTGATAAATAGTTGACATAATAATTTAGATGTATTTTATCCATTATTTATTAAATATTATTAATTAAAGCTAGCATGAAAACAGTCGTATTGAAATTTGGTGGTACATCTGTAGGAAGCATAGATAGAATAAAAAAAGTATGTAAAATAATTGCTTTTTACAAAAAGAAAAAAAACAAGGTATTAGTTGTTTCATCAGCAATGAGTGGTGTGACAAATGAATTGATAAATAAATCTAAACTGATTAGTAATAATTTTGATAGAGCAGAATACGATGCAATAGTCTCAACTGGTGAACAGGTTTCATGTGCACTTATTGCAGGAAGATTAAAACATAATGGGTTTAAATCAAGATCTTGGACATCTTGGCAATTACCTATTTTAACAGATGGTCCTCATTCAAGTGCAAGAATTAGCTCTGTAGGCATTAAAGAACTGAATAAATATATTAAGTCAGGCGGTATACCCATAATCACTGGTTTTCAAGGTGTTAGCAGTGATTTCAGAATTACGACTATAGGAAGAAGTGGATCTGATGCAACAGCAATTATGCTTGCAAAATTTATTAAAGCTGATGAGTGCATCATTTATACTGATGTAGATGGAGTTTATACTACGGATCCAAGGCAATATAAAAGAGCAAAAAAAATTAAAAAAATATTTTATGATGAGATGCTGGAAATGGCTTCACTTGGCTCAAAAGTAATGCAGCCTACATCAGTCCAGGATGCAAAACTAAACAAGCTTGATATCAAAGTAAAATCATCTTTTGTTTCAAAAAGCGGAACCTTGATAACAGGTTCTAAAAAGATTTTTAGTAATCAAATTATAACTGGAATTTCATCAACTAAAAATGATGCTAAAATTACAATTGTGGGAGTGAAAGACAGACCTGGAGTAGCAGCATCAATTTTTAGACCATTATCTAAAAATTTAATTAATGTTGATATGGTTGTTCAAAATATCTCTCAAAATGGAAAAGAAACAGATTTAACATTTACAATTAAGTCTGAGGATTTGAAAAAAACTCAGAAATTAATAAAAAAAAATAAATCAATATCATATAGAAAATTGTCTTATGATAAAGATTTATCAAAAGTTTCTATCATTGGAGTAGGAATGATAACTACACCTGGAATAACCTATAGGATGTTTCAAGCATTAGCTTCAAAAAAAATAAATATTCTTGTTATATCTACTTCTGAAATAAAAATTTCAGTACTTATTTCCTCTAAGAGTGTTAAAAAAGCTGTAGCTGTCTTACACAGAGAATTTAAACTAGATTAATGTTATGAGCCTTAGGCCTTTTAGAAATATTCATAGAAAAAAAACTAAAGTAATTAATGTAGGTGCTGTAAAAATTGGAGGAGATAATCCAATTTCAGTTCAATCTATGACTAATACATTAACAACCAATGTATCAGCTACAATAAAGCAGATACAAGAAATTTACGAGGAAGGTGCTGATATTGTAAGGGTGTCCTGTCCAGATAAAGACTCTTCAAAAGCGTTAAAAGAAATTACTAAAAATGTTCAAATACCAATAATTGCAGATATTCATTTTCATTATAAAAGAGCTATTGAAGCTGCAGAGAATGGTGCAAAGTGTTTGAGAATTAATCCTGGTAATATTGGTGATAAGGAAAAAATACATGATGTGCTCAAGGCTGCAAAAGATAATGATTGCTCTATTAGGGTAGGTGTAAACGCTGGATCTTTAGAAAAAGATATATTGGAAAAATATAAAGAACCATGTCCAGAGGCATTAGTAGAGAGTGCATTAAGAAATATAAAAATTTTAGAGGATCAAAATTTTTTCAATTTTAAAGTAAGTGTAAAATCATCAGACGTATTTTTATCTATTGCTGCATACAAGCAGCTTTCAAAATCAATGGACTATCCATTGCATTTAGGAATCACTGAGGCAGGAAGCTTTATAACAGGAAGCGTTAAATCATCGATAGGTCTGGGTTCACTTCTTCTAGATGGTATTGGCGATACAATTAGAGTTTCTTTGTCTGATGATCCTGTAAAAGAAGTTAAAATTGGAAATGAAATTTTAAAATCTTTAGGATTGAGAAATAGAGGTGTAAAAATAATATCTTGTCCATCGTGTGCAAGACAAGCGTTTCATGTAATTGATACAGTAAAAATATTAGAGGAAAAATTATCTCACATTAAAACCCCAATAACCTTGTCTATAATAGGTTGTGTTGTAAATGGTCCAGGCGAAGCTGCTATGACAGATATTGGTATAACTGGTGGTGGCAAAGGAAATAATATGCTTTATTTGTCAGGTGTTCAGAGCGAAAAAGTTCCAACAGCAGAAATTATAAATAAAGTAGTTTCAGAAGTTGAAAAAAAAGCTGCTGAGATAGAAAAAAAGTAAAAACATGATTCCAGTAAAAACAATAGAAGAATTAATTGTAAAGCATTCAGACCTAGAAAAAGAGCTATCTTCAGGAGAAGTAGACAAAAAACTTTTTGCTGAGAAATCTAAAGAGTATTCAGATCTTAATGAAATTGTAGATATTGCAAAAAAATATATTTCCTTTGAAAAAGATAAAAAAGATTTGCTAAAAATTTTAGAGGACCAATTGTCTGACGATGAATTAAAAAAAATGGCAGAGATTGAACTTAGAGATTTAAACTCTGAATATGAAATTAATGAAAAAAAATTAAAATTATTTTTACTTCCAAAAGATGAAGCAGATAAAAAAAATGCAATAATTGAAATAAGAGCGGGAACAGGGGGATTAGAAGCAAGTTTATTTGCGTCAGATTTATTTAAAATGTATGAAAAGGTTAGTCATAAAAAAAAATGGTCTTTAGAATTAATTTCAATATCAAGAAGTGATGCAGGAGGGTTAAAAGAGGTAATAGCCTCTATAAAAGGTAGTAATATTTATTCAACTCTGAAATATGAAAGTGGTGTTCATCGAGTACAAAGAGTTCCAGATACTGAAACCCAAGGAAGAGTCCACACATCAGCAGCAACCGTTGCTGTTTTGCCAGAAGCAGAAGAAGTAGATTTAAAAATAAACGATACTGATTTAAGAATTGACGTTTTTAGAGCTGGAGGACCTGGTGGACAATCTGTAAATACAACAGATAGCGCTGTAAGAATTACTCATATTCCAACAGGCTTGTCTGTATCTCAACAAGATGAAAAATCACAACATAAGAATAAAGCAAAAGGTATGAAAATTTTGAGAGCTCGTCTCTACGAACTTGAAAGATCAAGAATAGATCAAGAAAGATCACATGATCGTAAGACAAAAATTGGTACTGGAGATAGATCTGAAAGAATAAGAACTTACAATTTTCCTCAAGGCAGAGTTACAGACCATAGAATAAATCTAACACTTCATAAATTAAATGAATTTTTAGAAGGAGAAGCTTTTGATGAGATGGTTGAATCTTTAACATTGCAAGCACAAGAGGAGAGCCTAAGCAACTTAAACTAAAATATGAATATTGACTTAGCTATAAAAAATGGTTCAGATATTTTAAAAAATAAACTTATACCTAATCCTCAATTAGATTCTGAAATTTTAATGGCAACAACTATAAATAGCGATAGAAAATATGCTTTGTTAAATTCTAATAATCTTCTTGAAAAAAAAGATTTAAATAAGTTTTTTAATTTAGTTAAACAAAGATCTTTGGGTGAACCAATTGCCTATTTGACTAATAAAAAGTATTTTTGGAACTCAGAGTTTTATATTACAAATGATACATTAATACCTCGCCCTGACACGGAGTTAGTAGTTGAAAATATTTTAAATTTAACTAAACAAAAAAATAAGATTAATATTTTAGATATAGGTATCGGCTCTGGATGCATTCTTGTGTCAATATTGAAAGAGAGAGAAAATTTTTTTGGAACAGGTATAGATATAAGTAAAAAATGTTTAAAAATAAGTAAAATTAATGCTGATAATCTTGGAGTTGGTACCAGATTAAAATTATATAAATCAGATATTGACAAATTCAATTTAGGTAAATATGATTTAATTGTTTCTAATCCTCCTTATATTAAAAAGTTAAAATTAAAATATTTGGAAAAAGATGTTGTTGAGTTTGAGCCAAAACTAGCACTGAATGGTGGATTGGATGGTTTATCAGTAATAAGAAAGGTAATTAAAAAATCTTCTCAACTGATAAAAAAAAATGGCAAGTTTATTTTAGAGATCGGATTTGATCAAAAAAATAAGGTTATTAATTTATTAAAAAAAGAAGGATTTTATATAAATAGTGCTCAACTGGATCTTGCTAAAAATGATAGGTGTATTGTTAGTACAAAAATATAATTAATAAAAATTATGGTAACATTTAGAAATAATAATAACAGCAATAGAAGAAGTGGATTTAGAAGAAATGGAAGGAATTTTAAAAATAATGGTGAAAATTCTAAATTTAGTTCTAATTTTTCAAATAATGAAAATTTTAAGAGAAAATCTCCAGGAAGAAACAACCATAACGCTCCAAAGTTAATAGAAAAATATAATGATTTAGCTAGAGAAGCCTTATCAAATGGTGACAAAATTTTATCTGAGAATTATCTACAGCATGCAGATCATTTCACTAGAATACTAAATGAAAAAGAGAGTTTTAGAAGAGAAAAATTTATTGAAAGTAGAAACAAAAATAATTCTGATGAGACTGATGAAAATTTTGAGAATTTAGAACAAAATTCTGATGATAACTTAACGGATAAAACAAACGAGAATACTGAAGTTAAAGAAAGTATTAAAACACACGCAGAAATTATTTAATTTATACCAAGTATTTTTTCTGATTTAAGAACATCTAACTTTATTTTTTTTGTCTCAAACAATTTTCTTTCCTTATTTTTTAAAATTTTACCCGAAGGAAGCTTTAGTGTTTGTGAATTAATTTTTTTTCCATTTACAATAACTTCATAATGCAAATGTGGACCAGTAGATTTTCCTGTTGAACCAACATAACCAATAGTTTGTCCTTGTTTAACCCTTACTCCAGGTTTAATTCCTCTAGCAAATTTAGACATATGTGCATAAACTGTTTGATAGGTAGAATTATGTTTAATCTTTACACAATTACCACCACCACCACACCATCCCGCTTTTTTAATTATTCCATCCCCTGATGCCATTATTGGAGTGCCCATAGGGGCTGCAAAGTCTGTTCCTCTATGCATTTTATTAAATCCATCTATTGGATGCTTTCTCATTCCAAATGGAGATGAAAGTCTTGCACCATTTATAGGTGTTTTCATCAACGCTTTTTTAACACTTTTACCATTTTTATCATAATGACCTTCACTTCCTTCTTTGTCAAAATAGTATAATGAATTATCTTGACCACTTAATTTTAAATTTGCAAAAAGTATTTCTCCAGTTTCAACAATTTCTTTTTTATCATTTAAGAATAATTCATACATTATTTGGAACTTGTCTTGTTTTCTTATATCTCTTTGAAAATCAACTTGAAAACCATAAATTCGTGCAAACTCTACAATTATATTAGATGGGATTTTTTGATTATATGCTGATGAGTATAAACTTTTTTGAATAATATTTTCTTTATAAGCAATTATTTTATTTAATTTTATAGATAAAATTTCTTCATTGAATAAGTCTTTTTCTTTATTTCTTTTTAGTTTTACTTTTTGAGTATTTGAAATTTGAAAAGTAAATTCTTCAATTTTATTGTTAGTTTTATCTAAACTAAATTCAATTATTTGTTTGGTGTTGAGTTTATTAATATTAATTTGATTTTTAAGAGAATTTTTTATCTTGATAATTTCTTTTTTTTCTATTGAATAGTTTTCTAAAATTTTATCAAATGTTTCACCAGATTCAACTTTGTGTTTTACATTCTTATATTTAGGTTCAAGATTTTCTACAATGTAATTTAGAGTTTTTTTTAAATATATATTTTCAATAAATTTGTCGTGAGTCTGGTTAATTTTCTTTTTTGAGTAATTAAAATAAACTGTAAAAAATACTGTAATTAAGATTAAAGAGATCAGAGCAGTAAGCTCTAGATTTCTCTTAATTTTTAATTTTAAATTTTTAAACATTTAAACTTAAATAACTTTCAATTATTAGTTTAGACCCTCTTAAAAATCAAAAAAAACCCTATAAATTCCATGATTTTTGTTCTTTTTTTTATTCTTAAATGCTTGATTTCCTAAAATTTTAGCCTATAAGCACTGAACTTTCTCAATAAAACTATTGTTCAAACAATAAATAAATGAGGATTATTGGGCTTTTTAGTTCAATTAGCTATTTGAAATTGTTAAAATTTAAGAAGAGAAGTGTGGACGGTTAAGGTTACCAAAATTTGTCGTACACACTTCAACATCATATAAATTTTATTCTTAGAATTTATATGGAAGCTAGTGTGCGCCGTTTTTAAACTTGAGAGTTTGATCATGGCTCAGAACGTACGCTGGCGGCACGCCTAACACATGCAAGTCGAACGAAGTAGCAATACTTAGTGGCAGACGGGTGAGTAACATGTGGGTATCTGCCCTTTGGCCTGGAATAACACGAGGAAACTTGTGCTAATACCGGATAAGTCTTTACAGAGAAAGCTTTATGCACCATTGGATGAGCCCGCACTTGATTAGTTTGTTGGTAGGGTAATGGCCTACCAAGACTGTGATCAATAGCTGATTTGAGAGGATGATCAGCCACATTGGGACTGAGACACGGCCCAAACTCCTACGGGAGGCAGCAGTGGGGAATCTTGCACAATGGAGGAAACTCTGATGCAGCGATGCCGCGTGAGTGAAGAAGGCCCTTGGGTTGTAAAGCTCTTTCGTCGGGGAAGAAAATGACTGTACCCGAATAAGAAGGTCCGGCTAACTTCGTGCCAGCAGCCGCGGTAATACGAAGGGACCTAGCGTAGTTCGGAATTACTGGGCTTAAAGAGTTCGTAGGTGGTTGAAAAAGTTGGTGGTGAAATCCCAGAGCTTAACTCTGGAACTGCCATCAAAACTTTTCAGCTAGAGTATGATAGAGGAAAGCAGAATTTCTAGTGTAGAGGTGAAATTCGTAGATATTAGAAAGAATACCAATTGCGAAGGCAGCTTTCTGGATCATTACTGACACTGAGGAACGAAAGCATGGGTAGCGAAGAGGATTAGATACCCTCGTAGTCCATGCCGTAAACGATGTGTGTTAGACGTTGGAAATTTATTTTCAGTGTCGCAGCGAAAGCGATAAACACACCGCCTGGGGAGTACGACCGCAAGGTTAAAACTCAAATGAATTGACGGGGACCCGCACAAGTAGTGGAGCATGTGGTTTAATTCGAAGATACGCGCAGAACCTTACCAACACTTGACATGTTCGTCGCGACTTTAAGAGATTAAAGTTTTCGGTTCGGCCGGACGAAACACAGGTGCTGCATGGCTGTCGTCAGCTCGTGTCGTGAGATGTTGGGTTAAGTCCCGCAACGAGCGCAACCCTCACTTTTAGTTGCCATCATTAAGTTGGGCACTCTGAAAGAACTGCCAGTGATAAGCTGGAGGAAGGTGGGGATGACGTCAAGTCCTCATGGCCCTTACGTGTTGGGCTACACACGTGCTACAATGGTATCTACAACAGGAAGCAAGACTGCGAAGTTAAGCAAATCCTTAAAAGATACCTCAGTTCGGATTGCACTCTGCAACTCGAGTGCATGAAGCTGGAATTACTAGTAATCGTGGATCAGCGTGCCACGGTGAATGCGTTCCCGGGTCTTGTACACACCGCCCGTCACACCATGGGAGTTGGTTCTACCTTAAGGCAAGGTTTTAAACCCTTGACCACGGTATAGTCAGCGACTGGGGTGAAGTCGTAACAAGGTAGCCGTAGGGGAACCTGCGGCTGGATTACCTCCTTTCTAAGGATGAATGAAAGTTAAATTTCATTCTAAATAATATACAGGATAATGTTGACCGTCCTCATTTCTCTTCTTAAAGTAGTGTTTCTCTTGCATGGGGGCCGGTAGCTCAGTTGGTTAGAGCACACCCTTGATAAGGGTGGGGTCGAAAGTTCGAGTCTTTCTCGGCCCACCAATTTAAGATCTTGGGGGATTAGCTCAGCTGGGAGAGCGCCTGATTTGCATTCAGGAGGTCAGCGGTTCGATCCCGCTATCCTCCACCAAAACACTTAGCTATATAAAATCGTAAAAAATTAATATTTAATATCAATATCTATATCCGAACATTAGTAATGTTATTAGCTAATGTTCAAAAATAAAAATTTGATTCAACACAGAATTTTTTTCTGTGCATAAATCAAGCGTTTAAGGGCGTGTAGTGGATGCCTTGGCACTGAAAGCCGATGAAGGACGTGATATACTGCGATAAGTTTCGGGGAGCTGTATGTAAGTTTTGATCCGAAAATTTCCGAATGGGGAAACCCACCACTTTATGTGGTACTTTAAACTGAATACATAGGTTTAAAGAGACAACCTGGAGAACTGAAACATCTAAGTAACCAGAGGAAAAGAAATCAATTGAGATTCCGTTAGTAGTGGCGAGCGAACGCGGACTAGGCCAGTAGTTTTGTTAAAAAAATTTGAATAGTTTGGAAATGCTAACCATAGAGGGTGATAGTCCCGTATGAGTAATGTTTAACAAAATTCTTGAGTAAAGCGGGACACGTGAAATCCTGCTCGAATACAGGGGGACCACCCTCTAA
>CACIOP010000006.1:70000-85159 GCA_902588315.1 uncultured Pelagibacteraceae bacterium
TGTCTTTGATTGTTATTTTTCATTAAATCTGATTTTTTTGTTTGTCCTGAGAAAATTATTAAGGGTGTTGACTCTATCCATGCACCCACTGTGCCAGTTATGGCATTAGTTGATCCTGGCCCTGATGTTACAACCGCAACACCAATTTTTTTTGAAATTCTTGAATATGCTTCAGCTGAAATACTTGCCGTTTGTTCATGATGACAGGGTATTGTCTCTATATTTTTATGTCTTTTAAGACTATCAATTAAAAACATATTTCCCCCACCAGGTAATACAAACGTATGTTTGGTTTGAATTTCTGAAATGAAGTCAGCAATTAAATCGCTTACGTTATAATTTTTCAATCTATATCCAATAATAATTTACTTTTGTTTTTCTATTTATGTTATTTTTTATCTTTTTATCAGAATAAAAGGAATCGGATTTATAATGAGTAGATGAAATTTCTTCTATAACAGCCCCATTTTTAGAAGAAAATTCATGTTTTGTTTTTGGATTAATTGTAATTATGTCACCTTTTTTGATGTTATGTTTCTTTTTATTAAGTTTTAATTTTACATCACCATCTAGTACATGAAAAGTTTCAGTTTTTTTTAAGTGATATTGTTCCGGATGTGTTTGTCCAGGAAAAATAACAAGTATTTTCTTACAATATTTTCCATTTAAAATATTTAACAAAACTAATCCATATTTTCTAAATTTTTCTAATCCATAATGATGGGAAATTTCATACTCTATATTGCCAGAAAATGTGTGATTACATTTCTTAAGTTTTTTATTTGTCTGTTCAATTATTTTTAATATATCCTTTCGATTGTTGATAATTTTAGTATTACTTTTTTCAATAGCTTGTTTTTTTAAGATATTTTTTTTTGCTATAAATTGTGAGTATTTAGAAAAATTATCTGCAAGAATTTGATTTTTTTTTGGAGGAAAAGCTAAAAAACTATTTTTAGATGTTATTTTAGTTCCTTTAGAAATATTACTTTTTGCATAAACACCTCTCTTCAATAACAATAATCCCTCTATCTCTTTTTTATTCTTTTTAAAGAAATTTTTTGAATCTCCACATATTTCATAAGCCCTTTTTGCATTTTGAAGCCACTTTTCAGTTTGAGTGGTATTTGCAGAATACTTATTTAAAGAATATTTTTCAGTTTTTAATCCTATATGTTTCTCAAAGATTGTTGCACCCATTGAAATAGCCATTGAAATATTATTTGTTTCATCTGGATTTTCATGTGTAGAGTATCCTATTTTAATATCTTTATACTTTTCCTTTAAAAATTTAAGTCTATTCAAATTAAGTTTATTATTTGGAGTTGGGTATTCAGCAACGCAATGCATTAGTGCAAAATCTTTATTTCTATTTTTAAAAAAAGTTACTACTTTATCGATTTGTTGTTCCGTAGCTCCTGCAGTAGACGCTATTATTGGTTTTTTTTTTCCAACAACTTTTTCAAGCAAAGGCCAATCAGTAAATGAACAGCTTGCAATCTTTATTATCTCAACACCCAAGGAATCTAAAAGATCAACAGATTTTTCATCAAATGGAGTACAAATCGTTAAAAAATTATTTTTTTTTATTTCATTTATAATTTTTTTAAATTGTTTTTTTTTTAATTCTGTATCTTTAAATCTTTTTATATAATTTACATCTATTTTATTGATCATATTTGGATGGATAAATGTTTTTAAATCTCTAAATTGTAATTTAAATCCAAAAGAAAAATTTTTAAATTTTTTTTTTATTTTTCCGTAGGTACGAATAATTTTTAGTGCATGATTTACATCACCCATATGATTATTTGCTAACTCAAAGATTATGAGTTTATTTGGTAATTTACTTTGTTTTTTCATCTTTAAATTTTAATATTGAATAATATAAGTTAATACTATAACAAAAAGACTATTTATGAAACATAACGAACAACTCACACTAATATCAGAAAAAAATCTTTCTCCAGATGAATTAAAAAAAAGAGCCGGTCTTGCTAAAAGAAAACCTTATGTTGCGAAGAAATTAGCTAATATTAATTCTATGGAGGAAAGGGGCGAGATAAGTCCAATTATAAGGCTAGAAAAAAGTTATTTGTGTAATTTTCAATGCACTCATTGTTCAGCAGAATTTTATATGGATAGGCATCTTGAAAAGAAATTGAACACAAAAGAGGATAGACCTCAAATGACAATTGAAGATATAAAAAAAATTTCAAAGGAAGCGGATGAGCTTGGATTAGCGCGGTTTGTAATAACTGGTGGAGAACCTTTGGTGATGAGAGATTTTGATAAAGTGGTTGAAGCAATAGATCCTGATAAGCATTATGTTATAACTGATACTAACGGTTGGTTCTTAGATGATAGAAAGGCAAAACATATAAAATCTATTGGTGTAGAAAAAGTTCAACTTTCATTAGATAGTTTTATCGAAGAGGAACACGATAAATTTAGAAATAAACCTCACTCATATAAAAAGGTGATGAGAGCTGTTGATGCAGCATTAAATGCAGATTTAAATTTGATATTATCAACTGTATTAATTGGTGGCAGAGGAAAAACTAAAGAATTTGAGGACATGTGTAAATTTGCTACTGATAGAGGTATAGGTTTATATGTTTCTTACGCAAAGCCAGTTGGAAGTGCAACTGATCATCCTGAATTTGTAATTACAAAAGAAGATGCTGACATTGTTAGAGAATTAGAAAAAAAATACAAAGTTTTCACTCATATGACTCCTTCCTATGGGTCATTTAAAGGATGCATAACTGTAAAAGGTATTATAACAATCACATCTACCAATGAAGTAACTCCGTGCCCATATATTGATTTTTCTCTCGGTAATTTAAGAAAAACTTCTTTAAAAGAAATACTTAATAGAGGAATGAGAAATAAATGGCTTGGACCTCATAGGCCAGATTGTTTAATAGGTGAGGATCCAAGTTTTATTAAACTGCATCAAGAAAAAACAGCTAACAGAACTCATCTTCCAGTACCATGGGGAGAAGGGTTTTCTGATAATGACGAGCTTTTTTAATTCGTTCAATTTAATTCTTCTGATTAATGTTGCCTGAAAAATTATTTGACCAACTTGGAAGGTGTTCACCGGAATTAACTTCAGAGGAAGTTATAAAGAAATCAAGAAAATATTTTTATGTGGATGAGGCGGTTAGAGAAAAATTGGATGATTCAGAAATTTTTAAAAATTTAAAGAATTATTATAATGATCAAATTAATATTGATTATGATGAATTTATTCAGAGAATATCAAAACTAAGGAATAAAGTTGAACAAGATAGCAGTATTAAAAATATTAGAAATTCAATTAATATACCGTTTATTTTACCAATTATTAAAGATCATAATGACATTGGAAAAGACATAGATACATTATTAATTCCTAAGTTAATAAAATCATTTAAAGATAAATTTCCTGATTATGATTTTGTAAATCATTGTAAAGTAAATTTGGAAGGTAATATATCAGCAACAAAAGTGTCAAGATATGATCAAATTATTGAAAATCTAAAAACAAAAAATTCAGTAGGAATTCTTTATTTATCTCTTAATGAATTTTCTTTTCAAGCAGCAGAAAATGTTATAACAAAATTACCTGAATATTTTTATTTAACCGGCCCCTATGAATTATTTTCAGTTTTAATTGGATTTCCTGGTTTACTTTTAAGGAATGATAAGTATCCACCATTAATATGGATTTCATCAATTAAAAATAATACAAATCCAAATATAGGCTATGTTATTGAGCCATATGGATATAATTTGACTTTTAATAAGAGACCACATTTTAATCAAGCAAATGAATATTGGTGGCACTCATTATCAATTGTAGATTAGGTTTAAATTGAAAAAAGATAAAATTTTAGAAATAGACACAAAAAGAATCCTGAGGATTACTAAATCATTATGGATGAACAATAATAACAAAACTTTTTTTCTGACTGGATGTACAGGCTTTTTTGGAGTTTGGATTTTAAATGTCTTTGATAAAGCAATTAAAAAATACAAATTAAACTTAAAAGTTTATGTTTTAACAAGAAATGAGAATATCAAAAAAAATTACCTTTTTAACTTTTGTGAGAATAAAAAAATTATATTTATTACTGGAGATGTAAGAAATTTCAATTTTCCAAAAGCTGTAAAAAAATTAGATTTTTGTATTCATGGAGCCACAACAAAAGCCGAGGAAACTTTTAAAAAACAAAGTTATGATTTAAAAAAAAAGATTATATTGGAAGGTACAGAAAGAGTTCTTAAATTCTCAAAGATAAAAAAATGTAAAAACTTTTTTTATTTAAGTTCTGGATCAGTCTACAAAAATTTGAATAAGGATGTAAAACTGCTTGAAAAAAGTAAAACTCATACCACTAAGAAAATAACTAACAAAGATAATGATATTTCAGTTTTAGGAAAATCAAAAATTAATGCTGAAAAAATGATTAAGAATTATTGCAAAAAAAATGAAATTTCTTATTCAATAGGAAGGTTTTTTACATTTGTTGGGCCTTATATGCCTATGAAAATTCATTATGCTATTGGAAATTTTTTGATCGCAAAATTATTAAAAAAAGAAATAAAATTGAATTCTTCTGGAAAATCTGTGAGATCATATATGTATATTTCAGATTGTATAATCTATTTTTTTTTTATTTTATTTAATCAAAAATCTGGAGCAATTTATAACATTGGATCAGATGAAAAGATTTCAATTTTGGAACTATCCAGATTAATAAACAAAATACTTCCTGGAAAAGTTGATATAAATATAAATAATAAAGATAATTCTAAAAGTTTTTATGTTCCTTCTATAAAAAAATTGAAAAAATCTTTTCCAGGTTTTGCATATATAAATCTGAGAGATGCTATTAAAAAGACCTTTTTACACTTAAAAATAAACAAAAGATATTATTTACGATAAAGGAATAATAACCATTACCCTGTCCATATATTATTATCTCTTTTCTTTTTGTTAGATTACGGAAATTAGTTTTTGATAGAGAACTAGTGAAATAATCTTGTATTAAATTTTTAATGAAAATTTCACTCAATTTCTCTTATCACAAGTGGTTTTATGATGGTCTATTTGTATAGATTATATTTCAATTTAATGTAATCAATACCTAAATTTAAAAAAAATAAAAGATAAATTTAAATGCAAGTAGTTATTTTATCAGGTGGTTTTGGATCAAGACTTTCAGAATACACAAAAACAATACCAAAACCTTTAGTAACGATAGGTAACAAACCACTCATCTGGCATTTAATGAAATTTTATTCAACATATGGCTTCAATGATTTTATCATTTGTGCTGGATATAAAGGTGAAGAAATAAAAAAGTATTTTTTAAAATTAAAAAAAAAACAAAAAATTAATTTATTTTTTAACGATAAGAAAGAAAAACAAAATTTCAAAAATCAGAAATATATTTGGAAAGTTAGAATCGTTGATACAGGTCTAAATACTCAAACAGGCGGAAGAATTAAAAAAATTAAAAAATTTATAAATGAAGAGAATTTTTTTATGACTTATGGAGACGGCTTATCAAATGTAAATATAAGACAAACTCTTAATTTTCATTACCAAAAAAAAAAATTAGCAACAGTTACAATAATAAACCCTAAGTCGAAGTTTGGATCAATAAGAATAGATAAGAATAATCATGTTACAAATTTTTCTGAAAAACCAATATCTAAAGAATGGATTAATGGTGGCTTTTTTGTTTTGAATAAAAAAATTTTTAAATTTATAAATAATTCTAAGACTATTTGGGAAAATTTGCCAATGAAGAGATTAACTAAATCTAAACAACTTGTAGCTTTTAAACACAAGGGATTTTGGAAACCTATGGATACCTTAAAAGATAAATTTGAGATGAATAAAATATGGAAAAGTGGAAAAGCACCATGGAACATATGGGATAAATGAAAAAAAAAGTTTTAATAACTGGTGTGTCAGGTTTTCTTGGTTCTTGGTTATATTTATCAATTAAAGATAAATTTAAGGTTTATGGTATAGATAACTTTTCAACTGGAAATCATGTACTTTTTAATAGTTTAAACATTTCTAAAAGAAATTTTTTTTACGCAGATATTAGAGATAATAAAAAGTGTGAAAATATCTTTAAAAAAATTAAACCTGATTATGTGATACATCTTGCGGCTCAACCTTTTGTGAGCAAAGGAGTTGAGGATCCATCTGAAACATATTCTCAAAACATAATAGGTACTTTAAATATGTTGAATTTGTCATCAAAATATACGAGTGGAGTTTTTCTAAACTTTACTACTGATAAAGTTTATTACAATTTAAATTCAAAAAAACCTTTTAAAGAAAATGACGTTATAATAGGAACTGACCCATATAGTAATAGTAAAAGTTGCGCGGATAATATTGGCCAAATATATCGAGATTTTAAAGGTTTGAAAGTGACAACTTTTAGAGCAGGAAATATAATTGGAGGTGGGGATTGGGGAATTAATAGGTTAATTCCTGATTATTACAAATCTATTTTAAAGAAAAAAAAATTATTAATTCGTCAACCAAATTCTACCAGACCCTGGCAGCATGTGATTTTTATTACTAAATCAATAAATAAATTTTTAACTCATTATAACCGTAAATTTATTACAGATTTTAATATCGGTCCCTTATCGAAAAATTTTTATACAGTGAGAAAAATTATTAAATATTTAGAAAAAAATAGCTTTGAGAAACCTATGATAAAATATGTTGATAATAATATTTTTAATGAAAAAAAGCATTTATCTTTAAATTCAAATAAATTTTATAAAATTTTCAGGATGAAACCGAATTCTAATATAGAAAGAGATATATTGTTTACTGATAAAGTTTATAAATCAATTATAAAAAAAGATAAAAATTTAATTAAAATTATGATTAAACAGCTCGAGGAATATTAATTTTAATGAATTTAAACAAAAAACTTAGCCTATGTGTTTCTAACATTGAAAAATTTAAAAAAAATTAATTTTAATTTCTAAGAAAGATTATAAAGTAAGAAAAATATAATGAAAAAAAAAATAACAATTGCTGCATCTTGCTTAAATGAAGGTGGTTTAATCAGAGATTTCGTAAATTTAGTGGGAAAAAAAATTGAAGAAGAATTTAAGGAAAAATATGAATATGAGATTTTGTTAGCAGATAATAATTCATCTGATGACACTCAACAAATAATAAGAGATATTTGTGAAAAAAACAAAAATGTTAAAGCTGTATTTAATCAAGTAGATTATGGTGCTGATAGATCAGTCTTAAATCTTATGAAATATGCTTCGGGGGACGCTATTATTGGCGTAGCTAGTGATATGCAAGAAGATTTAGAATTAATACCGCGTTTCATAAAAAAATGGGAGAGTGGAGAAAAATATGTTGTAGGACAAGTTATATCTAATCAAGAAAATTTTATATTGAGTGCAATCAAAAATATTTATTATAAGATCTATAACAAATTTTCTAGTACAAAAATAATTAAAAATACTGCAGGTTTTTTGATTGATAATAAATATAATGAAATAATCAAAATTATTTCAGATCCGGAACCGTTTGCAAGAATAGTTTTCAGTCAAGTTCTAGGTGTACCAGCCACAGTGCCTGTAGATAAAACTGAGAGAAAAAAAGGAAAATCTAAACATAATTTGTTTCAATATTATTCTATAGCGATAAACAGTATTGCGAAATCCTCATCGACCCCAATGAAAATCATAACTTTTGTAGGATTTATTTTAAGTTTATTCTTTTTTTTAATTTCTATTTATTATTTTTTCATGAAATTATTTTATTGGGATGATTTTTCTTTAGGGCTGGCCCCATTAATAATTATATTGTGTTTATTGTCATCTTTTTTATTACTTTCTATTGGCTTAATAGGTGAATATATTGTTGCTATTTTAGCTTATAATAAAAATTTACCTTTTGTAGAAAAAGAAAAAATAAATTTTAAATAATCTTTAATTTCTATTTTTGGGAACTATTCTTGATCCTGTTTTTAGGCCATGACCTACTCCCAGAATTTTTTTTAAAAATGGTGAAGCTTTTTTTAATGTAAATTTATCAATAATTTTTGAATGATTTTCCTCATTTGCAATTTCCATTGCGTAACTAGCTGCAAAACATCCTAACAAAGCAATTCTTTTTTCACTTGAAAGATTTTCACCAGATCTATGCCAAAGTGCGCCGTGAGTAATTATTACACTTCCTGCACTTCCAATACATTTAATTATATTTTTATTTTTATCATCCTTTTTTTTTGGTTTAAATTTTAATTTGTGACTTTTAGGAAGAACTTCTGTTGCACCATTATTGATATTGAAATCATCTAACATCCAAATAGAATTTGCCTTAATTGGCCATTCTGGTAGTGGTTCAGGCAAGGGAGAATCTATATGCAGTTTTTGCTTTGAACATCCAGGTAACAAAATATTTGCTTGAAAACTGCTTAAAAAATATTTTTGGTGGTCAGTTTTTCTATCAAATATCCAATTCATGAATAAATTCACTTCTTTATTCTGAATAATTTCTCTGAATTCTTTTGATTTATTTACTAAATTCCAAACTCTTTTTGTTTTATTATTTTTATCAAATTTATAATTATAACTTTTACCATTTTTTCTCTCCGACTCATAAAGCTCTAATACTTTTCTTTTAAGAACTTTAGATTTTTTCTTTGAAATAACATTTCTTAAAATTACATAACCATATCTAGAAAATATTTTTTTGTTTTTTGTATTAAAAAATTTTTTCACCTATCTTTAAGAAATTACAAATTAATTTTATTAATAATTTGATCAGCATAATCGTCAATATTGTCTTTTTCACTATATTCATTCATTGTACAACCCTTACAAGGACTGAATTCGTTTCTTTTTCCCTCTAAATGCTTCATTCTAAGTTCGTGTAAATCTTTCCCATTCCAAATATCTTTTACACTAGCTTTATTAATATCTCCAATTAGATTTGCTCCTTTCCAATCAATGCAGCAAGGCATCACTCTTCCATCAGAATTGATTTGCATGCTTTTAAATATTTGTGGACAAACTTTGACGTTGTTTAGTTCTTTTCCATCAAACCTCTGTCCTGCTTCAAGTCCAAGATTAGATTTTATCTCTGGCCACAAATTTACAAGATTTTCAATATAAATCTCGTCCGCAATATTTGAGAAAGTTTCAAAAAATTTATTTTGTCGATCCTTTGTTAAGACAGCAGAGTTGTGAATTTTAATATGCAATTTAGCTTTTGATTTTAATTCAGAAAATTTTTTAAGTTTTAAAACTAACTTTGAAAAATCAACTTTACGCAAGGTATATTTTTTATAATCTTCATCATCTAATCCTTCGATAGAAACTATAACTCTATCAAGAAATTTTCCTAATCTAGGCATGATTTCATCATTTAGAAGAATTCCATTAGTAATTAATTCTAGCCTGTCTGCAATTTTATTTTCTTTGGCAATTTTAACTATTTCTAAAAATTTTTTGTTAAACAATGAGTCACCTAATCCACAAAATCTTATTAACTTTGGCTTTCCTTTAAAATCTTTTAGGTCTTGAACAAATTTCCTAAATAGATCAACTGACATATTTTTTTTTATTAATTCATTTTTTGAAATATGATGAGGACAAAATTTACATTCCAAATTGCAATAAGAAGAACTCTCAATGTAAATTACATATGGTGCTTCTAATGGAATAACCTCACCTAGAACTTGTCTATTATAGTTAAATTGAGATTTAAGCTCAAATGATGATTTTGTATCAACGTTTCTATTTTTCATATATTTATGTCATTTTTTACTATATTATAATTATGTCAAATAAACTTTTTATACTTATATTGTGGTTTAATTAAATTACTTGGACATTTGTCATGCCATTTCCATTCTCCGGGTAATGGCTTGCCTTTTTTAAACATTAATTTTTTTTTTGGACCACTCAAAATTTTACATTCAAAAAGTAAAGAAATGAAATGTGACCTATTTTTTTGATTTAGGTGAATTTCATTATAAAAAATTGGCTGCTTTGCAAATTTGATCTTTGAGCCTAATTCATTTTTTGCAGTCAAAATAATTCTTTTATCAATTGTCTCTTTAAATCTTATTATTCCTCCTGGAATATGCCATCCCTCATCATATCTTTCTCCCTTCTCTCTCCAAACGAGTAAGGTTTGTTTTTTTTTATTTTTTATTAACAAATCAATATTTATCATTGGACTTATTCTTGTTAAAAATAAAAAGACTTCTTTTGGTAAACCTTTTTTAGGATTTTTAATCTTGCTCTCAATTTTTTTAATCAAATTCATATCAATTTAATTTTGTAAGAAACTCTATTTTTTTTTCCCAATATTTTATTGATCTTTTTAAATGTATTTTTCTGTCTTTCAGAGGTATTATACTAGATAAGTTTTTTAAAGGCTCAATATAACTTTTAGCCTGTAAATTTAAATGTCTATCTCTTGTTTTTCGAAGACTAGATACATTGTGTAATATTAATTTATGGTTCTTAAAAATTCCTATTTTTTTTGCTTTTTTAAAGCAAATAGAGTTAAAAAGAAAATCTTCATTAACATCAATATTTTTGAAATTAATTTTATTCTTTTTTAAAAATTCAGTGTTATAAATTTTTGACCATACATGATTAACTAGACTATTAGCTTTAGGGTAATTTAAATATTTTTTTATTAGATTAATTTTTTGTGAATTATTTATTATATATGAATTGTTAATATAAAATTTAGTTTTACTTCTATTTGACAATTTTGAGTTAAAAATCATGAAGTCGTAGTTTTTAGAGAAATATTTATGATTTATTTTAAAATTAGAAATTGAGTCATCTCCATCAACAAAAGTAATCCATTTTGTTTTACATATTTTTATAGCTTTATTTCTTGAAGACGAAATACCTTTTTGAAAGTTTAAAGAGATTTTAAAATTTTCAATACTATTCTTTATTAAAATTTTCTTAATTAAAATTTTATATTTAATTTTTTTTTCATCTATAATTACTAAAACTTGAATATTTCTATCTTTCGGTATGCTTGATACACATTTATTAAAATATTTTAGATGTTTTTTGTAAGTATTAATTACCAAAGTTATTCCCATTTAATTTGATAATTTAGTCGTATTTTTTGTAATCTATAGGTTTAGTTGTTTGTATTGCAGGGACTATTTCAGCAGCATCAAAAGATCTGCCTTTGCAATAGTTACAAGCTGGGATAAATTCAATATCTCTTGTGTATTTTTCAATCATTTCAGGGGAAGAATTTATTGGAACACTATTTTTTTCATCTGTTGGTATGCCTTTCAAACTTTCGGCATTCGCAGCAAATGGACATCTATATAATTTTCCATTCATTGATGTAAGTAAATTTTTACCACAACAAATATTGAAAAGCTCTTTCATTTCAACCTCTGTTCTCTTGAAATCTTGAATTACTCCACTATCAGTCCAATTTTCAGGTGGATGAAGTCTGGTCGGTACATTATTATTTATTAGTGCATCATAAACTTTGTCAGTATTTTTTGATAAATTTCCATAATCAGTAATTGTAAAAACTAATTTAGATTTATTATAATTTTTTAATCTTTCATCTTTTAAAGGTATAGTACCATTAGTATAAACAACTATTTTTGAAATTTTTGTATTAATTAAGAAGAAATCTATAATTTCGTATATTTCTTTGTTCATAAATGGCTCACCCCCAATTAATCTCACTTCGAAAATATGGTTAATATTTTCAGTTAATTGGTTAAACTCCTTCTTTATTTGTTCATATGAAAAATTCTTAGGACGCAAATAATATTGCATTAAATTTGAGCAGTCTTTACATTTGAGAGAGCATCTTTCTGATATTACAATATCAACACTTCTTAAAAAAAGCTTATCTTTATTGATGTAGGCCTTGTGACATTTTTCTAAAGCATTGAGAGAATACTGAATGAAATTTAAATTTTCGTTTGAATAATTTTTTGACTCTTTTGTGTCATTTCCATCTAAAAAAACACCTAAAGCCAACCAATTAATTTCCTTAAACTCTCTTTTTAACACTGGTTCAACATCTTGTATATCTACCGGGGAGACTATTATTAAGTCTTGCTTAGAAATTATTTTTTTCGCTTCATTTATACTCAATACCTGAATTCCATTATGTGATCTTCCAGATTTTTTCTCATCGGTGTCTATAAAAAATTTTATTTTTTTGTCTGAATTGTCCGCAAACCATTTTCCGCTCAGACCAAATCCATATATAAAAATATTCTTGTAATTTTTGAGATTAAGTTTTTTTATATTCATGTAATAAAATTTGTAATTTTTTTAGTTATATACTATTTTTTTTAATCATAAGAGAAAATTATCTATAAGTTTATATCATTTTTGCAGCAATTATTGAGCAATTAAAGGAATTTTAATTTTGATAAATTTTAAAATTTTTTTATGTATAAAATTTAAGTTTTTTTTAGAAAGTCCATGATGACAAGCAATTAATAAACTATTTTTCATAATATTATCTGCGTTATTAAATTTACCCCTCTTTATACATTTTATTTTTTTAAAGGCTGGCTGTCTTAATATATTGCCTGTGAAAACAGGCCTTGTTTGAATACCTTGCTTTTCTAGATAAATTTGTAAATCTGTTCTTGAGAAAAACTTATTTGGCTTGATGTTTATTGGGTAAGCAAGCAATGCAGTATTTATATTTTTTTTTATTATTGGCTTTCTAAATAAAGAAATTTTTGAAAAAAATTTATTATGAATTTTAAAGTTATCCCTTCTTTTTTTGATATTATTATTTAATCTTTTTAATTGTTCCAAACCATATGCCGCACCTATTTCTGAGGGTTCAAAATTATATCCGATTTCATCAAAAACAAATTTTTGATCATAATAAATTCCATCAATTTTTTTACCAAATCTATTCTTTATTAATTCAGAGTTGCTCCCAAATAAAGATGATCTTCTCCCCCAAGATCTTAATAAACATGATTTGATATATAAATTTCTATCATTAAGGCAAATCATCCCCCCGTTTCCAGCACAAGTAATTATATGAGAACCATAGAAACTTGTAATAGATATATCACTATATTTGCCAGAGGAAATATTATTTATTTTCCCTCTTAATGTATCAGCTGAGTCTTCTATAATTATGAGTTTGTATTTTTTTGCAATTTTATTTATTTTTTTCCAGTCAGGTAGAAAACCAATTAGATTTGGTATTACAATTCCAACAGTTTTTTTATTAATAGCTTTTTCTATTTTATCTTCATCAATACAAAAATTATTTAAATTTACATCAATAAAATTTGGTATATATCCTGATCTAACCATCATTCCCACAGTAGTTGAAAAAGTTAAGACAGGTGTAATGAAATTACTTCCTTTCTTAAACGGCAAAATATCATATGCAATCATTAAAGCTGAAGAACCAGAATTAACCATTAATCCGTATTTTTTGGAAAATAATTTACTTATTTTTTTTTCAAATGTTTTTGTGCTTTTACTCATTTGAGTAGTTTCTTTAAGTCTTTTAGATAGTGCCTTTACATCTTTTGAAGTTTGGACACATTTTCCGTAGCTTATTTTCATAAAGATAATTTATTTTACAATTTTTATTAAAGGAATTATATCAAATTGATGTTAAATCAATGTACAAAATTGTTTAAAATTGAGACTACAATAATTTTTTTAATTAGCATTTTTACAATTTTAAGATATCAAGGATTAATTTCACCTTATTTACATCCTAAGTTTTACTCAAACCATTCACGTTTAAATGAAGATATTTATTACAATAATCAATTTGAAACTTTTGTTTATGACCTTGTAAATTTTAATTATACAAATGATTATTTATATTTATTATTTTATCTAACTGTATGTGCAATAGGCTACATATTTACATATAAAATATTAAAAAAATATTCAATTTTGTCAGATAAATTTATTTATCTTACACTATTACTTTTATCTGGGCTTGATGGTTTTATAATGTATGATGTTAAATCATCATTATCTCCCTTTACACAAAGTCCATCAACTATGTTAAGTTGGTCTTTGTTTCCAGTAACAATTTATTTTTTACTAGAGAAGCGAATATATGTTTTGTCATTGATAATTTTTTTTAATATTTTAATATCAATCAAATTCGGACTATTCCCATCATTTGTTGCACTTATATATAACCTTGTTTATGAAAAAAAAATAAAAGAAAGATTATTTCTCTTTTTACCAATAATTTTTTCTATATTTTCGTATTCTATATTTAAAACTGATATAGTTCATGAAAATATTTATAATGATATAAATGTAATAAAAAAAATTTTTGAAAATACAGGTGATTTAAGAGATTTCTTAATCTTAGAACAAAGATACTTACATTTAATTTTATTATTTTCATCTTTTTTAATATTTCTGAAAACAAACGAATTTACTCAAAAATTATCTAGTTTTTTTAAATTGCTATTTTACATCACAATTTTAATGATAATCTCGCATATAATTTATTTTAAATTTATTTTTAATTTTTACCCAGACATAAGACTATTCATGCTATCTGCAGTTGCCAATTTAGCTTTTTATCAATTTATATTTGCAATCTTATTAGTTCATATTGTCTTTAAAATTAAATCGAGCGATATAGTTAAATTTATGTTTTTGCTTTCAATTATTTATTGGAATGGTGAAGAGCATTTGTGGATTAGTAAAAAAATTTCTATCAGTCTTTTTTTAATTTCTGTTTTATTGTATTGCTATGAGAAATATAAATACAAGTTTATAAAATCAAACAATTTTATAATTCTAATACTTATCTTGACTTTATATTTTCCAATTCTTTTGGCTAATTACTATAGGTTTAGTTCTACATTTAGTTCAAACCTTTTTGAAAGTGGCAACAAAAAAGTATTTACTAATATTGCTGGAATTACCCATTTAGAAAATTCTTTAATGAATTTAAAAAAATGTAAAAATATATCTATATTAGTTTTTTATAGAAATTCAAATTTTGTAAATACAAAACAACATTATTTGTCTTTAGGGAAATATCCTAATAAACAAAAAAATATTTATTACCCGTCTTATTCTGCAAATATTATAGCCAAAAAATCATATTTTTACGAAAACAAT
>CACIOP010000007.1 GCA_902588315.1 uncultured Pelagibacteraceae bacterium
TAGACTTAAAATTGCAAAATCCATTGCCGGACCTGGTTGACCTGCTGTAGATGATAATGGAGGATAAATAGTCCATCCTCCTCCTACTCCTGTTTGACCTGGAGGGCCATCCATGAAAATCGACATTATCAATAAGATAAAAGATGTAGGTAGTAACCAGAATGAAATATTGTTCATTCTTGGAAATGCCATGTCTGGAGCACCAATCATTATTGGAACAAACCAGTTACCAAATCCACCTATCATTGCTGGCATAACCATAAAGAAAATCATTATTAAACCATGACCAGTAACCAACACGTTATATAGATGATAATTTCCACCTAAAATTCCATCACCTGGATGCATCAATTCCATTCTCATTAAAACTGAGAATGCAGTACCAATCACACCTGCGATAATTGCAAATATTAGATACATAGTTCCAATATCTTTGTGGTTAGTTGAATAAGCCCAACGCTTCCAACCAGTTGGAGTATGATGATCGTCGTGTGATGCTGTTTGTGTATACATATTATTTACTCGCTAGTTTTTTAAATTGATCTTCTTCATTAATTTCTTTTGCAAATTTAACTTTGGCGTCTAACAACCACTCTTTATATTCCTCTTCAGTAACAACTCTAACTTCAATTGGCATAAACGCATGTTTAATTCCACACAATTCAGAACATTGACCATAATAAGTTCCAACTTTTTCTGCTTTAAACCATGTTTCATTTATTCTTCCAGGTACAGCGTCTCGTTTTACTCCAAATGAAGGAAGTGCCCATGCATGCAAAACATCATTAGCAGTGATCATTACCTTAACAACTTTATTTACTGGAACAACCAGTTCATTATCTACAGCTAACAGTCTTGGCTCGTTTTCTTTTAAGTCTTTAGTTTCAATCATATAAGAATCGAAGAAAATATTTTCATCTGGATACTCGTATCCCCAGTACCACTGGTATCCTATAGCTTTTACAGTTATGTCTGCCTTTGGAATTGCATCTTGTTTGTACAAAATTTTAAATGATGGAACCGCCATCACGATCAGAATTAAACACGGTATTAAAGTCCATAAAACTTCAACAGCAACATTATGAGTTCTTTTTGATGGAACTGGATTTGCTGAAGCTCTAAATCTTATACAAGCATAAACCATCAGAAATAGAACAAAAACACTGATTGCTATTATAATTGGTAACAACAATTTATCATGAAAATTAACTATATCTCTCATAGTCTCGGAAGCAGCCTTTTGAAAACCTAATTGCCAATCCACTGGTTGATTAGCGAATGCGCTTGAAGTGATAAAGAATGTTAGAAATATATATAAAAATTTTTTCATTTTTTTAACCTATATAGAGTGTCTTTTAAAAAAATACACTTTTACTTTTAGCGACAAAATATCATTTAATAGCATAATTTATGATCGATAGAGCAGAAATTACAGCCGTTTCAGATCTCAAGATGTTTTCATTGATTTTAACAGACTGAACACTATTAAATTTGAGAATCTCTTCTCTCTCCTTCTCAGAAAAATCTCCTTCAGGCCCTATGATTACGCAAGTAGGTTTATTTGTTAACTTTGTAAGATCAATTTTTGTATTGGCAGTGTTGAGGTCAGTAAAGATTAAATCCATATCATTGCTTAGAAAGCTTTTTAATTTTTGAGGATCCGCAATTGATGGAACTGTTATTCTATTTGACTGTTCAGCTGCTTCTATGATTACTTTTTCTAATCTATCTTTATTTATTTTTCTAACAATCGTTCTTTCAAAGATGATTGGTAAAAACTTAGTTACACCTAGCTCTGTAGCTTTTTGGATCATAAAATTAAAGTAATTTGATTTGATTGGAGAGAAAGCCAGCCAGAGATCTTTAGTATTTTCTTTCTGTCTTAAATGTTTTGTAACATTAAATTCAACTATGTTTTTTGTGATATTTAATATTTTCGCTTCCCATTCTCCACTAGTATTAAAAAGAGAAAAAACTTCTTTCTCTTTAAGTCTCATTACTTTTGAAACATAGTGAGATTGAAATTTATCAAGTTTGTCAGTCAAATTAAGAGATAAACTTTTTGAATAAAATAATCTAATGTTACTCATATTGATAAATTAGTTTATGAAAAATATTAAAGCAATAATTTTTGATGCTTACGGTACCTTATTTGATGTCAATTCAGCTGCTGAAAAATGTAAAGATAAAATCGGTGATAAGTGGGAAGGTTTCGCCAATTATTGGAGAACCACACAATTAGAATATACTTGGCTGAGAAGTTTAATGAAACGTCATAAAGATTTTTGGCAAGTGACAGAAGAAAGTTTAGATAAATCTATGAAAACTTATGAGATAGATTCCTCTATGAGAAATGAGTTATTAGATCTTTATAAAATTCTATCGACTTTTAAAGAAGTTCCTGAAGTTTTAAAATCATTAAAAAAAAACAATTTTAAACTTGCTATTCTTTCAAATGGTACACCTGCCCTTCTTAATGAATTGGTTAAGAGCAACAATTTAGAAAATATATTTGATGATATTTTTTCAATTGAGGAAGTTGGAGTTTATAAACCAGACTCTAAAGTTTACGATATTCCAGTCAAGAAATATCAAATTCAAAGAAATGAAATTACTTTTTTAAGCGCAAATACTTGGGATGTATCTGGTGGTGGAAATTATGGTTATAGTTCTATTTGGGTTAATAGAAATAGTAATACTTTTGACAATCTAGATTATTTACCAAAACATCAAATCGAGGACCTTAATAAGTTACTTGATATAATATAAAAAATTCTTATGTACGAATTATGAAAAATATTGATGTAAGTAAAATTATTGATCCTATTCTAGCTTCTGACGGTGCTGGAGTAAAATTAAAAAGAAGCATTGGTGTTGAGCCAAATTATTTTGATCCCTTTTTAATGCTGGATGAATTTGGATCTGAAAATAGCGAAGATTACATCGCAGGTTTTCCACCTCACCCACATCGAGGAATTGAGACAGTTACTTATATGTTGGCTGGAGATTTTGAGCACAAAGACAGTACTGGTGGTGAAGGTAGAATGACTGCAGGAGATGTTCAATGGATGAAAACAGGAAGTGGGATTATTCATTCTGAAATGCCTGCAATGAAAGAAGGTAAACTCCATGGTTTTCAATTATGGATTAATATGCCAGCTAAATTAAAGATGAGTAAGCCAGAATATATTTATATTGATGCAGATAAAATGAATGTTCATAAAGATGATGATAAGCAGGTAAAAGTAATAGCTGGAAAATTTGAAAAAGCCGAAGGACCAGTAAAAGGTCATAACGTTGAGCCAGTTTATTTTGATGTTGAACTAAATAAGGATAAAGAGTTCAATTTTAAATTACCATCTACTCACAATACTTTTATTTATTTGATTAATGGTGAAATAGAAATTGGTAGCGAGAAACATGACGATGTTAAGGATAGTACTTTGATATTACTATCAAAAGGTGAAGGGCTAAAAGTGAAAGCAAAAACAAATGCTAAATTCTTAGTGGTTTCAGGTAAGCCAATTAATGAGGAAATAGCTAGAGGTGGTCCTTTTGTAATGAATACAAAAGCAGAGATCTTGCAAGCAGTTCAAGATTATCATAATGGTACATTTGTAAAATAAATTATGAAAGCTGTAGAAATTAATAAAACTGGTGGACCTGAAGTTTTAGAAGTAAAGGATATATCTTTAGATAAACCTGGTCCTGATCAAGTAACCATCGAACAAAAAGCAATTGGCCTCAACTACATTGATACTTACCATAGATCAGGTCTCTACCCTTTAAAACTACCAATTGGTTTGGGTTTAGAAGGCGCTGGAGTTATTACTGATGTTGGGGATAACGTAAAAGACTTTAAAGTTAATGATAAAATTTCTTATGCAGGTATACCTTTGGGTTCATACTGTTCACACAGAAACTATCCAACTAAAAATTTAGTCAAAGTACCAGATGGTATTGATCTGGAAATAGCAGCAACTTTAATGACAAAAGGATTAACAACTTTTTATCTTTTACATAAAACTTATCCAGTTAAATCAGGAGAAACAATTTTATTTCATGCAGCAGCTGGTGGTGTTGGTCAAATTTTTGGACAGTGGGCAAAAAGTTTAGGTTGTACTGTTATAGGTACAGTTGGTTCAGATGAGAAAGTAAATATAGCAAAAGAAAATGGTTACGATCATGTAATTAATTACAATAAAGAAGATTTTGCAAAAAAAGTTTTAGAAATTACTAATGGTAAGGGCGTTCCAGTTGTTTATGATGGTGTAGGTAAAGATACATTAGATGGTTCAATTGAATGCTTGGCATTAAGAGGAATGATGGTTTCATTTGGAAATGCATCTGGACCATTATCAGATATTAATGTACCAAAAGTTATTCAACCAAAAGGTCTATATCTTGTGAGACCATCTATGCAACAGTATCTTTCAACAAGAGAAGAATTAGATGAAGCATCAAAAACAATGTTTGAAAAAATTAGCTCTGGCAAAGTTAAAATTAAAATTTTTAAAAAGTATAAATTAGAAGAGGTCATTCAAGCTCATAAAGATCTTGAAGGAAGAAAAATTTTAGGCCCAGCTGTAATAGTTCCTAATTAACATCAACATCCATATCTGACATATGGAGTTTAAGTGCATTTGTTGAAATTTGAATTTCTCTGATAAAAAAAATAATAGATATAATCATAGATAAACAACATGATCCAAAAATTACTCTAGCTAAAAAAACCTCATCTAAATAAAGAGCAAACACAGTCAACATATTAAAAAGAAAGCCAAAAGCTGCAAATAATATTGTCCATCTCAATAGTGTTATTCTACCACTCAAATTGATAAACTGTTTTTTCCACTCAGGTGGTATATGTTTTTCATAAACATGCTCATCATGGAGTTGTCGAATTAGGATACTCAATGAGTGAAATCTATTACTATAAACACCCATTAACAAAGGAATTGCTGGAAACATAAGTGCTGTAACTGTGTAATCTATATTCATACGAATCAATTTGATTATGAAACTAGCCTTTGTTATTTACAAGTAAATTATTATGAACCATTTAAAACTTTTCATAAAATTAACTAGATTAAATAAACCAATTGGTTACATGCTATTATTTTGGCCATGTGCTTGGGGGTTAACTTTAGCCTATAACTTTAATGAAAAATTAAATAATTATTTTTTTTACCTTATTTTATTTTTTTTAGGTTCTGTGTTGATGAGATCAGCTGGCTGTATAGTAAATGATATCTTCGATAAAGACTTTGACTCAAAAGTTGTTCGAACTAAGAACCGTCCTATTGCATCTGGTAAAATTTCAGTTAGACAGGCATTTTTTTATGCTTTATTTTTGTGCTTATTAGCTTTACTTGTTTTATTAAACTTTAACTCGCTTACTATAATTCTTGCACTTGGGTCAATGCCATTGGCCTTTTCATACCCTCTAATGAAAAGATTTACTTACTGGCCACAATTATTTTTAGGAATTACATTTAACTATGGTTTGATACTTGGATGGACTGCAGTTAAAGGACAAATCGATCTAATGCCATTGATATTCTATCTAGGGGCCATATTTTGGACACTGGGATATGATACGATTTATGGATTTCAAGATATTAAAGATGATGAAATAATAGGTTTAAAATCAACATCAATAAAATTTAAAGGTAAAGAAAAAAAATTTTTACTTACATGTTATACACTTTTAATTTTTTTTTTTGTAGTTGGAGGATATCAAATGAATTTTGAACTTATTTATTTCTTATTGATAGTTATACCTCTTAGTCATTTATTCTTTTATCAAATTAAAACTTTAAAATTAAATGATCCAACAAGTTGCCTTAGAGTATTTAAAAGTAATAATTTTTTTGGATTAATAATTTTTATGAATATTTTAATTGTCAAAATATTGTAATGAATAAAAAAGATATTTATAAAAGATTATATAAAGATTATTCAAAAAAATATTTGAATAAAATTATATTATCTGGTTTTTTTTCAATTTTAGTCGCTGGAAGTACTTCGGCTATTGCATGGTTGTTGGACCCTGCAATAAAAAAACTTTTTTTAGAAAAAGATCAGTCCCTAATAATAATTATTCCTATATTAATTATTATTGCGTTTGCTACAAAAGGTTTGTCTTTATACCTAGCTAAAGCAACCATGATTAGTGTTGGAGAAGAAATAAAGAAAAAACTTCAAATTCACATGGTAAGATCATTAATAAAAACTGACACTCAAATTATAGATAAAAAACATTCAGGCAAATTTATTTCAAATATTACATTTGACGTCACTCAAATAACAAATTTACTTAGTCATGCAATATTAATTCTTTTTAAAGATACATTAACCTTAATAGGTCTTTTAATTGTAATGTTTTCTCAAAATTGGAAATTATCTCTTATATCAATTATTATGATACCTTTAGCAAGTATTTCAGCAAGAACTCTTGGTAAAAGAGTAGGAAAAGTTGCGACAGAGGCACAAGAAAAGTCAGGATTGTTAACCACTTATTTGGTTGAATTATTTAAAAATCATAAATTAATCAAAATTTTTCAAAGAGAAAATTTTGAGGATTTAAGAGCCGATAAATTCTTAACTGATTTAAAAGATAAAAACAAAAAAATACAAACTGTATTTGTTAGAATGTCACCTATAATGGAAACACTTACCGGTATTATGATTGCTATTTTAATTTATTACTCCGGAAAACTTATTAGCAATGGAGAAATTGGAATTAATAATTTTTTCTCATTCTTGGCTGCAATGATGTTGGCCTACCAACCTGTGAGATCTTTATCAACTCTAAATATGGTACTTAATCAAGGTTTATCTGCTGCTTCAAGAATTTTGCCAATCATAGATCAAAAACATGAAATTAAAAATAAAGAAAATGCTAAAACGTTATCTATAAATAAGGCAGAAATTAATTTCAAAAATTTAAACTTTTCATACAACATTGATGATAAAAAAACTTTAACATCTATTGACTTGAATTTTAATGGTGGAGAGATGACCTCTCTAGTTGGTCACAGTGGTTCAGGTAAATCTACAATATTAAATTTAATCCCTAGAATTTATGATCCTCAATCTGGAGATATTACAATTGACAATCAATCTATATATAACTGTACACTGGACTCTCTTAGAGACAAAATATCAATGGTAAGTCAAGAAACCACTTTATTTGACGATACAATAAAAAATAATATTAAATACGCAAAAGAAAACTCTTCTGATGAAGAGGTATATGCAGCAGCAAGGTTATCCTTTTGTGAAGAATTCATTAATAATCTGCCGAATAAATTTGATACAATCATAGGTGAAAATGGTGTGAGACTATCTGGTGGAGAAAAACAAAGACTTTCGATAGCTAGAGCTATGATGAAGAATAGTCCAATTATTTTACTTGATGAAGCTACTTCCTCGCTAGATTCCGAAACAGAAGCTAAAATTCAAGAAGCTTTAAAAATTCTAACAAAAGATAAGACAACAATCGTGATTGCACACAGATTATCAACAATTTTAAATTCAAATAATATTTACCTTATCGACTCTGGTCAGGTTATAGAAAGTGGAAAACACGAAGATTTAATCTCAAAATCTAAATTATATAAAAGTTTTTATGAAAAACAAATACAGAAATAAATATGTTTTATTTTTATCAATTAATTATCTCTCTACTTATTATAGTATCTCCGCTAGTAATCATCAGTAGAATTTTAAAAAACAAGGAAGACAAAAAAAGATTTTTAGAAAAATTTAGTTTTCCATCAAAAAAAAGAGCAAAAGGAAATATAATTTGGTTTCATGGTGCAAGTGTGGGGGAAATTTTAAGTATAATACCTCTGATTAAGTATTATGAAAAAAATAAATCTATAAGACAGATACTTATAACATCAAGCACTTTAAGTTCTTCAAAAATTTTAAAAAAATTTAATTTCAAAAAAACAGTTCACCAATTTTATCCAATAGATCATTATATTTTTGTAAAAAAATTTTTAAAACACTGGAGACCAAACGTAGCTATATTTATTGAATCTGAAATATGGCCTTGTATGTTTAAAAAAATAAAAAAATTTAATATTCCACTAATTTTAATTAACGCAAGGCTTACTAAAAAAACTTATAACAATTGGATGAAAATCCCAATTTTCTCTAAATCAATTTTTGGAAAAATTAACATTGCTTATCCACAAAACCTAGAAACAAAAAATTTTTTAAAAAAATTAAAATTAAAAAAAATACAAAGTCTTGGAAATTTAAAGTTTATTGAGAATAAGGATGAAAATTTAAATCAAACAAAAATTAATCTAAAACCTAATTTCAAAGGAAAAAGTGTTTGGGTTGCATCCAGTACTCATAAAGAGGAAGAATTATTTTGTGCTAGAGCACATTTGAAATTAAAAAAAAAGATAAAAAATTTAATCACAATAATAATACCAAGACATATACATAGAGTGGGTGATATTATTAAAGATATTAATAATCTAAACTTAAAAGTAGTTTTACACAGTTCTAAAAATATAAATTTAAAAAATACTGATATTTATATAGTAGATAGTTTTGGTGAAACAAAAAAGTTTCATAAAATTAGCTCTACAGTTTTTTTAGGTGGATCTATTATAAAAAGAGGTGGTCAAAACCCATTGGAGGCTGCAAGGTTTGGTGCTAGAATATTACATGGTCCTAATACAGACAACTTTAAAGATATTTATAAACTCTTAAAATCATATAAGATTTCAAAAAAAATTCACACATATGAAAATCTTGCTTCATCAATAATATTTAAAAAAAATAGAATCTTAGGAAAAAAAATTAAAAAAATTGGAGATAAAATTTTAAAAAAAACTATAAATGAGTTAGATCAAATAATTAATAATGAAATTAAAAAAGCCTAATTTTTGGGATTACAAATACCCAAATATTACAGCATACCTATTATTACCTTTAGCTTTTATAATTTCTAAAATTAGTTCCTTCAGATTAAAAGTAGTCAAGAAAGAAATTAAAATAAAAACAATTTGTGTTGGTAATTTTTATTTGGGTGGTACAGGCAAAACTTCCTTAAGTATCGAAATTAATAAAATTTTAAATGAAAGAAAAATAAAATCTTGTTTTGTTAAGAAATTTTATAAAAATCAAAATGATGAACAGGAGTTATTAAAAAATAACGGTAAACTTTTTTTGTCTTTAAATAGAAAAAAAGCGTTAAAAGATGCAGAAAAACAAAATTATGAAATTGCAATTCTAGATGATGGTCTTCAAGATAAAACAATTAATTATGATGTAAGTTTTGTGTGTTTCAATAATATTAATTGGATAGGAAATGGATTGACTATACCTGCGGGCCCACTAAGAGAAAGTATTAATAACTTAAAAAATTACAAAAATGTCTTCTTAAATGGTAATCTTGAAAATTTAGAAAATATAAAAAATCAAATTTTCAAAATTAATTCTGAAATTAATGTACACTTGGGTAAGTATGAAGCTAAAAATATTAATGAATTTAAAAAAAATGAGAATTATCTACTATTTTCTGGAATCGGAAATCATCAAACCTTTGTTTCAATGATCAAAAATTATGGGCTTAAAGTATTAAAAGATTTAGAATTTCCTGATCATTATAATTACAGAACTAAAGACATCGATAAAATTTTGTCTTATGCAGATGATTTGAAGTGTAAAGTTATTACAACAGAAAAAGATTTTTTAAGGTTAAAAAATAAAAATTTAAATAATATTAATTACATTAAATCTGAATTAAAAATAATCGACAAAGAAAAACTTATTAAAGCAATTATTTAGAAAATGAAAAACATAACTTATTTTTTTCAATTTTTATTTACAATGATAAGTTTTTTAATTTTTAAAATTCTGGGTGCTAATATATCATCAAAGTTAAGTGGAAAATTATTTGAAATAATTGGACCATATTTTAGATCAAAAGAAATAATTCACTCAAATATTAAAAGGGCATTTCCTGATATAAGTTTAAATGATCTTCAAAAAATGACAAATTCTATGTGGAATAATTATGGTAGAATTTTTGCAGAATATATATTTATTAAGAATTATAGATTTGGCAATCTTTCGTCGTTTATTGATATTGATGGTGAAGAAATTCTTGATGATATCAAATTAACAAATAAGCAAGTTATATTTATTTCTGGTCATTTAAGTAATTTTGAACTGATGGCAATGTATTTAGAAAAATCCGGCATAAAATTGTCTGCAATTTATCGTCCATTAAATAACTTTTTTTTAAATAAATTTATTGAAAGGATTAGGGTAAATTATATTTGTAAACATCAAATCAAAAAAGGTATTGGAGGTTTAAAAAAATTAATAAATTTAAAAAAAAAAAATTTTTCAACAGCACTAATGATTGATCAAAGAGTATCTGAGGGAGTATTATCTAATTTTTTTAACGAGAAAGCTTTAACAACTACCATACCCGCTCAATTAGTTAAAAAATTTAATATACCAATTGTGCCTGTATATATTGAAAGAGTAGAAAATATTCGTTTTAAAATTACTATATCTGAACCAATTGAATTTTCAAAAAATACCCCGATAGAAAAGATAACTGATGAATTAAATCTTGTTCTTGAAAAAATGATTCTTAAAAAACCAGATCAGTGGATATGGTCTCATAATCGTTGGAAATAAATTTTATTTTTTATCTAATTGCTCTTTTTTTATATAAGCTTCTTTAAATGAAAAATATGCTTCTTGTAAGTCAACGTTCCAGTATGTTAGGTTTTCAAGGCTAATTTTTTTTCCTGAAATAGCACACACAACATGATCTCCGTTTTCAATAATCTGAAAATTATTTGGTAAATATTTTATTTTTGCTAATTTTTTCATTATTTATAGTTTATATAGTTTATATGAAAGTCGGAATAATAGGAAGTGGAGGAAGAGAACATGCAATATGCCATTTTCTAAGTCAATCTAATAAGATTAGCAAAATATATTGTTTTCCAGGAAATGCTGGTACAAATGATATTGCAGAAAATATCTCTATTGATTTAGAAAATTTTGAAAATTTAAAAAAATTTATTTTTGATAATAAAATAAATTTAATTGTGATTGGTCCAGAAAAACCTTTGGTTGATGGTTTAACTGATTATCTTGAAAAACATAACATTCTAGTATTTGGTCCAAACAAAATTGCATCACAACTTGAGGGCTCAAAAATATTTACCAAACAACTTTGTAAAAAATTTAATATTCCAACAGCGAAATTTGGAATTTTTAATAACAGAGAAGAATCAATTAAATTTTTAAAAAATTCAAAATTTCCAATAGTAATCAAGGCTGACAATTTGGCTTCGGGAAAAGGTGTTTATATAAGTGAAAATGAAAAGGAAGCTCAAATTGCTGTTAATGAAATTTTTGATGGAAAATTTGGTGAAGCAAAAAACTTATTAATTGAAGAGTTTTTATATGGTGAAGAAATGAGCTTTTTTACAATACATGACGGGAAATGTTTTAAAAATTTTGGAACTGCTCAAGATCATAAAAGAGTACTTGAGGGTGATAAAGGAAAAAATACTGGCGGCATGGGTGCATACTCGCCATCTAGATTAATAAACAATGAACTTGAGAAAAAAATAATTAATAAAATTATAAATCCTACTCTTAAGGGATTATCTGAATTAGGAGTAGAATATAAAGGGTTTTTATATGCTGGATTAATGATAGTGGAAAATGAACCATTTTTAATTGAATACAATGTAAGAATGGGAGACCCAGAATGTCAAACAATTCTTCCTAAACTAAAAACTGATCTGTGTGACGTTATACTTGCTTGCTGCAAAAAAGAACTTAATAACCAAAGAATAGAATGGTCAAATAAAAAAAGTTTGTGCTTTGTGATTTGTTCAAATGGATATCCAGATACTTATGAAAAAAATGTAGAAATTCCAAATTTAGATAAAATTTTGCTTAAAAAAAACGAATATTTATTTCATGCAGGTACTTCTAATAAAGATGATAAAATTTTTGCTATAGGAGGCAGAGTTTTAAATTTTGTTGGATTATCTGATGACTTTAGCTCTGCCAAAAGTAGCATTATAAATAATCTCAACAAATTAAATTGGTCTGGTGGTTTCTTTAGAAAAGATATTGGATTTAAAGTCATCAAGTGATGAGGATAATATCTGGCAACTATAAAGGGAAAAAAATTATTCAACCAAAAGATAAAGAAACTAGGCCATTAAAAGATTTAACAAAAGAGTCAATTTTCAACATAATTTTGCATTCAAATAAATTTAAAATTGATCTTAAAAAATCAAATATCTTAGATCTTTTTTCTGGTGTCGGTTCATTTGGTTTAGAATGCTTATCAAGGGGTGCTAAGAATGTAATTTTTATTGAAAATTATATCGGGGTATTACCTGCTTTAAAAAAAAACCTTTCGGATTTAAATATAAATAAAAATTACAAAGTAATAGATAGAGACATATATAATAAAAACTCATTAAAAAACTTAAATTGTATATTTGACATTATTTTCTTAGATCCTCCATATAAAGATAAAAATTTAGAATCTATTTTATTGAATATTAAAAATGAAAAAATACTGAATTCCGATGGTATTATAATATTGCATAGACATAAAAAAGAAAAAAATATTTTTTCATCTCAGTTTAAAATAATTGAAGAAAAAAAATATGGTATATCTAAAATAATATTTATGACTTTTTAGTTAATAATTTTTTTGTCTCATTTTTTATTAGCTCAACAGCAGGTTGGTCATAAGGATTTAAGTTTAAAGATTTTCCTAATAGAATTGTTTCTAAAATAAAAAAACAAAATAATTCTCCTAGAGTTTTTTCATCTCTCTTTTTGATTTCAAAACTTCTAAAGGGGATATTTTTTTTAAAGAAAACATTTTCTGTTGCATTTTTCTGTGAATATATAATATCTGATAAAGGTTTATTCGCTAAGTAATCTTTTGAAGAAAAGAAATTTTTTTTTTTAAGTTTTTTTGTATTTAAATCATTAACATAAAAAAAAGTATAAAAATTATTTTTAAACCCATCTAGATAAAGTTGCATAACACTATGATTGTCTTTTGGCATATTCGATACAATTGGTAATAAACCGGATTTTTTTTTACCCAAACTTTCTGCTATTAATTGCTGATACCATTTAAATAAATTTTCAGATCTCTCATCATAATTGATTATTATTGAATTAAATTTTTTTTGCTTAATAAAATTAAGTGTTGAAGCTACACTAACTATTAGAGCATTTATAAATTTTTGATTTTTAATTAATGAGTTAAATTGTCTAAAATTATTTACATTTAATCCCATCAACTCTGCTGGAAGCATTCCTACTTCCGATAATACTGAATATCTGCCACCAATAAAATTATTGTGATGAATAATTTCCCCTTTAAGTTTCTGTGCTAATAAATAAAGATAATTTTTTTTATTCTCTGTGACAAAAATATTATTATCATTTTTTTTGATAAATATATTTGCGTTAATTATAGTTTCTATAGTTTCGCCAGATTTTGAAATTATTAAATTAGTATATTTTTTACCTTTAGTATGATTTTTTGTTGGCTGTAAATTATCAATAAATCTAAAATTTTTGTCTATTTTTTTTCTTAAAAAATCAAATATTGCTTGAGATCCCAGACTAGAACCTCCCATGCCAATAACTTTAAAATTATAGCTTTTCTTAAATTTATTTAATTGTTTTTTTGAAAAACTATTCTTATACGATTTTTTTAAAGAATTAAGAATTTCATTATCTTCTCTGATTAAATTTAAAAAAAGTTTTTGTAACTTGGAACCCTTATTTTTATTTTTAAAATTCTTAAGCTTAATTCCAGCTGTTAACATTAATTATTTTTTATTTTTTCTAAAAGGCTTTTTTCAAAATTTTGACTTTCACTTTTTTGACCATTATTATTAGTATTTCCATCATCAGTAATAATTAGATTTTTAATTTTATCACTTTGTTGTTGTACTTCATTTTTTTCTGAATTTGGGACCGGTAACTCTCCATAATCAGGTGGCATTATTAATGGGGATTTTTTTTCAACTAAAAATTCATCACTATTATCTTTTTTTTGATTTTTAAAACCTTCTTTTAGAGTGCCACATGATTGTAGTAGTAAAATAAAAATTAAATAAAAGGCTATTTTATTGTTAGTCATAATTTTTCTTTATTATTATCAATAATTTCTAAAAATATCACAAAAATTACTCCAATAGTTATAAAAATGTCTGCAACATTAAATATAAACCAATGAAAATCCCCAACATGAAAATCGATAAAATCTGGTACAGCTTTATACATTAACCTATCAAATATATTGCCCAAAGCTCCACCTAAAATCAATAATAGTGCATATTTTTTAAAACCAGAACTTTTTAATATCATTACGATAATAAAAAAAATTATTAAAATTATTAAAAAAGTTAATAAATTGTATAAGTTATCTTGGTCAAAAGATAAAAGTCCAAATGCAATTCCTTCATTCCAGATCAAACTAACATTTAGATATTTTGATGAAAATATTTCAGATCCAAAAAATTTTTTGTCTAAATTAATTACATAAATTTTAGAAATTCTATCAAGAAAAAAAATAAGTAAAATCAAAAATAAATTAATAATAAAATTTTTTCCTAAGTTTTTTATTATCATTCCTAATTCAAAGCACAGTTAGCTCTATCACAAGGTGTTTCTTTAATCTTCCAACAAATCGAGCACTTTGATCCTTTTGCTTTAGAAGTGATTGCTGCTGTTTCAAAATCATCTTTATAAATAACTTCAGCCTTAGAGGTAATACAAAGTTCAGAAAAATCTGTATTTTCTGTGAGATTTTTTAATTTTTTACTCAACTGTATTTTTAAATCTGCCTCTAAGCTTGATCCAATTTCTTTACTAGCTCTTTTTTCCTCAATACTTATGTTGCAAATATTTCTGATTTTAATTAACTCACTCCATTTTTCGCTAAGTTTTAGATTTTTAAATTTATCAGGAAATTCTAAAAATTTTTCAAGATGAATACTTTTTTGATCTTTAAATAATAATTTAAAAATTTCCTCAGTTGTAAAAGATAAAATAGGAGCAAACCATTTTAATAATGCGTTTAAAATTATATTAAGAAGTACAATTGTTGATTTTCTTTTTTCTGAATTTATGGGATCACAATAGAGATTGTCTTTTCTAATATCGAAATAAAAAGCAGATAAATCAACAGTACAAAAATTTAATAATTCTTTATATAAATTATGAAAATCATAATTGTTAAAATATTTTTTAAAATTATCATTTAAAATATAAATTTTATGGAGCATTAATTGCTCTAACTCAGGTAATGCATTTACATCTAAATCATCAAAGTTTATCGTTTCAAAATTATCATTTATATTTCCAAGCAAGTATCTAAATGTATTTCTTATCTTTCTATATGAGTCAGCGTGTTGATCTAATATTGAATAATCTATTCTTAAATCTTCTGCGTAATTTGAAGATGCGACCCATATCCTTAAAATGTCAGCACCATATTTTTTTAAAATATCCTCCGGTGCAATTACGTTCCCTAAAGATTTTGACATTTTTAAACCTTTACCATCTACAACAAATCCATGAGATAAAATTGCCTCAAATGGTGCTTTTCCTCTAGTTCCGCAAGACTCTAATAAAGATGAATGAAACCAGCCTCTATGTTGGTCTGATCCCTCTAAATACATCGATGCTGGCCATTTTAAATCATCTCTTTTTTCCAACACAAATGAATGAGTAGAACCACTATCAAACCAAACCTCAACAATATCACTTAATTTTAGATAATCATCAGCTTTATACTTGTTCCCTAAAAATCTTTGAGGATCATCTGAAAACCAACAATCTGAGCCTTCTTTTTCGTAAATAGAAGCTATATTTTCTATAACCTCATCATCAACTAAAATTTTTTTTGTTTTTTTATTTACAAAAATTGGAAGAGGTACTCCCCAAACTCTTTGTCTGGAGACACACCAATCAGGTCTTGTTTCTATCATTGATTTTAATCTTTCTTTTCCTTTACTTGGATAAAAAGTGGTTTCATCAATAGCCTTTAATGCTTTATCTCTTAATTTATGACTTTCCATTGAAATAAACCATTGTGGAGTGGCTCTATGAACAAGTGGAGCCTTAGATCTCCATGAATGAGGATAAGAATGAATTAGCTCACCATTAAATAATAAATTTTTTTGTTCTCTAAGTTTTTCAATTACAATAGGATTTGCTTTAAAAATATGAATTCCTTCAAACAATTTCACATTGTTTGTATATTTACCATCTCCATCAACTGTTTCTATCGCTTTAATACTGTTACTCAAACAAAGATTAAAGTCATCTGGTCCATGACTTGGAGCACAATGAACTATTCCAGTTCCTTGCTCAGTAGTTACAAATCTAGCCTCGAGCATTGGAATGTCATGATCATAACCAAGATTTAAAAAGGGGTGACTACAAATAGTATTATTAAACTCTTTTCCTTTAAATTTCTGTATTATTTTATACTTATTTAGTTCACATTCTTTAACAACTGACTCTAATAAAGCTTCTGCAATAACAATTTTTCTATTTTTAAAATCACTTTCATCTTTTATTTCTAAAGTAATATAATCAAGAGACTCATTATATGCTAAAGCTTTATTGGCAGGTATTGTCCATGGAGTTGTTGTCCAAATAACTATTTCACTTCCAACTAAATCTTTCAAATTAGAAGATTTAACTTTAAACGAAGTATAAATTGTATCTGATTTATGATCTTGATATTCTACCTCTGCATCTGCAAGTGCAGTCTTCTCAACTGTTGACCATAAAACTGGTTTAAAACCTTTGTATAAACTTCCTTCTTTTAAAAATTTACCAAGCTCCCTAACTATTTGGGCTTCTGCATTAAAACTCATTGTTGAATAATAATTTTCCCAATCCCCTACAACACCCAATCTTTTAAATTGATTTTTGTGAACTTCAATCCACTTCTCAGCAAATGTTCTGCATTCTTTCCTAAACTCAACAATTGGAACTTCATTTTTGTTTTTTTTGTTTTTTTTATACTGTTCCTCAATTTTCCATTCAATTGGTAATCCGTGACAATCCCAGCCCGGAACATAAATAGAGTCTTTTCCATCCATTTGATGAAATTTTACAATTATATCTTTAAGAATTTTATTCAGAGCTGTCCCCATGTGAATATTTCCATTCGCATAAGGAGGGCCATCATGTAAAACGAATTTTTCTCTTCCTTTACTTAGGTTTCTTAATTCATCGTAAAGATTTATTTTTTTCCAATATTCAAGAATTTCTGGTTCTCTGGTAGGCAGATTGGCTTTCATTGAAAAAGCTGTTTTTGGAAGATTTATTTGTGATTTAGTCATTTAGTTTTTTTTGGCAATATATAAATCTTTTTTTATTTGAGCTCTTAATTCATCAACATTATTAAATTTTTTTTCTTTCCTTATAAACTTTAAAAACTCTACTGATAAAAGTTTATTATAAAGATTTCCAGAAAAATTAAATAAATGTACTTCTAATAATATTTTTTTTTGATTAAATGTTGGTCTATATCCAAGATTAGCAATTCCTTTAAGAAATTTCTTACTATTTTTTCTCAAAACCTTTACAGCATAAACTCCTGGTTTAGCTAAAATATAATCATCAATGTCTATATTACAGGTTGGAAAACCAATTTTTTTTCCTACCTGCCTTCCTTTTTTAACAGTCCCTTCTATGGCCCAATTTCTATTTAAAAGTTTATTTGCTTTTTCTAAAAATCCATTTTCTAGGAGATTTCTAATTAGAGATGAGGATATAATTTGTTTACTCTTAATCAATGGGTTAGGTTTAACAACTTTATAATTAAAGATTTTCTGATATTTAATCAATAAATCAACATCTCCTTCTCTCATATTCCCAAATTTAAAATTATTACTAACAAAAATAAACTTAGAATTTAATTTTTTATACAAAATTTCTTTTACAAAATTAAAAGCTTTGGTTTTTGAAAATTTTTTATCAAATTTTTTTGTTATAACAAAATCAACTTTTAAATTATTAAGTAATTTTATTTTTTGAGTAACATTTGATAGTCTAAAATTTTTAAGTTTTTTATTAAAAAACATCTTTGGCATTGGATTAAAATTTACTACACCAATTTTTAATTTATATTTTTTCTTATATGTTTGTGCTAATTGAAATAATTTTTGATGTCCCAGATGTAAACCATCAAAATTACCAATCAAAATAATTGAACCTCTGTGTTTTTTTTTAATATTAAAATTATAATAATGTTTTACCATTTTAAATCCGACTGAATAAAATTAACTATTACTTCATATTCTTTTGCAACCTTTTTTACTCCTTTGTTGCTAATTTCATTTCTATGTATTCCATTAGAAATTAATAGAGAATGATAGTTTAAAAGATTTGCACCTCTTATATCTGTATTTAAGTTGTCGCCAATTGCTAATATTTTTTTATTTTTATTATCTATTGACTGATTATAAACTTCAGGGTGAGGTTTTCCAAAATAAATTACTTCACCTCCCATCTTTTCAAAAACCATCGCAACAGAGCCAGCACACAACTCTCTAATATTGCCTCTATCAACAATTAAATCTGGATTTGTACAAATCATTTTTTTATTTATATGTTGATCAAATAAAGTCTTATAATAATTTAAGTCCTTGTCATGCTCATCAAATAATCCTGTACATAATAAATATTCACTTTCTTCAATATTTTTACAATTATTTTTTTCAAACAAGCTAAATAAATCAAAATCTTTTGGTGGTCCGATGTGATAAAAATTTTTCAATAATAAATTTTTTTTTAAATAAGTGAGTGCTGCCTCTCCTGAGGTAAATACATGTTCTCTAAAATTTTTAGGCATTCCCATCTTTTGCAAGAAATTTTTAACTGTTAGATTAGGCCTTGGGGCATTAGTTAAAAGTACAAAATTTTTATCTTTTTTTGAGAGCTCCAAAAGAACATTTAATGCTTGTTGATGCAATTTTACGCCGTTATGCATTACTCCCCATAAATCTATATAAAAAAGATCATAATTGTCTGCAATTGATCGTAATCCATTTAAATCTAAATTTTTGGTCATATTTTAAGGTATAAACCATAAAATCTCGAATTTGCTAGCAATATTAATATCCTCAGTCGTTTATAATCTTGAAATAGACGCTGAAATATCTATATGAAGCACATATTTATAAAGGAGAATTTATGAAGTTCAAACCGTTACATGATCGAGTTTTAATCGAAGTATTAGACAGCAGTGAAAAAACTGCCGGGGGTATAATTATACCTGATACTGCTCAAGAAAAACCTCAAGAAGGTAAAGTTGTTGCAGTAGGTGGAGGAGCAAAGACAGAAGATGGAAAAATAATTCCAATGGATGTCAAAGTTGGTGATAAAGTTTTGTTTGGCAAATGGTCAGGAACTGAAGTCAAAATTAATGGCAAGGAATACAGCATAATGAAAGAGTCTGACATTATGGGTATTTCAGGTAAGTAATTTAATTTAAAGGAGAAAAATAATGGCAAAAGTTGTTAAATTTGATGCTGAAGCAAGAGCAGCAATGATTAGAGGTGTAAATATCTTGGCTGACACTGTTAAAGTAACTTTAGGACCAAAAGGAAGAAATGTAGTAATGGATAAATCTTATGGTGCACCTAGAATTACTAAAGATGGAGTTTCTGTTGCTAAAGAAATAGACCTTGAAGATAAATTTGAAAATATGGGGGCACAAATGGTTAAAGAAGTTGCTAGCAAAACTAACGATGAAGCTGGTGATGGAACTACGACTGCAACTATACTTGCGCAAGCAATTGTCAAAGAAGGTGTTAAGTATGTAACAGCTGGCATGAATCCTATGGATGTAAAAAGAGGAATTGATGCTGCTGTGGAAACAGTAAAAGAGAGTCTTGTTGCATCTGCAAAAAAAGTAAAAGATAGCGATGAGATTGCTCAAGTTGGTACAATTTCTGCAAATGGCGATAAAGAAATTGGAACAATGATTGCAAAAGCAATGCAAAAAGTTGGAAACGAGGGAGTTATAACTGTTGAAGAAAACAAAGGTATTGAAACAGAATTAGATGTAGTTGAAGGTATGCAATTTGATAGAGGATATCTATCACCATACTTTATCACTAATAGTGATAAAATGACTACAGAGTTAGAAAATCCTTTTATTCTTTTACATGAGAAAAAATTAACTAACTTACAACCTATGGTCCCTCTTTTAGAAGCTGTTGTACAAGCTGGTAGACCATTGATGATTATTTCTGAAGATGTTGAAGGTGAAGCTTTAGCAACTTTAGTTGTGAACAAACTTAGAGGTGGATTGAAAGTTGTAGCAGTTAAAGCTCCAGGATTTGGAGATAGAAGAAAAGCTATGCTTGAAGATATCGCAATTTTAACAGGTGGTCAGGTTATATCTGAGGACTTAGGTATTAAACTCGAAAATGTTAAACTTGATGATCTTGGATCTTGTAAGAAAATCAAAGTTGATAAAGATAATAGTACTATTGTTAATGGAAGTGGTAAAAAATCTGATATCGAAGCTAGATGTGCTTCTATCAAACAACAAGTCGAAGAAACTACTTCTGATTACGACAGAGAAAAACTTCAAGAGAGACTTGCTAAGCTGGCTGGTGGAGTTGCAGTTATTAAAGTTGGTGGAGCGACTGAAGTTGAAGTAAAAGAAAGAAAAGATAGAGTTGAAGATGCTTTAAACGCTACTAGAGCTGCCGTTGAAGAAGGTATTGTAACTGGTGGTGGATGTGCTCTTCTTTATGCTGCTCAAGAACTCGATAAAGTCAAAGCAAAAGGTGATGACCAAAAAGCCGGTGTTGATCTTGTCAGAAAAGCATTGGAAGCTCCAATTAGACAAATTACTAAAAATGCTGGTGTAGATGGTTCAGTAGTAGTTGGAAAATTATTAGAGCAAAAGAAAAAAACTAACGGTTACGATGCTCAAAACGAAGAGTATTGTGATATGTTTGCAAAAGGTATCATAGACCCAGTTAAAGTTGTAAGAACTGCACTACAAGATGCTGCTTCTATTGCTGGATTATTAGTAACTACAGAAGCAATGATAGCCGATAAACCAGAGGAAAAAGATGCCGCTGGTGGAATGCCTGGTGGAATGCCTGGAGGCATGGGTGGTATGGGTGGTATGGGTGGAATGGGAATGTAATACAGTTCCCCACCTGAACACTCTTAGTACTAGAGTTAAACATATTATAAACCCTCAGAACCAATGTTTTGAGGGTTTTTTTTGAAATTAATTCTTATTTTTTCTTTCAAATATATGTGACAATGATTTTTCCTCTAAAAGTTTATAATTATTCTCATATAAATAATTATAAATATCTAACTTATTTTCTTGCGACACCTCAATGTTAATTAACTTTGGAGTATATTTTTTCAAGTCAATAGTTTTCAATATTTTGTAGTCATTACCTTCACAATCTATATTCAAAAAATCGAAGTTTTCTTTTATTAATTCCGAAAAGAGTTGTGCCTTAACATTTATTTTTTTTATATTTTTAAATTTAAAGTTTTTATAATTTTCTGGATTAACTGAATTAAGTGCACTAAAATAATTATCAAAATAAACTGTAACTTCCTCTTTTTTATCTGATAAACACGCTGTGATATTAAGGTCTTTTTTTCTCGAAGCATTAAATAAATCTATGGTAATCGGATTTAAATCTATATTATAACCAGTCCAACCCTTTTTATGCAGCAAAACAGTATTATTGTATTTTATTGGATGATAACAGCCAATATCAACATATTTGCCAATATAATTTTTGAAAAATTTGTCAATTATTAAATCTTCACCAAACTGTGAATAAGATTTTTTATTTAAAAATTTATATTTTAAACTGAAATAATATAAATATAATTTAAATATAATTTTAGATTTAATTAAATATTTTTTTTTCATTTTAATTTTTTTTATTTATGATTAATATTAGAATATGTCTAAAAGATATAGTGGAAAATCATTTAAAGATAGAAGTATTAAAAAAAAACCAAAGTTAACACTTAAAGAAAAAAGAAAGAAAAAAAAATCTAAAATTTAAAATATAAAAATTCTTTAGAATTTAAAAAAATCAAACTTATGCAAATTATAAAACCCATTAAGTAAACATTAGGATTCTTATTTTCATTTACAATAAAATAATTGGAATTTTTTTGTGTTAAACAAATTATTAAGCCCCCTAAAACGAAAAGTGTTAAAAAAAATACTTCTGAAAGGGAAAATATTTTTAAAGAATAAAAACTAGATTTATTAATTCCCATCATAGTTTTTAAAATTTCTAAAAATTGAGATAAATTTTCTGATCTAAATACTAAAAAAGATATATTTATAAAATTAAAAGTGATTATCCAAGCAACTATTTTGTTTAAAGAAATATTTAATTTTTTAAATACATAATTTATTGCAAGAGCTACTCCATGTAAAAAACCAAAAAATATAAATGTAAAATTTGGACCATGCCATAGACCTATTAAAGTCATTATTACGATTAGAGCTAATAAAGATTTAAAAAAGGTAAGATTTTTTGTAATTTTTAAGATCGGATAGTACATATAGTTTTGAATGAAAATTCCAAGACTTATGTGCCATTTTTTCCAAAATTCAATCACTGAATAAGATTTTAAGGGGCTATTAAAATTTAATGGTAAAACAATATTTAAAATTAAAGCAGATCCAATCGCCATATCCGTATATCCGCTAAAATCAAAATAAAATTGCAATGTCCATGCTAAACTTACTAACCAAGAAATTAAAAAGGATAGTGTTTCAAAATTATCAAATCCTTTATTAACAAAATTACCAAAGGTATCTGCAAGAATATTTTTTTTAAATAGACCTAAAAAAAAGATAAATAACCCAATATAAATATTTCTAAAATTTAGTCCTTTTTTAATTTTTTTAATTTGTTTTTCAAAATGATCTAAAAGCACTATAGGGCCTGCAATTAATTGTGGGAAAAAAGTAACATATAAAAAATAATCAACTATTTTAATTTTTTTTCCTCTTTGAAATATGTCAACTGCTGACGAAATTTGTTGAAATGTAAAAAAACTTAAAGCAAGTGGAAATGCCATTTCTAACAATTCAATATTTTTATTAAAAACAAAATTCACTTGGTTAATGGTAAAATCAGTATACTTGAATGCAAAAAGTAAAAATAAATTAAACAATATTTGTAAAAATAAATTAATTTTTCTTTTTTCTAAAATTTTTATGAAAAATAAATTACCTAAAACAGAAATTAATATTAAAGGTAAAAATTTAATATTCCAAAAAGAATAAAAATATAAACTAGCACAAATTAGAAAAACTTTTGATAAAAAATTAAAATTAAAAAAACTTATTAATTTTACTAAAATAAATATAGCGGGAAAAAAGAAAAATATATATTCTATGCTATTGAAGAGCATTACTTTAAATTTTTAATTATATCTATCGGTGTATTTATGTATTCAAGTTTATTTTGAGGAAATTTTTTTTTACATTTTTTTTCCATATCTAAAATAATTCTAATTTTTTGTAAACTATCCCATTTTGCAAATGAATTAAGATCCGAAGTCATAATTATTTTTTTTGAGTTTAAATTTTTTGCGAGTAGATTTAATAAAAATTTTTCTTTATTTTTCATCTTTAATTTTTTTAAGAATATCTTTTATACAATTTTTATTTATCATAGTACTTAAATCTCCAAGTTTCTTGTCATCTTTTTTTAAATATAAGTCTCTTAAAACTCTTCTAACAATTTTTCCGCTTCGAGTTTTTGGCAATTCAGCAATCTTATATATACTTTTGGGTAAAGCAAACGAACCAAAACTATTGTTTAGTAAATTAAATATTTTATCTTCAATATCAAAATTGTATTTTTTTGAGGTGCTATAAAATATTACTAATAAATTTCCCTCTAGCTCATCTTCTACAGCAATTGCGCAAACTTCAGAGATTTCTTTCAAATTAAGCAACTCTGACTCTACCTCTCCTGATCCTAATCTTTTACCTCTAATATTGATTACATCATCTGACCTACCATGAATTACTAGGTTATTTGATTTATTTATTGAGCCTATATCAAAAAGATTAAAATTTCCATTCGTATCCCAGTATTTATTCCACTCATTTTCTCCATTAATTACATTTAACATTAAACCTGGCCATGGTTTTTTTATTTTTATTTCAAATTTTTTTTTTAAATTTTTATTTATTTTTATTAATTCACATACTGGTTTACCAACAGTTCCATAAGAAACTTTTTTATCGTTATATTTTGGGGAATAAATTATTCCTCCTGTTTCTGTCTGAAAATACGTATTAACTATTGGCACATATTTTTTCATAAAATTTTTGGAAAACCATCTAGCAACTGTTGAAGCTAAAGGTTCTCCCATAGAACCAAGGGAACTGATGCTGTGTTTAAACTTTAAATTGATATTAAGCGACTTTAGCAAACGTATTAGTGTTACAGGTAAATATAATATGGTAGGTTTACATGTAAGAACAATTTTTTCTAAAATGTTTGATTTTAGTATAATTGATGGTTTTTCAATTAATATAGTAGTTGCGCCAACACCTAAGGGTGAAAAAAGTGCATATGTGTGCCCATTAATCCAAGCAGCATCAGAGGCTGTAAGAAATATAGAATTTTTATTTAAACCAAATTGTTTGATTGATGTGAAAACACTATAAAAAAAATATCCTGAATATGAATGTAATATTCCCTTTGGAACGCCTGTAGAACCTGAGGTAAACAAAATAAAAAGAGGTTTATTGCTTTTGATTGGTTTATACTTTTTATATAAATGTTTTAATTTATTTATATTTATTAAATTTTTTATTTTTTTTTTTGAATTTTTTTTAATTAAAAATAATTTAGTTTTTAAATTATTTTCTTTAAAATTTTTTTCATATTTTCTAAAATTAATATTTTCAGAAGTACTTAAAAATATATCAGGTTTTACCAGAATAATTCTTCTTATAACAGCATCGTAATTTAGATCTTCAAAAATTATTGAAAAACATACACCTATCATACTACAAGCTAACATAATTGCGGCTGATTCAAATGATGATGATGCCTGAAGCATGATTTTTGGATTTTTTTTATTTTTTAATTTCTTTTTTAATAAATAGGCAACTTTTTGGGTAACAATTTCAAGTTCTTTAAAACTTAATTTAGAAATTTTTCCTTTTTTATTTACGAAAAAAATTGCTGTTTTTTCAGCATTTCCAGAGTCGATATTTTTTTTCAAACAATTGTAAGCTATGTTTATTTTTCCATCTGGAAACCAGTGAAATTTGTTATATCCAATTTCTTTTTTTTCGATTTTAGGTTTTTTAAACCATGAAATAATACCAATATATTTTAACCAATTATTTTTTTTCATTAATTTTTTTTAGAACAAATTTTTCAAAATTTTTTATATTTTTTTTTGATACTATATAAGGTAATGAATTGTTTTTATTAATTGACTCCATTATTAATTTTCCTGCATCATAATCATAATGAATTAAATCACGAAAATAATAATTGTTATTTAAGTTAATTTTGTTGAAATTGTTAAAGTAATAAATATGTGATACATCTGTGAGATTAAAAATTTTTTTTATGACCTCTAATTCAGTTTTTAGAATAAAATAATCCTTTTTTAATAACTGAATTTTATTAATTGGCTCAAAGAAAATTTTAAGTTCGATATTGTTCTTAATACAAATTTCAACAAAATTTTTAAGAAACATAAATTTTTTATGACTTAGCTTTTTTTCAAAAATAAAATTTTTAGAATTTTTTGCTTCACTAAACTGTTTTTTTGAATCAAATTTTTTTTTATAATCAAAAAAACCATTGTGTATATCAATAATATTAAAATAATTTGGATAAGTTCTCATACCTAAATAAAAGTGCTTACTTTGATCTTTCGGATTAATATTGAAAAGAAAGTTGTATAATTTTATTTTTACTAACTTCAGATAAATTTTAAAATTATTTATATTCAAAGAATTAAAATATTTTTTGAAAATATTTTTTTGAAATTCTAAAGGCATGTTTGAATTAAAATCTAAATTTTGAAATGAATAATAATTTAATCCTAGATAAATTTTCTCTGGATTGCGATTATTTACTATCCATTCCAAAAAAATTAATTGTTCCTCTATATTTGCACCACTAAAAGAAATATTTACAACTTCATCTATTTTTCCTTCTAAGTAGCTAGGATTTAAAGTTGTTGCCTGTGAATTACCAAAAATAAATTTTTTACTATTTGGCATCGTTTTTAAAAGAAAATATTTGTAAAACCTTTCATCTGTTTCAGTTGAAAAATTAAAGTCATATGAATTTTTAAAATAAGATATGTTTCTTTCAAAAAAAATATTTATAGATGAAAACAAAAAAGAAAAAAAAATAGAAAAAAGTATTGCTTTGATAATTTTGATTTTGTAAAATTTACTCATAAATGCTAGCTATTTAAATAATAGAAAAAATATATAAGATAAGCAAAAAACAATATTTTATTCAACATTTTGTAAATTATTCAAGCCAGTTATGAGTTTTTTTGAGTTTTAATATCCTTTTAAATATGTATAAGAGCCAGGATTTATGAGCAATAATATCAGAAACATTACAATCATAGCGCATGTTGATCATGGCAAAACTACACTGATTGATAATTTAATGAAACAAAGTGGTTCATTCAGAGATAATGAAGTCGTTGATGAAAGATTAATGGACTCAGGTGAGCTTGAAAAAGAAAGAGGAATTACAATTTTAGCTAAACCTGCTTCAATAAATTGGAACAAATCAAGAATAAATATAATCGATACTCCAGGCCACCGAGATTTTGCTGCAGAAGTTGAAAGAGTTTTAAGTATGGCAGACGGAGCACTGTTATTAATTGACTCTGCAGAGGGTGTTATGCCTCAAACAAAATTTGTATTATCAAAAGCACTAAAACAAGGATTAAAACCTATTGTTGTTATTAACAAATTAGATAAAGCTGATCAAAGAGCTAATGAAGTTTTAGATGAGACATTTGATTTATTTGTAAGCTTAGATGCAAATGAAGAACAATTAGATTTTCCAGTTCTTTATGCAAGTGGAAGATCAGGTTGGGCTGATCATGAAGTTGATGGTCCAAAAGAAAATTTAAATCCTTTGTTAGATTTGATTGTTGATCATGTAAAACCTGCTGAACTTGATAAAACTAAACCTTTTGCAATGTTATCAACACTACTTTATGCAGATAGTTTTTTAGGAAGAAGTTTAGTTGGAAGAATTACACAAGGTACCGCAAAAGCTAATCAACCTATAAAAGCAATCAATTTAAATGGTGAAAAAGTTGATGAAGGAAAATTAACAAAAATTTTTAGATATGAAGGAACTAAAAAGGTTCCAATAGATGTTGGCGAGGCTGGTGATATTGTGGTTGTTGCTGGGTTAGAAAAAGCAAACGTTGCTGATACAATATGTGACTTAGAGGTTAATGAGCCTATCGCTGCTACTCCGATAGATCCTCCTACAATGTCAATTACGATAACTGTAAATACTTCCCCTTTAGCTGGAACTGAAGGTAAAAAATTAACCAGCACACAAATAAGAGATAGATTAGTGCAAGAGGCACAAAATAATGTTGGAATTACATTTTCAGAAAACGAAGGTAAAGACTCTTTTGTTGTAAGCGGTAGAGGTGAGCTAATGTTAGAAATTCTCTTAACTCAAATGAGAAGAGAAGGTTTTGAAATGACAGTTAGTCCTCCAAAAGTTTTATACAAAACTGATGAAAGTGGAAATAAACTTGAGCCAATTGAAGAAATTACTATGGACCTTGATGAAGAACATTCATCTAAAGTAATTGACTCAATGAATAGAAGAAAAGGTAAACTAATAGAATTAAAAGATACTGGAACTAACAAAAAAAGATTGATTTTTCATGCGCCTACTAGAGGCCTAATGGGGTACACAAGTAGATTTCTTACAATTACAAAAGGAAATGGAGTGATCAACAGAATATTCCATAGCTATGGTCCTTTTGAAGGAGAAATGGAAGGTAGAAGAAATGGAGCCTTAATCTCGATGGAGCAAGGAAAAGCTGTTGCATTTGCTATCTTTAACTTACAGGCACGAGGAGAAATGTTTGTTACGCATAATGACTCTGTTTATCCTGGAATGATTGTTGGTCTTTCGCCTAAACCAGGCGATATGATCATTAATGTAATGAAGGGAAAAAAATTGACGAATATGAGAACTCAAGGTACTGATGAAAATGTTGTACTCACTCCTGTAAGAACAATGTCTATTGCTGAACAATTAAGCATGCTAAATACTGATGAAGCTTTAGAAATAACTCCAGAATCTTGTAGATTAAGAAAAGCAATTCTTGATCCACACGAAAGAAAAAAAAGCGAAAAAGCTACAGCTGCAGCCTAATCAAAAGTTTTATCAACTAAATAAAGTCCTAAAGCAACACAAGGACCTATTCCAAACGCGAATAATAAAGTTCCAATCCCAACCGTTCCTCCTAAATACCATCCAATACTAACAACTGAAATTTCTAATGTAGCTCTTACAGCAGCTATAGGAAAATTAGTTAATTTTTGTAATCCTATCATTAGTCCATCTCTAGGACCGGCTCCTAAATTTGATACTAAGTAAATACCCCCACCTATTCCAACCATGATTACAGAAATTACAGCTAATAATAATTGATGAATATAATTTGATGGTGTTGGAACATACTTGATACAAAGATCAATCATAATTGCAATTATCAAAGCATTAAATATTGTGCCCATGCCTGGTTTTTGCCCAAGCGGGATCCATAAAATTAAAACAGCAATACTTATTAGCAATGTTATTGTTCCAATACTTAAATTTACATTTAAGGAAATACCTTGAGCTAAAACACTCCAAGGAGATGCTCCCGTGAAAGAAACAATTAACAATCCTTCACCTAATCCAAATAAAGACAAACCAAAACATAAGAAAAAAAATGTAGAAAACTTAGGTTTAAAATTAAATGGTTTTTCTGAGCTCCATTTTACTTTTGGAATTTTTTTTATTTTTAAAAACATAAGTGTAATAAGCTATATCTATTAATGAAAAATTCTAATATTGTAACCAGCAAATGAAAAAGTTTGCAATTATATTTTTTGTTGTAATTTTCTCATCAATTTCTCTAGCTCATATAGGTCATTATAACAAATTTGATAAAATAGAAATGGAGATCTTGAGAAATGATGAAGTAATTGGGTATAACAATTATTTTTTTAAAAGAGATGGTGAAAAAACGGTAGTAAAAAATCAATATAAATTTGAGGTAAAATTACTATCAGCAACAATATTTAAAGTGAAGGGATATGGAGAAGAAATTTATTTAAATGATAATTTAATATCTTTTCAATCAAAAACACTTCAAAATAAAAAAGAGAAATTTGTAAAATTAAAACTAAATAAAAATAATAAAAAGTTTGATATTAAAGGATCTTCATATTCAGGTGAAGCTTCAATTAAAAATATTATTGGAAATTGGTGGAGTCATAAAATTTTACAAGCAGAAAGCCAAATAAGTCCTATTTCAGGAAGTATAAAAGAACAAATAGTTACTTTTATTAGTAAGGAAAATATTTCAATTAATGGTAAACAATACGAAACAGATCATTTCAAACTCACATCTAAAGATATATCTCTTCCTGAAGACAAAAAATTAAATTTTGACATTTGGCTTGATAAAAAAACTTTGGTTATTGTCAAAGTTACATATAAGAGAATGGGAAATTGGGAATATCGTTTAAAAAATCTTGAATAAAATTATTTATTTATTTTTTTATAAAGATCATTTGCACTTATCCATCCAGCCTCTACTCTAGGACCTACAAACCAATCTGCACATACACCTAAATTTAATTTATTATTCCAATAACTTTTTACTTTTAAGGATCTAGAATTTGAAGAATATTTCCAACCATGGTTTAACGAAGTTAATATTTTTGTTTTTTTAATTCCACTAAGTTTAAAAAATCGATCAATCAAAATCTTTGAATTTTTTTCTTTATTTTCTCTATTTTTACTTATTTTTTTGTTTGCCCATAGGTTTGTACTTTGTAATGTCCATAAATCATTATTACTTTTAAATCTTCTTTTACTATTTTCTTTAGCGGCCCATCCTAAAATTTTGTCGTCAAATAAATAACTTGATATGTTTTTATTTGTTTTTTTAATTTCAATCATAACTGTAATATTTGCATCCATTTTAATTTTTTGTTTGATGAATGGATCTTTTATAAATTTTTTTGATAATTTTTTTAATTGTGGGAATGGACAAGTTAATATTAGTTTATCATAATATTTTGTTTGGTTGTTCTTAAAATCTAATTTCCATTTATTTTTAATATATTTAATCTTCTCTAACTCACTTTGAAAATTACAATTTATATTCTTTATTAAATGTTTGCTAATATCATTGTTGCCTTTGCAGCCAATTATTTTAACATGATTTTTATTTTCTTTTTTTAATTTGTTTAAAAAAACATGTTTGCCAGTCCATTTTTTTAGGATTTTTTTTTTAAGTAAATTTGTAATAAATTTTTTAAATTGAATTGATTTTGGAGAAATATATTGTGCACCATGGTCAAATCCTTTTGACTTATTTAATCTTTTAAAAGAAGATCTACCACCTGGGCCTCGAGCTTTGTCATAAATATGTACAGAATTTTTTTTACTTAATAAATTAGCTATTGTTGCTCCAGAAATTCCAGAGCCAATTACACAATAACTACTCATTTTCCTGCAACAGTCATACCTTCTATCATCATAGTTGGTGAATTGACTGAATATTCGAATTCTAAATCATTAGCTAAAGTTATATTTTTAAACATATCCTTAAAATTACCAGCAATTGTTATTTCGTTAACAGGATATTTAAATTCTCCGTCTTCAACCAAAAAACCAGTCGCCCCTACTGAATAATCTCCTGTTACAAGATTAGATCCGTGACCAATAGTTTCGGTAATATAAAGACTTTTTGAATTTTTTTTTAGAAGATCTTCGTAGCTTATATTTCCATTTTCAAAATATAAATTAGTATTTCCACCACTTCTTCCATTTGATTGTAAATTTAATTTTTTTCCATTGTAAGTATCGACAAGGTAGTTTTTAAGTATTCCATTCTCTATGAGTTGTAATGTATTAGAGTTTACGCCCTCTGAATCAAAATTTTGAGAACCCATTCCTTTAATTATATCTGGTTTATCAATTACATTTATCGACTTGGCAAAAACCTGTTGATCAATTTTATCCTTTAAAAATGAAGTTCCTCTTGCAATTGCAGACGCTGATATTGCACTTGCAAAAACACTTAGCATTCCTTTTGAAATTCTTTTATCAAAAATTATGTTTATCTTCTCGCTTCCAATTTTGTTAGGGCTCAATTTTCTGATAGTTTGCTCGGCAGCTTTATTTCCAAGATCTGATGCTTGCTTAATATCAGACAAATGGCGTTTACTAGAAAATTCATAGTCTCTTTCCATGCTTTTTTCATCTTTTGCAACTGTTACGCAAGAAGTAGTAAAAGAAGAAGTTTTATAACCGTCACAAAAACCGTCACTATTAGCTAATATAAAATTTGATTTATTTTCAGTAAAACTAGATTCTGTATTTATAATTTGATTATCTGATGAAGCAGCTTCCTCTAAATCTTTTAAATATTTTATTTTTTTATCGTTTTCGAATCTTGTTTCATCATATAATTTAAGATTACTAATTTGTTTGGCTAATAAATTTTTATCAGGCAAAGAGTTAAATTCATCCTCTGGTGTAATTTTTGTTGTTTCAAAACACTTTTCAATTAAAGTTTTTATATTTTCATCTAGTAAATTTGATGATGAAATTGAAGATCTTCTTTTACCTAAATAAGTTTCTATACTTAATGCCAATCCATCCGATCTATCTGAAGCTTCTAAGGATTTATTTCTAAAATTAACTGTTTCTGAAATTGAGTGACCAACTGTAACACTTACATCAGTTGCCCCCATTTTTTTTGCCAAATCCAAACAATATGAAGCTTTCGATTTTAGAAATTCTTGATCCTTAACCATAATACTTTAAAGTTTTGTTCCACCAACTGTCATTTTATCGATCAAAATTGAGGGTTGAGCAACTCCCACTGGAACTCCTTGTCCTGCTTTTCCACAAGTTCCTATACCTGGATCTAGCATCATATCATTTCCTACCATTGATACTTCTTTAAGTATTGATGGTCCATCACCAATAAGTGTTGCGCCTTTAATTGGAGATCCAATTTTACCATTATTTATTTCGTAAGCTTCAGTACAATTAAATACAAATTTACCAGATGTAATATCTACCTGGCCACCTCCAAAACTTACTGCAAAAATTCCTTTATCAACAGATTTGATCATTTCATCTTGAGTTTGATTGCCGCTTAACATCATTGTATTTCTCATCCTTGGCAAAACAATATGTCTATAATTTTCTCTTCTTCCAGATCCGGTAGATCTTGTATTCATTAATCTTGCATTATGCCTGTCTTGCATAAAATTTTTAAGAATACCGTTTTCAATTAATACTGTTCGCTCAGTTGGCGTCCCCTCATCATCAATAGTTAAACTACCTCTTCTATTATCTATCGTACCATCATCAACAATTGTTACTCCATCACTTGCAACTTTTTCACCCATAAGATTATGAAATGCTGAAGTTTTTTTTCTATTAAAATCTCCTTCAAGACCATGACCAATTGCTTCATGAATTAATATAGCTGGCCAACCAGGTCCTAAGACTACTTTCATCTCACCAGCAGGTGCTGGTTTACTTTCTAAATTTACTGATGCAATTCTAAAAGCCTCCTCACAAACATTTTTCCAATTATCATTTTTTAAATAATCGTCATAAGATTGTCTGCCACCAATTCCATATACTCCCGTTTCTTTTCTTCCATTTTTTTCCAGCATTACAGAGACATTAAATCTAATTAATGGACGTACATCGGTGAGTGCTTCTCCACCTGATCGAATAATTTCAATTGATTTTTGCTCACCAGCAAAACTAGCAGTCACTTGTTTTACTGATCCATCTTTTTTTCTTAAAAAATCATTTACTTTATTTAAAACTTCTAATTTCGAGTTTAAAGATTTTTGTTCAATTGGATTAATATCTTCATAAAATTTTTTATTTGATTTTGGAATTTCATGATTATATGTGCCTTTAATTGATTTAAGAGTTGATTTAAGATTTTCTGAGGAACTTTTTAATGAATCTTTTGATATTTCGTTAGAATATGAATAAGCAACAACCTCGTTTGAGATAGCTCTGAAGCCAAATCCTAAATCAGAGCTGTAGTTTGAGCTTTTTATTTTATTGTCATCTAAAACAATTGATTCTGATTTTGACTCCTCTAAATAAAGCTCACCATCATCACAATTATTTAGTGTTTCAGATACTATTTTATCTGCATCTTGTCTTGTTAAATCAGATTTGTTAAAGAAATTACTCATTCATCTTAAATAGTGGTTTGTTGATAATTTTCAACTGATCATTTTGCGCATGTACAATTTATTACTAAAAGTTAATTATTGTTAAATGAAAGTATTTTTTAATAACTCTTGTAAAATCTGTAGATCAGAAATTAACTTATATAAAAAAGAAAATATCAAAGATATTGACTGGATAGATATAACAAATAATTCAGATGCTGAGAAAGAAACATCTAGAAATGATAAAGAATTATTAAGAAGATTGCATGTCAAGGAGAATGGTAAAATTATTGAAGGTGCGGAGGCATTTCTTTATGTTTGGAAAAAAATTCCAAAATATAAATTTTTATATAAATTTTTCAAACTACCAATAATTTTCACAATCTTTAAATATGGGTATGAAATAATTGCCTTTTTTTTATATTTAAAAAATAAAAAACAACTAAAAAAACTAAGTTAAAAAAAATATTAAAAATTCACTGAGTAAAGACATAGATAATAAAAACATAATTAATAAAATTGAATACATAAGAGTTATAACTCTATTTCTTTTTCTCCTTAGTCTAACAAAAGTTTTATCATCTAAATCTGAAATATCCCTTTCACCAACTACGGGATAGTCATAACTCCATCGCCATGTAGATTGGCCTAATCTAGAGTCGAGACTGTTAAAATACCTTATCCATGCAAGAACATATTTTAATACTAGATACAAAATAATCATTAGTATTGAAGAAAGTAACATTCTTAATAGTACTTAATTATGTATGATAATTTAATTGATATTTTTGGCTCTTTTTCTTGCGATTAACTGTGTAAGAGCATCAACCATGGTATCTGAGGCCTTAAATATTTCATTATTTTTAAACTCATGAGAAATATTTTTTTCTGGATTAGTTTTGTCTTCAATAACTATTCCTTCATCTGGTGAATTATTTTTTATATAAATTAATAATAGCCATTCATCATCTGAGGCTTCATCCCATTTAACAAATATTTCTCCTGTTTCAAATCTTCTGTCTATACATCTAAAGATAGACATATGTCTTGTTATGTGTCTTTTGTTTAACTGAAAGACTAAACTACTAGCACTTCTGTAAAAACTTTCGAGAGCAAACTCAATTTTTTGTCTAGCTAAAGTATATTCTTTTTCTTTTTGTAAAAGTGTTTCTCTATCTTCATCTCCTTGAATTTTTACTCCTAAGGCCTCTACTCTTTCCCTAATCTTTTGATCTCTAATAATTCGGTATTTTTCTTTTAGTTTTTCTATTCTTTGTTGTAAGCCAGCATAATCCTCTCTCTTTTCTCTTAAAGAAATTTTTTCTAATTTCTCTAATTCTTTAACCTCTCTAACTCTAAATTTTTCAATTTGCTTATCTAATTTTAATTGTTGTAAAAATTTCTTTTGTTTTTCTGCTTGTTCAATTCTTAAAAGAGCCTGTTCTTTTCTTAAGAATAATTTTATTTCTTTTGTTCTTTGTTTTTCTAATCTAATTTCATCCTTTAAAGCTTGTTCTTTTAATTTAACTTTTAATTCAGCCTCTTTTTGTTTTTCTTTTGCAATTTCGATCTTTTCTAACCTTTCTTGTTCTTGTTTTTCTAATTTTAATCTTCTTGCTTCATCTTTTTTTAGAATTTTATACTGTGAAATTGTGTCTGCTATTTTATCAAAAAATGCTTGAATATATTTTTCAAAACCGAAATTTAATCTAAACTTAAATTCAGGCTTTAGAGAATTTTGAAAGTTAACTAACTTTAAAAGAAAATCTGGTTTCTTTGGTGATGTAGATTTATATTTTTTTATTACTTTTTTAGATTTTTTAACTTTTCTATTTTTAGAATTTTTTTTTTGTCTTACCTTAACTTTTTTAATGATGCTTTTCTTGATCTTTTTTAGAGCTTTTTTAATTTTTTTTTTATTTTTGGAAAAATTTTTTTTTATTTTTTTTTTCTTTTTTTTCATTTTAGGAAATTTATATTTATCAATAATTTATTGATAAATATAGTCTCTTGTAACTGGTGTTGAAGAATAATTTTTTATTAATTGAAATTGATATACAACTTGATCACCCCATTTAAATGCCATCTCACAACCTGCAAGATAAAATTCCCACATTCTAAAAAATTTTTCATCAAACATTTCAATTATTTTTTCTTTGTTTTTGAGACAATTTTCTTTCCAATGTCTTAAAGTGTGCATGTAATGTAGCCTTAAAACTTCAATATCTGCAACGATTAATCCCGACTTTTCTATATGTGGACTTACCTCACTCAAGCTTGGTGTATATCCACCAGGAAAAATATATTTCGTAATCCACGGATGTGGATCTCGAGGTGGATTTACTGACCCTATAGTATGAATCAATGAAACTCCATCATCTTTCAAAAGTTTTTCAACTTGTGAAAAAAATTTTCTATAAAATTTTCTTCCTACATGCTCAAACATTCCAACACTTACGATTCTATCGAATTTTTCATCTAGCTCCCTATAATCCATAAGTTTAAAGTGTAACTGATTTTCTAAATTAAGTTCTTTTGCTCTTTTTTTACAATAATTAAATTGATTTTCAGAAAGGGTGATACCTGTGACTTCACAATTTGCACTCTTTGCTATATCAGTTGCAAGCGATCCCCATCCGCATCCGATATCTAAGACTTTTTGATTAGGCTTTATATTGAGTTTTTTTATAATATGTTGAATTTTATTATTTTGTGCTGTTTCAAGCGTGTCTGTTTCGTTTTTAAAGTACGCACATGAATATTGTCTTTTAGGATCCAAAAATAAATCATAAAGATCATCTGAAATATCATAATGATGCGAAACGTTCATTTTTGATTTTTTTATAAAATTAAAATTAGTAAAATATCTGTAAGAACCTCTTAATTTATTAATTAAAGAACTGAAAAAATTTAACTCTCCTCTTCCAAAATTCATTAAGGAAAGATCTAAAAAATCTGTTAGCGTTCCGTTTTCTATAATTATTTCACCATCTGTATAAGCTTCACCAAAATATAAATCGGGATGAAATAATAATTTATAATGGAGGTTTTTATTTAATATTTTTAGCTTAATAGGGTTTTCACTTTTTGGATTACCAATAATATAGCTTTTAGAATTAGCATCAATTAAGATAAATCCATCTTTTTTAAAAACATTATTTAAAAATCTAGCCAGTTGCATCTAAGCCGCCTTATTATTTTTTAATGAAAAATTTAATTTCTCTAAATTATTGATTAAATCTGACTCATCTCTAGTATTTAAAATACTAAGTGGTGGTAAAAGATTTTTATAATATGTTTCTTTTTTACTAAAGTACGTATGTAAACCTGAAATTAAATTATATTTTTCAAATTCAGCTCTTACTTCACAAAGATTTTGGTTTACTGTCTGTTCATTTCCATCATTAAAATCATCGTATACCTTTCTTGCCAGTGAAGAAGTAGCATTGCATGTAGCTGTGATAATTCCTGAACATCCTAATTGAAGTCCTTTAAATAATTTAGATTCTGATCCAGGTAAAACTGAAAAATCGTCAATTTTTAGATTTTCAAAAAGATTGTAAGAACTATCTTTTACTCCAATAATATTTTTTGGATATTTTTTTACTAACTCTTCAATACATTCAATACTAAACTTATAACCACAGAGTTTTTCAAAATTATATAGTACTATTTCACAACCAGAAATTACCTCTACTATTTTGCTATAAAATTCTATTACTTCTTTATCTCCATATTTATAGTAAGCAGGCGGCATAATTAAGAATCTATTAAAACCTAAAGATTTAGAAACTCTCATTAAATTAATTGTTTCACCTAAAGAATTTAAACCCGTGCCTATAATATATTTTTCTTTGTGTTTGCTTGAAGTCAGATGATTTAATAAATTAATTTTTTCTGAGACAGGTATAAGTTGAGCCTGCCCTGTACTTCCAAATATAGCTGCTCCGTGACAACCATTGTCTATAACCATTTCTGCGTGTAGAATGGTTTTTTTAATATCAAGTGTCAAATCATCATTTAAGATCGACATTGAGGCCGCATAAATGCCTTTAATTTTACTCATAATAAAAATTTATATAAAAATATTAATTAGTAAAGTTTATAAATTAACTATGAAAATATTAGCTATTCAAAACAGGATGGGCATAGGTGATACGGTAATTTTTCTGCCTTTTATTAAAGCCATTTCAAAAAAATTTGGAGCACCTGTTAGTTTATTGGTTAAAGAAAATTCAAAAGCGAACGAGTTTTTAAATCAAACAAATTATATTGATGAAATAATTCACTTAGAAAGAGATAATAAAATAAATCAAAAACATGATGGTTTCAAAGGATTTTTCAAATTAGTAAGCGATATAAAAAAATATAATTTCGATAAAGTTTTTATATTCAATTCTTCTTTGAGATATAACTTAATTTCAAGATTGGCAGGAATTAAAGAAGTATTTCAATACCCGTTATTTGAAAAACAAAATCAACACATCACTGAGCCGGCTAAAGCTATAATAAAAAAATATTTAGATATCGAAATTATTGATAATCCAGAAATTCAAATTGATAATAGTTTAGTTAAAAAAACAGCAGTAAACTTTAAAATTAATAATGATGAGCTTAATGTTTTGTTGGGTGTTGGCGGTTCAGGTCCAACAAAAAGAATACCATCAAAAACTTTTCTAGACGTAATGGAAAAATTAGAAGCTTTTAAAAAATGTAGATTTTTTTTAGCTACAGGTAAAAATGAAGATGAGCAAAAAATCTTAATGGAAATATTAGATACAAAATTTAAAGAAAAATGTGTTGCCCTAGACAATCTTAGTATAAAAGAAATTTTACCTGTTATTAAAAATTGTAATGTTGCAATATGTAATGATACAAGTTTCTCACATCTATCTTCAGCATTAGGAATTAAAACAATTACACTAATGGCAGATACTCCATTAATTTATGGTTCTTACAACAAAAATATGTATCCAATTATTCCTGATGGAGAAACAACAGTTTCTCACAATACTGGTGGTAAAGACAAAATTAATCCAGATAAAATCTACGAAAAACTATTATCAATAATTAATTAAGAAATATCTTTAAGAACTATCTCTTTTGCTTCATTAACAATAGCTGATAATCTTGAGGTTTCTGGAGAAATATCGGGGTGAATTTTTTTTTGAATTTTTTGGTAAGCTTTATTTAGAGCTTCTTTAGTTGGTTTTTTATTAATGTCTAAATTTAAAATCTTATATGCCTCAGATATTGATAATGATGACGAGTTATTATTTTGATATTGATTAAAAGAAAATCTTCCAGAATTTCTTAAGGTTTGAATAAGCCTATAAAGAGAAAGCAATTGAAACAATGATAAACCTTTAAGTTTAACTAGAGCAAGGCTTGCAAGAGTTAATGGCAATGTGAGTAGAAATTTTCCACCAATAGCAAATAAAACTGCTAATAAAGCCAATAATAAAATTGTAATCAGCCTAACTCCTTTTGACATTTTTTTTGGAGAAATATTTGACCACCATCTTAATAAAAAATATAAGATGACTAAAATTACAAGTAGATAAATAATAATATTCATATATTTCCTTATTAGATGAAAGTACCACAACTTAAAAAAAAACTAGAGATAAAAACTTGTCACAATATTGATTGGGAAGACAATTATAGCTGGATTCATCAAAAAGATATTTTAGAAGTCCTAAAAGATAAAAGCAAGTTAGATCCTGATGTGAAAAAATATTTAGAAGACGAAAATGCTTACACAGATCATCATTTAAAAGATACAAAAGATATTCAAAAAAAATTATTCGATGAAATTAAAGGAAGAATTAAATTAGAAGATGAATCTTTGCCCTATAAAGATCATACGTACGAATATTGGACTAAAACTACAGCAAAAGGAAATTATTCCATAAAACTTAGAAAAAAAATTGGTTCAGAAAATATTGAGGAAATATGGAATGGAGATAAAGAAAAAGAAAAACTTAAAACTGAATATTTTGGGGTTGGAGATTTAGAAGTAAGTAACAATGATAAATATCTAGGATACTCTTTAGATATTAAAGGATCTGAATATTATACAATTTATTTAAGAGATATAAAAACAAACAAAATTATTTCAAAAGAAATTGCAGAAACATCAGGGGGGATAACATTTAGTTTGGATGATAAATATATTTTTTATTCTAAACTTGATGAAAATCATAGAGCAAGAACAATATACAGGCACAGAATAGGTGATTTTGAGGGCAAAGATGAATTAATATTTGAGGAGAAAAGCGAGGCTTTTACAGTAGGAATTGGAAAAAGCTCAGATGAAAAATATTTTTTTATAAATACTTCTGACCATAATACTTCGGAGCAATATTACTTTAAATCAGGTGAATTAAGTCCATCTCCAAAACTTATTATTAAAAGAGAAAGAGGTGTTTTGTATTCTGTTAATTCATGGGATGATAAATTTTATAATCATACAAATAAAAATGCTGAAGACTTTAAAATTGATATTTGTGACAATTTAGAAAATCAAAATTGGCAAACATATATTCCAGCAAAAGATGAAGTTTTAATTGGTGGATTAACATTTCTTAAAGATTGGATTATTCGTGGTGAAACATCAGATGCACTAGATAAATTATTTGTCAAAAATATTTCTACAAATGTAGAAGAAGAATTGGTTTTTTCTGATGAATCTGTTTATGTTCCAGGAGTAAGCTTAACCCAAAAAGATAGAAATACTGATGAAATTCATTTAGGATATTCATCACCTAAAACTCCTTCTAGAGTATTTAAATATAATTTAGCAACAAAATCTAAAGAACTTGTTAAAGAACAAGAAATCCCATCTGGTCATAATAGAGATGACTATATTGTTGAGAGAGTTGAGTTTAAATCTCATGATGGGAGGATGGTTCCATTAACAATTACTAGACACAAAAAAACAAAAATTGATGGGTCTGCAAATGTTTTATTGTATGGATATGGGTCTTATGGAAATTCTATGTCCCCAAGTTTTTCTTCTACAAGATTAAGTCTTATCAATAGAGATATAATTTGGGCCACAGCCCATATCAGAGGTGGTATGGAAAAAGGTATGAAGTGGTGGAAAGAGGGAAAATTAACAAACAAAAAAAATACTTTTGAAGATTATATTTACGCAGCAAAATATTTGATCGAAAAGAATTATACGTCAAAAGGAAATATTATTGGAATGGGTGGATCAGCCGGAGGATTATTAATGGGAGCTGTAGTCAATCAATCTCCTGAATTATTTTTAGGAATTATAATGGCTGTTCCTTTTGTGGATTCTTTAACAACAAATCTTGATCATTCTTTGCCTTTAACCGTGGGAGAATTTGACGAATTTGGAAATGCAAAAGAAAATAAAGAACACTTTGATTATATTTTTTCATATGCGCCCTACAACAATATTAAAAAAATGGATTATCCACATATTTTTATTACAACAAGTTTAAGTGATAATAGAGTTTTATTTGATGAACCTGCAAAGTTCACAGCAAAACTTAGAGACTACAAAACAGATAATAATTTACTTCTTTTAAAAACCGAAATGAATGCTGGTCATGGTGGAAAATCAGGAAGAGATGGCGCAATAGAAGAAATTGCTATTGACTATGCATTTGCATTAAAAATATCAAAAAAAATTGGTACACTTTAAATCTTGAAAAAAACAAATTAATTCCCATATAAACTTAGTAGGTCGCCTAATGGGGCTTACATAAATAAACTTGCTTAACAAAGGAGGATATTATGACAAGTAAGGATCTATCTATATTTAACTCACTTAGACCTTTTTCAATTGGTTTTGACGACATGTTCGACCAATTTGAAAATATGTTGGGAAATGGAAATTTGACGATGCAGTCAAATTATCCACCATACAACATCCGAAAGACAGGTAAAGACAACTATGCAATTGAGGTAGCATTGGCTGGCTTTAGCAAAAAAGACGTTGAGGTTGAGTTCGAGGACAATTTATTAACAGTAAGAACAAAACAAGTTAATAAGTCTGAGGACAGTGATGTTAATGGAGAAATTATTCATAAAGGTATTTCTCAAAGACAATTTGCAAGATCATTCACTATTGCTGATGATGTAAAAGTTAATAGTGCTGAACTTAAAGACGGTCTTTTAACAATATCTTGTGAAAGAATAATTCCAGAACATAAAAAAAAGAAGCTTATTGAAATTAAATAAGTCTTAAACCTTGCTTGTGGGGATTTCTCCCCACAAGTTTAAATTAGTTATTTCTTTGCCATTATAGCATTCAAAGCAAATGCTAATAATCCAGCAGGTATAAGTCCAGTTGTTAACAGTAGTTTTAAACTTATTCCAAAATCTGGAATATTTTTCACAAAGTCTGGTAACAATGACATCCCAATTCCAAAAGACAAAGAAAGAGCTAAGATTAATAAATTTCTTTGATCCATTTCTGCCCTTGAAATTAATTTAATACCAGCAGCTACAATCATACCAAACATAATGATTGCTGCTCCACCAATCACAGACTCTGGCATTGCAGCGATTATTCCACCTAATTTTGGAAATAATCCCATTAGAACTAAAACTATTCCTGCAATAGTTCCAACGTGCCTACTTACAACACCTGTAAACGCAACTAGTCCAGCATTTTGTGAATAGGATGTATTTGGCATCGCATTAAATATTGCACCAAATGCAGTACCAACACCATCTGCCATAATTCCACCTGATATTTCTTTATCTGTTGCTTCTCGTTTAGCACCACCCATTGTCGTAGCACTTATATCTCCAATTGTTTCAATTGTTGTAACAACTGACATAAATAACATTAGAATTATTGCACCAGGTACAAAATCAATTCCATATTGAAGTGGCATTGGAAACGCAAACCATGCTGCAGATGCAATTTTGCCGTAGTTTACCATTCCTAATGCTGCTGCAACTATGAAGCCAGCTACTATTCCAATCAAAATTGAGGCTGCAGAGGCCATTCCTTTACCTCTTAGATTAAAAAAGATAGCAACTATGAACACTGAAGCGGCAACCGTTAAATGATTTGCATTTGCAAAGATTTCAGGTTTGTTGTTCATTAACCATCCACCTCCACCAGCATACATAAAACCAACTTTAAGCAAACTAAATCCAATCATTAGTACAACTATACCAGTAACTAATGGTGGGAAGAGATGTCTTATTGGTTTTAAAACTTTTCCAATAAAAATTTGAAAAATTCCTCCAATGAACGCTGCTGTAAATACCGCACCTAATCCTGCTGCTTTAAATGGTAGCATGATTGGTATAAACGCAAAACTTGTTCCTTGAACAATAGGAAGTCTTGCACCAATTTCTTTGTATCCAACTGTTTGGATAATTGTTGCAACTCCCGCAACAAACAAAGCCATTTGTATCAAAAATATTTTTTGTTCAGGCGTTTGACCAAAAACTCCAGCCACAATTATAGGAACAGTTATATTACCAGCAAACATTGCTAGTACGTGCTGAATTCCTAAAGGTATGGATTTATTTAATGGAAGTTTTTTATCCGGACTGTTTGTAGAGCCCACTTTTGTTTTTCTTGAAGCCATATAACCTCCGTCGTTAACTAAATAGACGTTACATTATTGGCTATGAATTAATATAAGAAAACTGTTTAGTTTAGAACAACTCCACTTTAGATAGTAAAAAAAACCTATAATGAGCAGATTTATTTAAATTAATAAATTTAAAAGCAACCGTTTGAAACAAAACCCACAACTATATTTTCTGAATTTATTTCAAACCTACGTTCACATGGAACAAGGTATTTTTTACTATTATAAACTAGCTCAAAATTCCCTTTAGCATTTTTAAAGTCTTCGTCTGGTTTTCCAAGCTCCATCTGAAGTTCACTAGCTGATTTCCCAAGAAATTTACTTAATTTTTCATTTTCCTTTTCAACAATAGCATCTGTTTTATCTTTAACGGTTTGGCACCCTGAAAAAAAAATTAATATAATTACAAGACTTATTAAAGATTTTAATTTTGACATAAGTTTAAATTAACATTTTTTGTTTCATAAATTATTAACTTTTAAGTTGTATAAATAATTTATTTCTTATTACTTTTAAGTTTAATTATAGTAACAATTGTGTTCTTTATTTGATGGTTCAAGCGTATGAATGAAAAAGCCCTAGAAAAGATACTAAATATATTTTTAAAAGAAGTTTTACCTTTAACTGAACAAGGTGTTGCCAAAGGAAGTAAGATATTTGGTGCCGCAATAATTAAAAAAGAAGATTTATCTCTTGTAGTTGCAGAAACAAACAATGAAATAGAAAATCCATTGTGGCATGGTGAGATGTATACTCTTAAAAAATTTTATGAATTAGATCCAAATACAAGACCAAAAGAAAAAGACTGCATGTTCTTAAGTTCACATGAGCCTTGTAGTATGTGTTTGAGTGCAATCACATTTTCTGGATTTGATAATTTTTATTATTTGTTTCCGTATACTGCCACAAATAATGAATTTAATATTCCACACGATTTAAATATACTCAAAGAAGTATTTAAAATTAATGATGGAGAATATAATAAAGAAAATTCCTATTGGAAAAGTCGAAATATAAACTTACTTATTGAAAATTTACCTACTTCAAAAAAAGAAAATATTTTAAAACAATTAGACGAAATTAAAAAAAAATATCAAACTTTATCAAATCAATATCAGGAAAATAAGGATGGAAATTCTATACCATTAAATTAAGAAATGAGTACAAACCTTAAAATTTCAAATGTAACTAAAATATATCCTGGGTGTGTTGCAAACGATAATGTTTCGCTAGAGTTTAATAGTGGTAAAATTTATGCTCTTCTTGGAGAAAATGGTGCTGGAAAATCTACACTAGTTAAAATTCTATCAGGCGTCATAATTCCTGATGAAGGTGAAATTTATTTAAATAAAAATAATCTAAAGCTCAATTCGCCATTAGATGCAAAAAAAAATGATATTGGAATGGTATTCCAACATTTTAATCTTTTTGAAACTTTGTCCGTATTTGAAAACTTAATAATAGACTCAGATGAACAAAGGGAAAGTTTAAGAGAAAAAATTGATTCAATTATGAAAAAATACAATTTTTCAATTGATCTTGATATTCCTGTTCTAAATCTGTCAGCAGGTCAAAAACAGAAAGTAGAAATAATTAGATGCCTGATAAGAAATCCAAAAGTTTTAATTATGGATGAGCCAACATCAGTATTAACAGAGCAAGAAACGAGTGAATTATTCTTATCTTTGAAAAAATTTTCAGAGGAAGGAATTTTAATTATTTATATAACCCATAAATTAAAGGAAGTTATGCAGCTTTGTGATGAAGTTGCTGTGATGAGAAGAGGAAAGTTAATTTCTGTAAGTGAAATAAAGAACGAAAATATTGAGTCACTTGCTAACAAAATGGTGGGTCAGAACTTAAAAACAATTAAGAAAAAAAAAGCAAAAACTTCGTCAGATCAATTAATTAAAATAACGAATCTTAATTTCTCAAGCGAAGATCCCTTTGAAACAAATTTAATTGATATTAATTTTTCTGTTAATCGAGGGGAGTGTTTAGGAATTGCTGGTATATCAGGAAACGGACAAAGTGAATTATTTCAAGTATTAAGTGGTGAAATTATTTCGGAAAAGAATTCTATAGAATTTAACAATAATTACATAGGAGATTTAAGTCCTCAAGAAAGAAGAGAATATTTGATGGCCTTTTCTCCAGAGGATAGGCTTGAGCAGGCTGCAATTCCACAAATGAAAATTTTTGAAAATGTAGCTCTAAACAATTTTAAATCATCAAATTTTTTTAATAATGGATTAATAAACGAAAACAAAATTAAAGAACATTCCAAAAAAATAATTTCAGATTTTAATGTTAATACTGACAACATTGAATTAAAAAGCCAATTTTTGTCTGGAGGTAATCTTCAAAAATTAATTATTGGAAGAGAATTAATAACTTCTCCAGATTTATTAATTTGTTTTAATCCAACTTGGGGTCTAGATGTTGGAGCAATAAATTATATCCACGAAACATTGATTAAAATCAATGAACAAAATAAATCAATTATATTAATATCTACAGACACTGATGAGTTATTAAAATTAAGTGATAAAATTTCAGTAATTCATAAAGGAAAATTGTCAAAAATTATGAATGCTGAAGAAGTTACCTCTGAAAAACTTGGGATACTAATGGGAGGAGCAAATTGATTAAAATCGTAAAAAGAGATCAACCATCAAGAGCTATTTTTTTCTTTACACCCGTGTTAGCTATTTTTCTAACATTAGTAGCGGGAGGTTTGATTTTTTTTATTTTAGGTTTTAAACCATTTGAAGCTCTTAAATTTTTTTTCATAGTTCCAATTGCAGATAAATATGGTTTCAGTGAATTACTATTAAAAGCTACACCTCTTTGTTTAATTGCAATCGGCTTATCTTTTTGTTTTAAAAGTAATAACTGGAATATTGGAGCCGAAGGGCAATTAACTTTCGGTGCGATAGTTTCAGGAGGAGTTGCATTATTGTTTTATGAGCAAGAAGGATTTTACATTCTTCCGATAGTAATTTTAGCTGGTGCAATCGGTGGTATGCTATATGCATCCATACCCGCAATCTTAAAAACTTACTTTAATACAAATGAAATATTAGTAAGTCTTATGTTGGTATATGTTTCAAAATTAATTTTAGACTATCTTGTTGTTGGTCCTTGGAGTAATCCAGAGGGATTTAATTTTCCTGAAACCAGACAGTTCAGTGATTCTGCTAAACTTCCGTTATTATTTGAAGGACTAAGAATTCACGCAGGAATATTTTTAGCTTTAGCTGCAGTAGTTATCAGTTGGTTTGTTTTTTATAAAACGTATTTAGGGTTCCAAATGAAAGTTTCAGGTTTTAGTTTAAAGACAGCAAGATATGCCGGATATAAAGGTAAAAAAATGATCATACTCGTTTTTTTAATAAGTGGTGCTTGCGCAGGTTTAGCTGGAGTTGGAGAAATAACTGGACCTATTGGACAGCTTCATAGAGAAATTTCTCCAGATTATGGTTTTACTGCTATAATTGTAGCGTTTTTGGGTCGTTTACATCCTGTTGGTATCATCTTTGCATCTCTAGTTGTTGCAATAACTTATCTGGGTGCTGAGACAGCTCAAATATTTATGCAAATACCTAAATATACTGGTCAGGTTTTCCAAGGAATGATTTTATTTTTTCTTCTTGCATCAGATTATTTACTTTTTTTCAAAATTAAATTTATAGGTTCAAAAAAATGATCATCGATATAAATTTTATTGGACTGATAATTGCATCAATAATGGCCTCCGCTGTTCCTTTGATCCTAGCGTCCTGTGGTGAACTTATTACAGAAAGATCCGGTGTTCTAAACCTTGGTGTTGAAGGAATGATGATCATTGGTGCTATTTCAGGATTCGCATTAATGACTGTTACAGGAAGTTTAATTATTGCAGTTTTTGGTGCAATGTTAGCTGGAGTTTTAATTTCAACTATTTTTGCATTCCTTACTCAAACATTGATCACAAATCATGTTGCTACTGGTTTGGCGCTTACCATATTTGGAATTGGTATTTCTGCGATGATAGGAAAAAATTTTGTAGGTATTCCTGGAAAAGAGTTTCCTGTTTTGTTTCAAGGTTTAAAAGACACAATACCACTTTTAGGTCCAATATTATTTGGACATTCAATTGTTTTTTATTTTGCTTTTGCCCTTCCCTTCATAACTAGCTATTTTTTAAAAAAAACGAAAATTGGATTAATTGTAAGAGCTGTAGGAGACTCACCTGAGTCTGCATCTAATCAAGGAATAAATGTTAAGTTAGTTCGTTACGCTTGTATACTTTATGGAGGCGCAATGAGTGGACTTGCTGGTGCATATTTATCCATGATTTATACTCCTCAGTGGATTGAAAATATGACAGGTGGAAGAGGTTGGATCGCATTAGCTCTAGTGGTTTTCTCAACGTGGAACCCAATTAAAATTTTGATTGGTGCTATGATTTTTGGTGGCTTAACGATTATTCAGTTTCATATGCAAGCAATTGGAGTAAGAATTCCTGTACAATTTTTAACAGCTCTACCTTACATCGTTACAATAATAGTTTTAGTTGTAATTTCTCGTGATAGTAGAAAAATAAGACTAAGTACTCCTAGTTCATTGGGGAAATCTTTTCATAAAGACAATTAATTTAAAAATAATCATTTTTTTTTAGATAATTTAATTTAAATTTAAATAATTAAAAAATCAAAAGGGGAAATAAATTTATGCATAAATTTTTAATTCGTTCTTTCGTCTCTTCTTTAGTTTTATTATTTACATTAACTGTAGCTGCAGTTGCCAAAGATGTTAAAGCAGCATTTGTTTATATTGGCCCAACTGGTGACCATGGATGGACATATCAGCATGATGTAGGTAGAAAAGCTGTTGAAGCTGCCGGATTTAAAACAACTTACGTAGAAGGTGTTCCAGAAAGTGCTGATGCTGAGAGGGTTCTTAGACAATTAGCTAATTCTGGTCATGATGTTATCTTTACAACTAGTTTTGGATACATGAATCCAACTAACAAAGTTGCAAAAGAGTTTCCAAATGTAAAATTTGAACATGCTACTGGATACAAAAGAGAACATCCAAATGTTTCAACATACGCAGCTAGATTCTACGAAGGTAGAACTATCTTAGGGACAATTGCTGGAACTATGACAAAATCAAATGTTATTGGTTATGTTGCATCTTTTCCAATTCCTGAAGTAATCAGAGGTATCAATTCATTTACTTTAGCAGCTCAAAAAGTTAACCCAAATATTAAAACTAAAATTGTTTGGGCTTTCACTTGGTATGATCCAGGTAAAGAAGCAGAGGCAGCAAAAGCTTTGATCGATCAAGGTGCTGATGTAATTGCTCAACATACAGATAGTACTGCTATTGTTCAAATGGCTGAAAAAGCTGGAGTATATGCATTTGGACAAGCAAGTGATATGGACAAGTTTGCTCCTAAAGCTGTATTGACTTCAGTTGAAAACAATTGGGGACCATATTACGTAGACAGAGTTAAAGCAGTTGCAAATGGTACATGGAGTCAAAAAGATACTTGGCATGGTATTGGAGATGGTATGGTTGTGATATCAGATTTAGATTCACAAATGCCAGCTGACCTAAGATCAAAAGTTAAAAAACTTCAAGCAGATTTAGCATCAGGTAAAGTTCATTCTTTCACTGGACCAATTTATGACCAGAAAGGTAATTTAATGGTAGCAGAAGGAAAAACTGCAGATGATGGAATGCTTGCAGGAATGATGACTTACGTTAAAGGTGTTGAAGGAGATATACCTAAGTAATCTGTTTCCAATTTAAAAAATTTAAAAGGCCGGTTTTTTGACTGGCCTTTTTTATATCTGATGTTTTTTTTTGATTTCTTCAATCCTTAATTCTTCATAAATTTCGAAGGGCTGCACTATCCAAGGATTATCAGGAAGTCTATTTGCACAGAAATCTGGCTCAAATGTTGATTTCTTTTTTTTAAACAATGTTGCAGTTTTGATATCTTCTATTTTATCCTTAATGGGTTCGTATTTTCTTAACCAATCTATACTTTTGTTAAAAGTAATTCCTGTGTCAGATAAATCATCACATAAAAGTATTTTTCCACCCATATTAGGTGCTATCGAACTCATTTCTCTTGAAAACACAATGTCACCCTGTTCATCCTCTACTCCCTTACCACTGTAAGATTCAACTGCAAGATACGCACATTTTAATTTAAAAATTCTACTTAGAACATCTATCATCGGCGCTGCTCCACGCATGATGCCAACTAGTATTGTTGGTTTATATCCGCTCTCATCAATTTGGATTGCTAGTTTCTCAACAGTTTTGTTGTACTCGTCCCAGCTGACAATCATTTTTTCAGTCATAGTTTTTTATATCTGTTTATTTAAATAATAAAACTAAAACTGCAAGAACGATAAGTGCTATTATTGAGGAAATTAAAATATACAACCTATGAATGTTTCTTCCTCTTAAATTAAAATAATGCCTTGCTACACCGGAGATAACAGCAATTGCACATAATATTAACCAATTATATTGGTGATAAACTAAAAAGCTTGAATGCCCAGAAAGCATTATAAACAAAACTAAAAAAGTTGAATAATTATTGTGAATTGATCGTTGTTTAGCTGCTAAAGATAAGCTCATATCAAATTTTTCACCTCTTTCGCTGCTACTGATTATGTTCATTTGATTAGGGATAATTACCGTGAAAACATTACCAAACATATTGGATCCAATGATTAATCCAACACTTAAAATTGCAAATTTTGGTCCAAATAATTTTGTAAGTCCAAATGATACAATTGCTAGTAAAATTATTCCTGTGGATATAAATAAAATATTATTCTCAATTAATTTTGATTTACATAAAAGATCGTAAACAAACCAAGAAATAATCAACGATAAAAGTGAGATAATAATTGCATAACTAGGGGGTATTAACAGAACACGCTTATCAACCATTAATACACCAGCGTTATAATAGTAAATTACAACTAAAAGCAACATTCCAGTTACAAAAGTTAAGTAACTTTGCCACTTAAAGATTACTAATCTATTTAAGTAATCCTGAGGTGGAGATGTTTTTAACCTCGAAAGTTTGTAAAAAAAGCCTGAATGCATCAGATATCCTTCACCATCGATATCATCACTTGTTATATTTTTATTTAAATTATTATCTAAGTAATTAAATAAAAAACTATTACCTACCCATAATATTGCAAATAATACATGGCCCCATCTTAAAATAACTTCTAACCATTTTATTGTATAAGGTAAAAATTCCATCAATATTTAATTTTATCTACTTTTTTATCCCAAGTTTCAAATGCTTTTAAAGCTTCATCTCTGAGCATTTGTACCATTTTAATTTTCCTGTCATCAATTTTTTTTGGAATTTCTGTATAAATAAACGAGTCATCGAAATCTATGTTTTTTGCATCTTCTCTAGTGTTTGCATAATATATTTTATCTAATCTTGACCAATAAATTGCTGAAAGACACATCGGGCAAGGTTCACAAGATGTGTAAATCTCACATCCAGAAAGATCGAAAGTATTTAAATTTTGACAGGCTTCTCGAATTGCTACTATTTCTCCATGAGCAGTTGGATCATTTGAAGAAGTAACTTTATTAGAACCCTCTGCAATAATCTTATCATTCTTAACTATAACGGTTCCAAAGGGACCTCCAATAGTATTCGCACTATTAATTGATAACTCAATGGCTCTTGCCATAAATTTTTTTTTATCTTCCATTTAAATTTTTAATTTTGTTGATACTCATTAAAATTCTTTCAGGTGTTGCCGGTGCATTAAGTTCTGGTGCAAACTGGTAATTTCCAATTGAAGCAACTGCGTCTTTAATTGCATAAAAAACACTCATAGCTAGCATCAAAGGGGGCTCACCAGTTGTTTTTGCTTTATTAACAACTTTTTCTTTATTTAATCCCTCTTTAAAAATTTCTACATTAAATTTTTTTGGAATATCACTTACTGCAGGTATTTTGTAAGTCGATGGAGAAAAAGTTGTAATCTGACCATCTGACTTCCACTTTAATTCCTCTATTGTCAGCCATCCCTGTCCTTGCACAAAACCACCCTCAATCTGACCTAGTTCTAGTGCTGGATTTATTGGTTTGCCGGCATCGTGTAAGATATCCACTCTTTCCAGTATATTTTCACCCGTTAATGTATCTACAGTTACTTCCGAAACAGCTGCCCCATAACAAAAGTAATAAAAAGGTCTTCCTCTAAATTTTTTTTTATCAAAATTAATTTTTGGTGTTGAATAGAAGCCTGATGATGAAAGAGATATTCTATTTAAATATGCCTCTTGAATTATACTTTTAAATTCAAATTGTCTGTTTCCAAATATTATATATTGATCTTTATATACTGCCTCTTGATTGTAGATCTTATATTTTTTTTTAATAAATTTTTCTAAATTTAATTTAATTTTTGCTACTGCATTTAGAGCTGCTGCTCCATTAAGGTCTGTAGTGGACGAAGCGGCGCTAGCTGAAGTATTTGGAACCTTGGCTGTATTTGTTGATGAGATATGAACTAAATTATATGGTAACCCTAAAGAATTTGCCACTAACTGAGCAATCTTTGTGTGAGTCCCCTGACCCATTTCAATTCCTCCATGATTCAAATGAACACTTCCATCTGTGTAAATATGAACTAAGGCTCCAGCTTGATTTAAATGAATTGTAGTAAATGAAATACCAAATTTTAAAGGTGTAATAGCTATACCCTTCTTTTTAAATTTATTTTTTTCATTAAATTTTCTTATATCCAAATATCTTTTCTTATAATTAGATTTATTTTCTAATTTTTTAAATATTTCATTAATAACATTATCTTCAACTATCATTCCATAATGAGTAACATTCCTTTTATCTTTTTGATAAAAATTTTTCTTTCTGACTTCTATAGGATCTTTTTTTAAGTACCTTGCGATATTATCTATAATATTCTCTATAGCCATCATCCCTTGATTTCCACCGAAGCCTCTAAATGCAGTTGATGTTGGAATATTTGTTTTACATAAATTATTTGTTACCTCGATATCTGAAATATAATATGCATTGTCCACATGAAGCAAAGCTCTCTCGTTTATTGCAGCTGATAAATCGGGTGACATTCCACAATTTGAGGATAAGTTTATTTTTAATCCTTCAATAATTCCCTCATCATTAAAACCAACTTCATATTCAGATAAAAATTCATGTCTTTTACCAGTCAATATTATATCATCATCTCTATCTAATCTTAGTTTGACTGGCTGTCCTGATTTTTTTGCCAACAACGCACAAATACACGCTGTCATGAAATTTGTTTCTTTTCCCCCAAACCCACCTCCAATTCTTCTAACTTCTACATTTATTGAATTACTTTTTTGATTAAACATTTTTGCAATTAATTGTTGAGTTTCTGATGGATGTTGTGTTGAACTATAAACTAAAAAATTATCATCTTCCTTAGGAACAACAAAAGCTGCCTGGCCTTCTAAATAGAAGTGCTCTTGGCTTCCAGTTGTAAAATTTCCTTTTAATTTATTTTTTGAATTTTTTATTTTTTTAGAAGGATTGCCTTTTTTAACTTTTCTAGGTTTAAATAAGAATTGCTTCTTATTTAAAGCTTCTTTTATTGTAATAATTGGTTTTAAATCTTTATAGGTAACTTTAGCTTTTAATACTGCCTTTCTAGCAAGTTCTGTAGTTGTAGCAGCTACAGCAAATAATGGCTGACCAAAAAACTCTACTTTTTTTTCTGGAAAGATTGGATCACCTTCAAAAACAGGACCTACGTCATTCCTACCAGGGATGTCTCTTTCAGTAACTACCGATATAACTCCTTCACTTTTTTTTACTTCAGTGAGGTCTATTTTTTTGATTATTGCATGAGCTTTTTCACTTAAACCAATAGCACCATAAATTGTGTTTTTTGGCTCATTAATATCATCGGTATACTCTGCATATCCACTCACATGTTTATACGCACTATCATGTGGTCTTATTTCCTCAATATAGTTCTCTTTGCTCATTTAATTTACTCTTGATAACTTATTAGAATTTATTTCTACAAAACATTTCATCAATAAATTTTTTGCTATCTCTAGTCTGTATTCTTTACTAGCTCTCATGTCTCCAATAGGACTTAAATCTTTTTCTAAATATTTTTTTGCTTGATCAAAAGTATTGATGGTAAGAGGCTTATTTTTAAGAATTTTTTCACATGCTTTAGCTCTTTTTGGCACAGCAGCCATACCTCCATATGCAATATAAACCTCCTTAATTTTATTATTATTAATCTCAAAATTAAAAGATCCACAAACAGATGAAATATCATCATCAAATCTTTTTGAGATCTTAAATGCCTTAAAAATATTTTTCTTAAATAATGGTATTTTAATTGAGTGTATAAATTCATTGTTTTTTAATTTAGTTTTTCTGTAATCAATAAAAAAATGATTTAAAGGTAATACTTTTCTTTTATTAAAACTTTCAATTAAAACCTCTGCATTTAAAGATAATAGAATTGGCAGTGTATCACCAATTGGAGATGCAGTTGCAATATTGCCACCTATAGTTCCAACATTTCGAATTTGAACAGATCCATATCTTTTTAGAACCGAATAAAAATCTGGATAATATTTTTTAATTTCTTTTTCAAATTTTATTAAAGGTGTAGCAGAACCAACTTCTAAATAATTTTTACTTACTTTTATAAAATCTAAATCATTAATTTCTTTTAAATCAATTATAAAAGGAATTTCTTTTCTTTCTTTTGTAACTTTTAAAGACAAGTCAGTTCCACCAGCAAGAAAACTAAAGTTAGAATGTTTTTTAATTATACCTTTTAAATCTTTAATATTTTTTGGTGAAAAATAAATTTTATCATCTTTTTTAATATAAACATTTTTCGGTTTAATTTTTTTTAATTGCTGAATAACTCTATTTTTATTTTTAGAAAATTGATCATTCTTGTTTATCTTATTTAAACTTTTGGCAGCATCAATTATAGGTCTATAACCAGTACAACGACATAAATTACCTGATATAGAATCTGTTATTAATTCATTATTGAGACTTTTATTATTTTTAAACATTGAAAATAAAGACATGACAAATCCTGGCGTACAAAAACCACATTGTGAACCATGAAATTTTACCATCGCATCTTGCACTGGGTGAAGTTTTCCATTTTCAGAAACTAAATCCTCAACAATTATAAGTTGCTTGCCATTCAATGAGGGGACAAATGAAATGCAAGAATTAATTGCTTTATATACAATTTTATTATCGGCTAATTCACCCAAAACAACTGTACATGCACCACAACCACCCTCCGAACATCCTTCTTTAGTTCCGGTCTTTTTTAATTCAGTTCTAATATAATTAAGCAACGTTTGATTTGGATCGGGATTTTTGATTACTATAAGCTTGTCATTTAATAGAAATTTAACAGAACTCGATATCACTTAACTACCTCTATAAGTAGAATAACTCCAAGGTGAAACAAGTAAAGGAACATGGTAATGCTGTGAGGGATCTGAAATACCAAATCTTATAACAACATCATCCAAAAATGGTACATCGCTAGCTGAAGATGTATTTTTAAAATAATCACCAATATGAAAAATTAATTCATATTTACCTTTAATAAAAACATCTCCCTCTGCTAATGGTGAATTAGCTCTACCATCGTCATTGAGTTTTGTTGACGTTAATTTTTTTCGTTCTGAATTATTAATATAAAACAACTCAACCAAGATACCTTTGCCAGGTTTACCAGAATACACATCTAAAACATGAGTTGTGAGCTTTGTCATAAAATTATAGTATCATTTAATTTCAAACTTAAATTTTTAAAAGTTATATGAGAACAATAGATAACATTAACGATCTTAACAAGTCTGATTTTTTGTCTATATTTGGCAATGTTTTTGAAAAAACTGAGTCAGTTGCTATCGAAGCTTTTGAGTTAAAACCATTTAAAAACTTTGAAGATATTGTGTTTAAAATGATTGATATTTATGAAAATTACGAAAAGAATAAAATTTTAGAGATTTTAAATGCTCATCCTGAGCTTGCTGTAGCAAAGAAAATGACCTCTGAATCTATATCAGAACAGGCCTCTGCAAAATTAAACCAATGTTCTAATGATGAATATGAAGAATTTAAAAAATTAAATTCAGAATATAAAAAGAAGTTTAATTTTCCTTTTATAATTGCCGTAAAAGGCAAAGATAAAAATGAAATTTTGAATAATTTTAGACAAAGAATACAAAGTGATGTAGAAAGTGAATTCCTTGAAGCAAAAAAACAAGTAAAAAAAATTGCAACATTTCGTTTGAATGAAATAAATAAAAAATGAAAAAATTTATAAGTGCAAAAATGATTAACTTAGCAGATCCAAGAATTGGAACTAAAGTTATATTTAAGACTGACGATTTTTTTGCAGCTGCTCATAGAATATTAAACATCGAAAATCCAGTTTTTAAAGATGGACTATTTGACAAACATGGTAAATGGATGGATGGATGGGAAACAAGGAGAAGAAGATCAAAAGGTTTTGATTATTTAATTTTAAAACTTGGTAAACCTGGAAAGATATTCGATATCGACATTGACACAACGCATTTCAATGGAAATCAGCCCACACATGCTTCGTTGGAGGGTTGCTTTAGTAAAACAATGCCTAATAAGAAAACAAAATGGATTTCTTTACTGAGCAAGAAAAAACTTGGGCCAAACCGAAACCATAACTTCAAATCAAACAACAAATCTGTTTTTAATTATATAAGACTAAACATTTTTCCAGATGGTGGAGTTGCTAGACTAAGGCTTTATGGAAAAATTGAAATGGAGAAAAACTTTTTAAATAACAAAACTATCAACCTTACATCTGTTTTAAATGGCGCTTCAATTATTGGTTGTAATAATGAACATTTCGGCAGGGCTGAAAATATAATAGCACCTGGTAAAGGAAAAAATATGGGAGATGGTTGGGAAACAAGAAGAAGTAGAGGAAAAAACTTTGATTGGCTTATAATAAAATTTGGAAAACCAGGATTAATAAAAAAACTAGAGATAGATACCCATCATTTTAAAGGAAACTATCCCGATAGTTGCTCAATTCAAACTGCAAGCATTTCAAAAGATCTGCCCAATAAATCAATTGTCAATAATTCAAAAAATTGGAAGTTTATTTTAAATAAGTCAAAACTATCAGCTCACAAAAAACATATTTTTAAAAAATTCTTAATTAAAAGAAGTAAGGAAAATTATCTTAGAATAAATATCTACCCAGACGGTGGAATTTCAAGAATAAGGGCATTCGGAAATTTTGTGAGATGAAAATAATAAAAGCAAAAAAAATTACTAAAAAAAATTTTTCTAAATTTGGTCAATTAATAGATACGTCAAAAAAAAATCCTATAAATATTAATGATGGGTATGCAAAAAGATTTGATAATTTGATAAAAGTAGATGCATCTAAAAATAAAGGGAAAGCAATTGTTAGTATTTTTAAAGCAAAAAAAAGAAGGTTTCCGGTGAAAATTGATATGATGGAAAAACATCCTTTAGGAAGCCAAGCCTTTATACCAATGGAAGATACAAAATTTTTAGTATTTGTAGCACCAAAAGGAGATAAACCAGATGTAAATAAAATCCAATCCTTTTTAGTCCCAAAACAAACTGGGGTTAATTACAATGCTGGTATTTGGCACTTTCCGTTGATTTCTATTAAAAATATGAATTTTCTAATTGTTGATAGAAAAGGAAAAGGAAACAATCTTGTTATTTATAAATTTAAAAAAGATAAAATTTTTTTGAAAAAATGATAAAAAAATACCCAAGAGATTTGGTGGGATATGGTTCCAAAAAAGTTAAGGTAAAGTGGCCTGGTAATGCTAAGTTGGCTTTGCAATTTGTGCTTAATTACGAGGAAGGAGCAGAGAATTGTACTCTTCATGGTGATAAGACTTCAGAAGTATTTTTATCAGAAATTATAGGAGCAAAACCAATTAAAGGTCGACACTTAAATATGGAATCAATTTATGAATATGGATCAAGAAGGGGGTTTTGGAGAATTCATGATCTATTTAATAAAAAGAAAATTCCGCTTACTATTTTTGGAGTTGGTATGGCATTGGAAAGAAATAAAGAGGTTTGTTCAGCTATAAAAAAAGCAAATTATGAAATTGCTAGTCATGGGTGGAGATGGATTGACTATCAAAATGTATCAAAGAAAAAAGAAAAGAATGATATGAAGCTTGCAGTCAAATCTATAAAAAAGATTTTTGGTAATCAACCTGCTGGTTGGTACACTGGTAGGTGTAGCGAAAATACTTTAGATTTAGTAATTGATAATGGTAGTTTTTTATACTGTAGCGACACATACAGTGACGATCTTCCTTATTGGATAAAAAAAGGTAATAAAAAACAGCTAATGGTTCCTTACACACTTGATAACAATGATATGAGGTTTGCAACCAATCAAGGATTTAATTCAGGTGAACAATTTTATAATTATTTAAAAGATAGTTTCGATGCACTTTATGAGGAGGGAAAAACTTCACCTAAGATGATGTCGGTTGGCTTGCATTGCAGATTAATTGGAAGACCTGGTAGAATACAGTCACTTAAAAAATTTTTAAATTACATCACAAAATTTAAGGATATTTGGATCTGCAAAAGAGTAGATATAGCTAAACATTGGATAAAAAATTATAGTTAAAATTTTTATTATTGTTCCGCAGCTATAGAAGTATAGTGAGCAACCGCTTCTATTTCCTCATCAGTTAGAATACCCTCCATTGCGGGCATTACTCCTATACCGTTTCTAACTGCCATTATGATTCTTTGAATATCAGGTCTGATTTCATTTAAATTTGGACCAACCATTGCGTTTGATCCAGCATCTGAGAGCATATGGCATGCTGCACAATTTCCTGCTCCCAGAAAAACTTCTTTTCCCTTATTAAACAATTCATCAGCATTAACGTGGGTTAATAATGAAAATATCAAAAATAATGATGCACCAAAGAAATTTAAAAATAATTTTTTCACATAAATTTGGTATCATAATTAAAAAAATTTAAAAAGGAGAATTATGAAAGCTTATTGGATTGCAAATTATACTGAAATAAAGGACGACGAACGACTTAAAAAATATGCTGTTAAAGCTAAAGAAGCAGTTGAAAAATATTCTGGAAAAATAATAGCGAGAAGTGCAAATAACGTAACTTTAGAAGGTAGAAAAATGGTAAGAGTAGCTCTTGCAGAATTTCCTGATATTGAAACAGCAAAAAATTGTTACAATTCTGAGGAATATGTCGAGGCTAGAAAACATTTAGAAAATAATGTTACTAGAGAACACATAATTTTTGAGGGAATGTAAGCTTAATATTGAATAGGTTCGGGGTCTATGCTTCTCCATAAATACCAAGTCGCTACAGAACAGTAAGGGGAAAACTTTTTGTTTAAATATGTCACGTAACTTTCAGGTGGAAGATATTTTTTATTATAATTTTTTGAAATAGCTCTTAACAAACCAATATCTTGGATTGGCCAAATATTAGGACGATTATAAGTAAATAATAAAATCATTTCTGCTGACCATTTTCCAATTTGTCTTAATTTAGACAGATAAATTATGGCATCTTCATCAGACATTTTTGAAATAAGTCTTGGATTAAATTCTTTACTTAATATTTTTTGGGCTAAACTTTTTATTCCTTTCACTTTCTGTCTACTTAGACCACAACTTTTGAGCTGAATAGTAGATAACTTGCTTACTGTTTTTGCGTTAATTTTATTTTTACATTTTTTCTTAAATTTTAAAAAAACTGAATTAGCAGCAGCAACGCTAATTTGTTGTCCAATTATACTTTTACAAAGAGAGAAAAAGACATCTTTTCTTGAAGTTAGCACTGTCTCTGATGGGGATTTATATTTTTTAATCAAAAGAGACATGGTTTTATCTTTTTTAGATAAATATTTTTTTGCTTTATTCCAGTATGATGGAGTTTTACTCATGTCGTGAAACAGATAACTTTTTTTTCAAATACATCTCTCTTCTAAATATAATAATAGATGAAACTATAACTAATAAGGCGCCTAATAATGTTTTAGAAGTTGGTATTTCGTTCCAAATAAAATATCCAAATATAATAGCAAAGACTAATCCAAGATATTTTAAAGGAGAAACTAAACTTACTTCTGAGTATTTGTAAGATTGTGATAACCATAAATTTGCAAGACCACCTAATATACCAACCATAGATAACAAAAATAAATCTAGTAAACTTGGCAAGATCCATCCCTGATAAAAAGATAAAAAACTTAGAAGCATTATTGAGAATGAAAAGAAAAAACTAATTAACCAAGCAGGCTCGGTTGAAGATAATTTTCTTATAGCAATAGCTACATAAGACAAGCCTAAGCAAAAAATTATTGGATAAATATAATATAAATTTAAAGAGCTAAAACCTGGTTCAGTGATGAAAATTATACCAACAAACCCTACTATAACTGCTAACCATCTATAAATTCCAACTTTTTCTTTTAATAAAAAAATTGAAAATATTGTTATAAATATTGGTGCTGCAAAAGATATACTTACAACTGTTGCCAAAGGTAAATTTCTTAATGCTACAAATATAGAAACCAAAGCAATTAATCCTGCTAAACATCTTTTAAAATGAAGAAATGGTCTCGTTGTTTTGTAAAAATCTAAATATCTATCTTTAGGAATAAGAAATAAAATAGGAATTATTCCACAAAATCCTCTAAAAAATAATACTTGTCCAACAGGATAATCCTCGGACCATTTAACAATCACATCCATAAGTGAAAATGCACATACTGATATGAACATGTAAAAAAAGCCTAATTGATTTTTTGATAGCATATGATTAACTTTAGATTAATTAAGTTAATTATCAATGGAAATAGCAATTTTAGGATTAGGGTGTTTTTGGGGACCAGAAATTAAGTTTAGTAAACTTGATGGAGTTATAAAAACAGAAGTAGGTTATTGTGGAGGTCATAATGCTGAAACCAATTACAACGAAGTATGCACAGGCACAACAAATCATGCAGAAGTAGTAAAACTAGATTTTGATCCCAAAGTAATATCTTACGAGAAAATTCTTGAATATTTTTTTGAAATTCATGATCCAACAACCTTAAATTCTCAAGGACCAGATTTCGGAACTCAATATAGAAGTGAAATATTTTATTTAAATGATCAGCAAAAAATTACTGCTGAAAAAATGATAGAAAAAGAAAACGTCAAATTATCAGGAAAAGTAGTAACAAAAACTTCTTTAGTTAAAAATTATTGCCCAGCTGAAGAGTATCATCAACGATATTTGGAAAAAAGATAAAATGTCTTTAGTTGATACAAGTTGGTTAGAAAATAACGCTGAAAAAGTAAAAATTATTGATTGCTCATGGCATATGCCTCAAACTCAAAGAAACGGTTTTGAGGAATATATAGTGGAACATATTCCAAATGCTATTTTTTTTGATTTAGATAAAAATTCTAAATTAGATACTGATTTACCACATATGCTTACCGATACTAAATCTTGGGAAAAAATAATGAGCAACATGGGTATAGAAAATAATGATCGAATAGTAATTTACGATAACTCTGATGTTATTAGTTCATGTAGATGTTGGTACAATTTAATTTATTATGGACATGACCCTAAACTAGTTCATGTTCTAGATGGTGGATTAAAAAAATGGAAAAAAGAAAATAAATCTACAGATAACAAAAAAGTGATCACTCAAACTTCTAAGTATAGATGTAAAGAAAATAAAGAACTTGTTATAAATAAAAAACAAATAGATGAAAATATTAATTCACATGAATTTAATGTTGTTGATGCAAGAAGTAGAGAAAGATTTGAAGGCAAAGTTGCTGAACCAAGAAAAGGTCTTAGAAGTGGTTCAATAAAAAATTCTTTTTGCCTACCCTTTTCTGAATTAGTAAACAAAGACCATACTTTCGTTAGTAAAGATAAAATAATGGAAAAATTTAAGTCCTTTGAATTTGACCACGATAAGAACCTAGTATTTTCATGTGGTTCTGGAGTGACTGCAAGTGTATTGGCACTAGCTTATTCTTTAATAAATGCTAAATATATGCCGATAATTTACGATGGCTCTTGGGCTGAATACGGAAAAAATTAACTTATGAAAACATCTACAAAAATAACAAGTATAGTAATCATATTTTTTTTAATCATTGCAACAGTGATCATTGGAAGAACAATGATAGGAAATCATTTCAAAAAAAAATTTAGTAAAAGACCGCCTCCTGGAATAATAATAACTACAACTCAAGAAAGAGTTTTTGAAAACGTTGTTAGTACCTATGGGACTGCAACTCCAATTCAAACACAATCATTTAAAATTGAAAAATATGAAATATTAAAACCTATAAAATTTAATCAAAAAGTTAAAAAGGGTGATGTAATTGCTGAGCTTAAAAATCGAAAAGTTATTGCTCAATTTGATGGTGTTATTGGAAAAAGAGAATTTTCAGAAGATATAGAGGTTTCAAAATCTTCGATATTAATTAATCTTGAAGATACTAGCTCAATATATTGTGATGTAGATATACCTGAAATTTTTGTACCATTTATTGAGGTTGGTCTGCCAGTTGATATTAAATTTTCTGGATATAAAAATAAAATTTATAAAGGTGAAGTAAACTCTTTTGCTAGCAGGATAAGTGAAGATACAAGAGCTTTAGCAACAAGAATTAAGATGGATAATGCATCAGGTGAAATTTTACCTGGCTCATTTTTAGAAATATCAATCAAATATGATGTGAGAAATGGCTTAAGTGCTCCTGACACTAGTACAATTGTCGAGGGTGAAAATGTTTTTATTTATAAAGTAGATGAAAAAAATAAAGTAATGAAAACAAAGGTAACCATTGGAGATAGATATTTAGGCTTTGTAGAAATATTAGATGGATTAAATAATGGAGATAAAATTGTTGCAGAAGGAACAAAAAAAGTAAGACCAAATTTAACAATCAGACCTATAGAGAAAGGTGCTAAAAAAAAACAAGGAAATTCTAGCTGGGGTAAAAAAGATAAATCAAAAAAAGCTGAAGAAAAAAAAGGTAAATTTGATTGGTTGAAAAATATTTTTAAAAAATCAGATAAAGAGAAAAAATAATTAAATGTATATAACTGAAGTTAGCATTAAACGACCTGTTGTTGCTTGGGTTATGTCTTTGATATTGATAATTTTTGGTATTTTTGTCTTTTTAGAATTGCCGGTACGAGAACTTCCAGATGGTATACAGCCCCCAGTAGTTCAAGTTCAAACCGATTATAAATCTGCTTCTGCTGAAATCGTTGATGAAGAAATAACTCAAAAATTAGAGGATGTAATTGGAGGCGCTGAAGGTATCAAAAATATTGACTCAAGTTCTCTCAATGGAAGAAGTAGGATTAATATTCAATTCAACACAGACATTGATTTAGATGATGCTGCTAATGATATTAGAGAGAGGGTTGCAAGAGTTGTTGACAATTTACCAAGTGAGTCAAACCCTCCTCAAATTTTAAAACAAGCAGCAGGTTTTACAACTACAATGTGGGTAGCATTATCATCCCCAACCTGGAATGATCTAGATCTTGGTGATTATGCTGAAAGATATCTAATAGATGCATTTTCAAGCGTACCAAACGTAGGTCGAATTTTAGTTGGTGGATTAAGAGAGCTTAGTGTAAGAGTTTGGATAGATCCAATAAAATTAGCTGCAAATGACCTTACAATTCAGGAAGTTGAAAGAGCTCTTAGAAATGAGAATATAAACCTTCCAGCTGGAACCTTAGAAGCTAATAACAAAGACTTAACTTTAAACATTGATAAATCCTATTCTAATATTGATACTATTAAACAATTGCCACTTAAGAAAAATAAAGAAAAAGTTATTATTTTATCTGATGTGGCTAATATAGAGTTTGGACCTGTTTCAGAAAAAACTTTATTTAAAGCACAAAGAAAAAATGCAGTAAATTTAAAAACTGTAGGAATTGGAATTTATGCAAAAAGTGGTGCATCAACGGTAGAGCTTTCTAAACAAATAAAAACTAAAATTAAAGAACTTAACAAATCCTTACCTGATGGATTAAAGTTAGAAATAGCATTTAACAGAGCAACCTACATTGGTGCTGCAATTGAAGAAGTATATAAAAGTTTAGTAATTGCATTTGTATTAGTTGTTTTAATTATTTATCTTTTCTTAGGTAACCTTAAAGCTGTAATAGTCCCTGCGGTTGCTTTACCAGTTAGCCTTATTGGATCATTTCTCGGTTTATATATATTTGATCTATCAATTAATATTTTTGTATTACTAAGTTTTATTCTGGCAATTGGTATAATCACTGATGACTCTGTAATCATGACTGATGCGATCTATACAAGAATTGAAAACGGAGAAACACCTTTAGTGGCTGCTTACAAAGGTTCTAAACAAATTACATTTGCAATTATTGCAACGACTTTAATTCTTGTAGCAGTATTTTTACCTTTAATTTTTATTAAAGGAATATCAGGAACTTTGTTTAAAGAAACGGCAATAGCCTTATCTTTTTCAATTGTTGTATCTTCTTTTGTGGCATTAACATTATCTCCAATGCTAGGAAGTAAATTTTTAAACAAAAAAGAAAAAATTAATTTCTTCGTAAAAAAATTCAATAATGGATTTAAATCTTTTACAGGATTTTATGTAAACTCTCTTAAATATTGGGTGAATAAACAAAAAACTATTTCAATATTTATAATTTTAATTATAGCTGCTTCAGCTTATTTGTTTAGTTTTTCCAAAAAAGAATTAATACCAATTGAAGATAGGGGTGCTTATTTAATTATTGGGTCAACTGATGAAGGAAGTTCATTTGAATATACCCAGGAAAAAGCACAAATAATTGAAGGAAGAATATTAAAATTATTGCAGGCAGAAGACAGTCCATATGCAAGACTAATCATGAGAGTTCCTGGTTTTGGAAGATCTGCAACGTCTTATAACAGTTTTATAATTATTGCATTACTTGATGAATGGAAAAATAGAGAAAAAGGTAGTCAAACAATATTAAGAGAAGCAATTGGACAAGTGGTTTCTGTGCCTGAAACTTTTGCTTTTCCAATTTCTCCACAATCAATAAGAGTATCTAGTTACAATAAGCCCGTTCAAATGGTGATATATGGATCTAGCTACGAAGAATTAGAAGAAATTCAAAATAGTGTCTTAAGAGAATTAAGAAAAAATAGAAATATGTCTAGAATTGAAAGTGATTATACAAAAAATAAGCCTGAGGTAAAACTGATCACTAATAAAAACAGAGCAAATGATTTGGGAGTTTCTACTGAAAATATAGGTAGAACTCTAGAAACTCTTTATGGAGGAAAAAGAGTAACAACTTTTAGTAAAGAAGGAAGAGAATACCCAATTATTTTACAACAATATTTGGCTGACAGAAGAGATAAAGATGGGTTGTCAAAAATTTTTGTTAGATCTGAAACAACTGGTAAACTTGTATCTGTTGCAAGTTTAGTTGAGTTTAAAGAGAAAGGCACTGCTGAAGCGCTTCCAAGATACAATCGTCAAAGAGCAGTTACAATTTCTGCTGCCCTTGCTGAAGATTATACTCTAACAGAGGCAATTAAATACCTAGAAGATGTCATGATTAGAGTTGCTCCTCAAAATCAAATCACTTGGAAAGGAAAATCTGAAGAGTTAAAAGAAACAACAAATGAAATATACTTAATTTTTGCCCTTGCTTTGTTAACTGCTTATTTGGTTATGGCAGCAACATTTAACTCATTTGTTCATCCATTTATTATTATTTTAACAGTTCCATTAGCTGTATTTGGTGGCTTAGTATTTATTCTATTTTTAAATAGTTCAGTAAATATTTTTTCTCAAATAGCTTTAATAATCCTCATTGGTATATCCACAAAGAATAGTATTTTAATTGTAGATTACACAAACCAGATAAGAACTACTGGTGTTAAAATCCAGGATGCCATAATTAAAGCTTGTCAACTTAGAATTCGACCAATCATAATGACCTCACTTAGTACAATGATAGCAATGCTTCCATTAGTTATTGGAAATATTGGCCCAGGTGCAGGTGAAGGCTCTAGATTAGCTGTGGGTTCTACAATTTTAGGAGGTATGATCATTTCAACTTTCTTTACCTTATATGTTACTCCAACTATGTATTTAGCTCTTGCAAAAAATACGAAGCGTATTGATGCAGTTGATATTGAATTAAAAAAACAGCTAAATTAAAAAATAATATATTTTGACGTTGATAAAGAATTTTTACATTCTGATAATTGTTGCTTATAAATATTTGATTGCTTCTCAACTCTTTTAGCTAAATTAATTACTTTTTTATTATTTTTATAATTTTTAAAGTTGCCCCACCCTTCATGATAAGCAAGATACTGCTTGAAAGCATCTTTTTTTGAAACTTTTAAAATTTTTTCAGTCTTGTTTGTATACCAACCAATAAAATCTACACTATCTTTAAATCTTGTTCTAACGGCAAGCTTATTCCCAGTTTCTTCTTTATATTGTTTCCAAGTTCCTTTTACAGCCTGAGAATACCCAAAAGAACTTGATGGTCTCTTGTAAGGCACTACTTTAAATAATTTCTGCCTAGGAGGTTTTGCTAACCAGTCAAAACTGGATTCCATTTTTATAATTGCAAGCTGTAAATAAACTGGGGTTCCCCACTTTTTCTCAGCTTTTTTTGCGTGTTTGTACCACATGTATCTTTCATTAAATATAGAACAGCTATCTGCTGTATTTTTAGGGACAGAAGAACAGCCTGAAATTAATATAATTAAAAAAAATAAAAAATTAATTTTTAATGTTTTCATTTTTTTTAAAAAAGTAAACTATAATTGTTATTATAATAACACCTATAAAATTTCCAAATAAATCAGAAATTTCAAAACTTCTTTCAGGTATAAAGTAGTGCAGTATCTCAAGCATTAATGATAAAAATATTAAATAAAAAGTAAGAAATATAAATTGAGACGATTTATTAAATGTTAAATAGCCAATAATAGAAAACAGAACAAACGCATACAAGTGATTAGTCGAAACTATAAAATCTGCTGTTATTTGTGGTTGTAATTTACAATCATCGTATAGAAAACAACCAAGTAAACTACCAGGATATAAATATAATAGTATCAAAAAGAAATTGAATAAATAAAAAATAAATTTATATTTCGAAAAAAAATTAATCATTAATAATATAGTTTTATTTATCAAATTGATCTAAAAGATAAACAAATGAGTTACTTAATTTTAGTTAGACATGGTCAAAGTGTCTGGAATCTAGAAAAAAAATTTACTGGATGGGTTGATGTAGATTTGACAGAGAATGGGCAATCAGAGGCAAAAAAGGCTGGCCAACTAATAAAACAAGAAAATATTGAAATTAATCATTATTATTCTTCATTTCAATTAAGAGCAAAAAATACTTTAAAAATAATTCAAGAAGAATTGAAAGATTTTAAAGAAGTAAAGAGTGCATGGGAATTAAACGAGAGACATTATGGAGCTCTGACAGGGTTAAATAAAGATGAAATGAAAAAAAAACTTGGAGAAGAAAAAGTTCATCAATTTAGACGTTCTTGGGACCTTAGACCCGACCCTTTAGATAAAAAAAATCCATATCATCCACTAAATATTGAAACATACAAAAAAATTCCTTTAGAAAAAATTCCTGATACCGAATCACTAAAAGATACATATGAAAGAGTAATAAAATTTTATAGTAAAGAGATAGAACAGAAATCAAATGAAAATATTCTTATTTCTGCTCATGGAAATTCCATTAGAGCTCTTTGCAAATATTTGTTGAATTTAAATGACAATGAGATCTCTAAACTTGAAATTCCAACAGGAAACCCACTTTCAATTGAATTAGAAAACAACCAAATTTCTAATTGCAAATATCTTGATCAAGAAAGAGCTAAAGATCTTTTAGTTTTTTAAAAACATCCAGATCAGTTAAATGATAAAAGTCTTTTTCGCTTTCATAACCAAATAACTTTTTTTGATCTAATAAAT
>CACIOP010000008.1 GCA_902588315.1 uncultured Pelagibacteraceae bacterium
ATTGCATCTGCAATTCAAATTGGTGCAAAGGCATATTTAGCAAGACAATATAAAACTATTGCTATTGTTGGTGCTGTAGTTTTAGTAATCGTAAGTATTGCATTTAGTCCGTTAGTAGGTCTTGGTTATTTAATAGGTGCTGCTTTATCAGGTATTGCTGGGTACGTAGGAATGTTAGTTTCCGTAGAAGCTAACGTAAGAACAGCAGAAGCATCTAGAAAAGGTTTGGCTCAAGGTCTTTCAGTTGCTTTTAAATCAGGTGCTGTAACTGGAATGTTGGTTGCTGGTTTGGCGCTATTATCTATAGCTGTTTATTATTATATATTATTGAAATCTAATGTTGATGAAAGAGAAATTGTAAATGCTTTGGTTGCATTAGGTTTTGGTGCTTCCCTAATTTCTATCTTTGCAAGATTAGGTGGAGGAATTTTTACAAAAGGTGCTGACGTAGGTGCTGACTTAGTTGGAAAAGTTGAAGCTGGAATTCCAGAAGATGACCCAAGAAACCCCGCTGTAATTGCAGATAACGTTGGAGATAACGTTGGAGACTGTGCAGGTATGGCTGCTGATTTATTTGAAACTTACGCTGTTACAATTGTTGCAACAATGGTTTTATCTTCAATTTTCTTTGTCGGTGATCTAAATATGATGATTTATCCATTATCTATTGGTGCTGCATGTTTGTTAACATCTATTATTGGAACATTTTTTGTTAAACTTGGAAAAAGTAATAACGTTATGAACGCTTTGTATAAAGGATTTGTTGTTTCTGCAGTATCTTCTTTAATAATATTATGGCCTGTTACAGATCACGTAATTGGTTTTACAAATGAATTTACAGTAAATGATAAGACTTTTAATGGAATGGATTTATATTATTGTGGTGTCATTGGACTTGTTATCACTGGATTATTAATCTGGATTACTGAATACTATACAGGAACAAGTTATAGACCGGTTAAATCTGTTGCATTATCATCAACAACTGGTCATGGCACTAACGTTATTCAAGGGTTAGCTGTTTCTATGGAAGCAACTGCTATTCCTGCTTTGATAATTGTTGCTGGAATTCTTATTACAAATTCTATTGCTGGACTTTTTGGTATTGCTATAGCAGTAACAACTATGCTTGCATTAGCTGGTATGGTTGTAGCTTTAGATGCGTATGGACCAGTTACAGATAATGCTGGTGGTATTGCTGAAATGTCTAACCTCGATAAAAAAGTTAGAAAAACTACTGACGCTTTAGATGCAGTGGGAAACACAACAAAAGCTGTTACAAAAGGTTATGCTATTGGGTCTGCAGGTTTAGGTGCTTTAGTTTTATTTGCTGCTTACACAGAGGACATCAAGCATTTTTCAAAAGAAGCAGGATCTGCTTTAGAAGGCATAGTGGTAACTTTTGATTTATCTAACCCTTATGTAGTTGTTGGTTTATTAATAGGTGGAATGCTACCTTATCTTTTTGGTTCAATGGGAATGCAAGCTGTTGGTAGAGCTGGTGGTGCAGTTGTAGTTGAAGTAAGAAGGCAATTTAAAAAATTTCCTGGTATCATGAAAAGAAAACAAAAACCTGATTATGCTAAATTAGTAGATTTGCTTACTGTTGCTGCAATTAAGGAAATGATTATACCATCATTGTTGCCAGTTTTATCACCAGTAGTATTATATTTTATAATTCTATCAATTGGCGGACAAGTAGCTGCTTTAGCAGCAGTTGGCGCAATGTTACTTGGTGTTATTATAACTGGTTTGTTTGTAGCGGTATCAATGACAGCAGGTGGTGGTGCATGGGATAATGCAAAAAAATATATTGAAGATGGAAATCATGGTGGAAAAGGTTCAGAAGCTCATAAAGCAGCTGTAACTGGTGATACAGTTGGTGATCCTTACAAGGATACAGCTGGTCCAGCAGTTAATCCAATGATAAAAATTACAAATATTGTAGCTTTATTATTGTTAGCTGTTATCGCTGCCTAATTTCCTCTCTTTTTTTGGCCCTCTGCCCAAGAGGGTCATTCATTTTCTGTCTCATGCTAGACATAAAATTATATATAAATGAATTTCTTTTAAATCCTGCCTCAGTTGTTGCTTCTACTATTTTAACATTTTCCATATTATCAATATTATAAAACTCCTTTTTCATAAGTATACCAAATTTATTTAATTCAATAACAAGAACATCATTTTTAAATATTTTCATTTTTCCCAAATTTTTTAATCTTGATTGTGTTTGCTGTCTTTCTATATATATCCACACGTCGTTATCAAATTTACTTTTTGTTGAAGGATTTCCCAATATTTTTTTAATATCGTTTTTGTTTGTTTCGTTTAATCTTAGTAACTTTTGTTTTTTTTCTAAATTAGGTACACCATGATGTTTAATAACAGGTTTCAATGAGCAATTTGAAACTATTAAAAAAATTGAAATTATATATAATATTTTATTCATGAATGAAAATTATATACATATCTATAATAATTTAATTAATTACACTAGAAATAAAGATTTATATAAAAATCTTAATAGAAAAGATAATTTTTCTGACCGATTAACCCTTTTTTTGCTGCATTTCTCTTTTTTTTTGAAAAATTATAAAAATGAGAAAAATAAGAAAATTTTACAGGAAATATATGACTTTAATTTTAGACAGCTTGAATTGAGTATTAGAGAAATAGGGTATGGAGATCAGTCTATAAATAAAAAAATGAAAGATTATATTAATTTATTCCATTCTATGGTTTCCGAAATACATTTCTGGGATGATTTAACAAAATCAGATAAATTAAAAAAAATTTCAACTTTTTTACCTGATTTTAATAATTATGAGGAATTATTAGAATATTTTGATCTTTTTAATGTAAATTTATCAAAAAAAACTTTGAATTCTTATTTAAAAAGTGTAAGTAACCCATAATTATGGCTGTACCTAAACGAAAACAAACACCTTCCAGAACTGGAATGAGAAGAGCTCAAACTATGAAATTTTCAACTAAAAATATAGTTGAAGATAAAAAGTCTGGAGAATATAGACTTTCTCATCATTTAGACCTTAAAACAGGGATGTATAAGGGAAGACAAGTTTTAGACCCAAAAGAATAGTATATAATAATCTATTAAAATGTCAGATTTGATAAAAATTGCAGTTGATGCAATGGGTGGTGATGGATCACCAAAGAAAATAATAGATGGTATTATTTTAAATCATTCTGCTAATAAAAATAACTTTTTTAAAATTTTTGGAGACAAGAACAAGATAGATCCCTTAATTAAAGGAAAAGTACCTAAAGATTTTTTTGAAGTAATTCATACAGAAAAAAAAATTGAAAGCACTGATAGTCCTCTAGAAGGCGCAAAAAGAGGCAAACATACAAGTATGTGGCTTGCTATTCAAAGTGTCAAGGATAAGGAAGCAGACATAGTAATATCTGCTGGTAATACAGGTGCTTTACTAGTTGTCTCAAAATTAAATTTAAAAATGATTGAAAATATAGATAAACCCGCTTTGTCTGCATTATGGCCAAATAAAAAAGGAATGAGTGTTGTATTGGATTTGGGTGCAAATATTGAGTGTAGTTCAAAAAACCTATTAGACTTTTCAATTATGGGAGCTTCTCTTTACACATCACTTTATCCTAACGATAAACCAAATGTTGCATTATTAAATATTGGATCTGAAGAGCTCAAAGGAAATGAGACGATTAAAGAAACTTATCAATTATTAAATGAAAAAAAATCAGATAATTATAATTTTGCAGGATATATCGAGGGCAATCATCTTATGGATGGAAAAGTAAATGTAATTGTTTCAGACGGTTTCACTGGAAATGTTGCATTAAAAACAGCAGAAGGTACTGCAAATTTTATCACTAGTGAATTAAAAAATGCTATGACCGGTAATTTATTAGGTAAAATTTCTTCTTTATTGAATATATCGAATTTAAAGAAATTTAAGAAAAGACTAGATCCTAGACTGTACAATGGAGCTATCTTTATTGGTTTGGATTCTCCAGTTGTTAAAAGTCATGGAGGAACAGATTATATTGGTTTTTCAAACTCTCTTGATGTTTGTCATAGAATTGTAAAAGGTAATTTGATAGAAAAGATAAAGCAGAATATTTAATATGAGAATTAATTTAACTAAAAAAGACTTAGTTAATTTGATTTATATGCAGCTTGGTTTTTCAAAACAAATATCTGAAAATTTAATTGAAGATTTTTTATCAACAATCGTATCTAATATTAAAGAGGAAAAAAAATTAAAATTATCTAAATTTGGTACTTTCACTATAAGACAAAAAAAATCTAGGATTGGAAGAAATCCTAAAACAAAAGAAACAAAAGTTATTTCAAGTAGGGATGTTGTTTTGTTTAAACCATCAAAAGTATTTAAAGAATTTGTAAATTTGAAAGATAATGGATAAATCAGATAGTGCTTATAAAACTATTGGAGAAGTAGCTAAAATATTAAAACTTAAATCAAATAATAAAGGAAATTTATCAACACATGTTATAAGGTTTTGGGAAACTCAATTTAAGCAAATTAAACCAAAGATTTTAAATTCGAATAGAAGATATTATGATGAGAAAACTATAAATCTTCTAAAAAAAGTTAAATTTTTACTTAAAGACCAAGGTATGACGATAAATGGCGTAAAAAAAATATTAAATAATGAAGATTCTTTAAAGCTTGACGAAATTGCAGATAAATCTATAAGAACTGAAAATTTAAGAAATAAGTTATTAAAAATTTCTAATAAATTAAAAGAATTAAAAAATGGCAAAAAAAACGCACGTTAAAGTAAGAATGGTTCCAGAGGCTAAACCTGATAGCCCTTTCTTCTATTATGTAAAAAAACCTGCTGGAGGCGAGAAGGCCAAAGTTAAACTATCAGCAAAGAAATACAATCCAGATACTAGAAAACACGAAATGTTTGTGGAAAAAAAGCTTCCACCACACAGTAAATAATTATTTTTTTTTAAAGTTTCTCTTTTCGTAATCGATATAAGACAAAATCATATTTTTCCATATACGATTAGTAATTTTAGGATCAATTTTTAGTTTTTTAGATTTTGAGTGAATTTTCTTAAGTATAAAATTGATACGCTTTTTATCTACTATTTCTTTTTTAAATTCTTTAAGCTTTAAAACTTCTTTTACAAGATTTGTTCTATATTTGATTAAAGATAATAACTTATTATCTAACTTATCCAATTTAGATCTTATTATTTCTAATTTTTTTTTGTTTTTAGGCGACATTTAATTTATTGGTTTAATTAATAATTATTATATTTATTTAATCATGTACAGTCAGAATTATTCTTTAAATTCTCAATTAAAAATATGGATGATTACTTTATTAGTGATGATCGTGCTAATTATTTTAGTAGGGGGTCTTACTAGATTAACAGACTCTGGACTATCTATTACTAGTTGGGAACTTTTTATTGGATCATTACCCCCATTAACAAATGATAAATGGATAGAATATTTTGATCTCTATAAAACAATACCTGAATTTAAAGAGCAAAATTTTAATATGACTTTAAATGAGTTTAAAATTATTTTTTGGTGGGAATGGGCGCATCGTCAATTGGGGAGATTAATTGGTCTAACTGTTCTTTTTCCAATGATCTATTTTACAATTAAAAATGGTTTTTGGATTTTAAAAGAATATTCAATTATTTTTTTCTTAGTGTGTTTTCAAGGATTTATTGGATGGTACATGGTATCTAGTGGATTAATTGATAGAATTGATGTTAGTCATTATAGATTATCACTACACTTAGTTACAGCTTTTATCATTTTGTCTATAGTTTTTTGGAAATATTTAAATCTAACTGATATAAAAATTAATCATATTAATATTCAATTAAACCCAATTAAATTTTTTCTTTTATTATTATTTTTACAATTAATAATTGGAGCATTTGTGTCTGGAATGGATGCAGGAAAAATTTATAACACTTGGCCTTTAATGGGCTCATCATATTTCCCAGATGACAGTGTAATCAATGATTTGTTTAATCTCACGGTATTTGATGATCAATCACTTGTTCAATTTATTCATAGAAATTTAGCATATTTAATAGTCATAATATATTTTTACATGCTTTATTTTGTTTTAAAAAATGGAAATATAAATTTAAGAATTCCAATTTTTATTATTGGAATTTCTTTATTGTTTCAAATTGTTTTGGGAGTTCTTACAATTTTATCTGGAGTAAAAATGATTTATGCATCTCTACACCAGATAAATTCTATTTTAATAATACTTTCAACATTGTATTTTCTTTACATTGTAAAATATAAAGGGCCCAATTATTAGTTCCTATTTGTAGACATTAAAACACAAATTAACTTACAGCTTTTAAATTACCTTTTGAAGATTTATTCAATGCTTGATCAAGATCCTCAATAATATCATCGATGTGTTCAATACCGATACAAAGTCTTACATAACTTTGGGTAACACCTGATGCAGCTAGTTCTTTCTCATTCAATTGACTATGAGTTGTACTTGCTGGATGAATTGCTAAGCTTCTAGCATCACCAATATTAGCTACGTGATAGAACATTTTTAAAGACTCAATAAATTTTTTACCAGCTTCAATTCCACCTTTAAGCTCGATACCAATCATTGGTCCATTTCCACCTTTAAGATATTTTTTTGCTCTATCGGCAATGGGTTTATCGTGCTCTGTAGAATAAATAACTTTTGTAACTTCTTTATGTTTTTTAAGAAAATCAACAACATACTCGGCGTTAGCACAATGTTGTCTCATCCTTAAAGCAACCGTTTCAAGTCCTTGAATTATTGCAAAAGCATTATCTGGAGCCAGAGCTGATCCCAAGTCTCTCAATAAACAAACTCTTGCTCTCACAGCGAAGGGGACATTAGCACCAGTTAATTCTGGTACAGCTTTTCCCCAAACAACACCACCATAACTTGCATCTGGTTCGTTAAATAATGGTTGTCTCTTAGGATCTGCAGTCCAATCGAAGTTACCACTATCAACTATACTTCCTGCAACTGCTGTACCATGCCCACCTATATATTTTGTAAGTGAGTGAATTACTACTGCAGCTCCGTGTTCAATCGGTTTGCATATTACTGGTGCAGCTGTGTTATCCATGATTAATGGTATATTATATTTTCTTCCAATGTCAGAAACTTCCTTTATTGGAAAGACTCTTAAATATGGATTAGGTAGAGTTTCACCATAAAAAGCTCTAGTTTTATCATCTATTAACTTTTCAAAATTTTCAGGATTACTTGGATCTGCATATCTTATCTCTATACCAAGTTTACTAAGCGTATGTGTGAATAATGATACTGTACCACCATAAAGATCGGTTGAGCTTACTATATTATCACCAGCTTGGGCTACATTTAATACAGCAAACGTAGAAGCAGTTTGACCTGAAGATACAGTTACACATGACAGACCTCCTTCAAGAGCGGCAACTCTTTTTTCCAGGACATCATTTGTAGGGTTCATTATACGAGTGTATATGTTACCAAATTCTTTAAGAGCGAAAAGGTTAGCAGCGTGCTCTGTGTTGTTAAATTGGTACGATGTTGTTCTATAAATTGGAACAGCTACCGCGTTCGTCGCTGGATCACTCCTATAGTCACCACCATGTATGGCAATAGTTTCAGGGTTATTTCTTTTTTTAGTCATTTTACTCCTTTTTTAGTGCTTCAACATTATGTTAGGCGCACAATACAGTTCAAATGCCTACCGATTTATAAATTTTATGAAATTTCCTTTTTAGCAGTTATAAGCCCGCAATAGGATCAAATCGGCAACTAATTTCTAGCATATTAGCTACATATTTCAAGCTAAATATAAAATTGACTTTGTAATTATTAATAGTATTAATCCTCGCACAATGACAAAATTCACTAAAAAAGACCAATTAAATTCATCTTGGTATGAAATAGACGCGAAAAATGCAGTAGTTGGAAGATTAGCAACTGTTGTTTCCAATATCATAAGAGGCAAGAACAAAACTACATACACACCTCATATGGATGATGGTGACTTTGTTGTTGTTAAAAATATTGAACAAGCAAAATTTACTGGAAAAAAATTTCAAGATAAAAAATATTATAGACACACTGGTCATCCAGGTGGAATTAAAGTTACAACACCTGAGAAACTTCATGAAAAAAAACCTGGAGAAACTTTAAAAATGGCTGTTAAAAGAATGTTACCTGGTGGAGTATTGGGGAGAAAACAATTAACAAAATTAAAAATTTATGCAGGAAATGAACACCCACATTCAGCACAAAATCCGACTGTAATAGAGTTAGATAAATTAAACAGTAAAAATATAGCTAGAAACTAAGATGGAAAATACTCAATCAGCATCAAAATCTCCAAAATTAAAATTAGATTTTAAAGATAGTAAATACGCTACTGGTAGAAGAAAAACATCAATTGCAAAAGTTTGGTTAAAAAAAGGTTCTGGCAAAATTTATGTAAATGGTAAATTATTTAGTGACTATTTTGCTGACGAAACTCATAAAATGCAAATTACAAGACCTTTTGAGATTATTAATCAAGCTACAGATTATGATGTAAGATGTAGCGTAAAAGGAGGTGGACCTACAGGCCAAGCAGGGGCTATGGTTCATGGTATTTCAAAAGCTTTAGTATTATTTGATGAAAATCTAAAAGCCACCTTAAAAACAGAGAAACTTACTACCAGAGATTCAAGGGCAGTTGAGAGAAAGAAACCTGGTAGAAGAAAAGCTAGAAGAAGCTTCCAATTCTCTAAAAGATAATTTTTTTTTAATTTTTAACTGTTATAATAAAAAATGCCTAAGCTTAATGCATTAGTTGCTGGATCAACTGGATATATTGGTGTTCAATTAATTAAATTATTAGTTAAACACAAACATATTAATATTAAACACCTTTGTGGAAACTCTTCTGTGGGTAAACACGTTAAATTTTACGATAAATCTTTATCTAAATATAAATTACCAAAAATTTTAAAATTTAATAAAAAATTATTAAAAGACGTTCATGTTATTTTTACTGCACTTCCAAATGGGGAAGCGCAGGATATATCTAAACATTTAAGCAAAAATCATACTCTAATAGATCTTGCTGCAGATTTTAGATTAGAAAAAGCTTCTGATTATTTAAAGTGGTATAAACAAAAACATCGAGCAACTAATTTAATAAAAAAAAGTATTTATTTACTTCCTGAAATTAATAGAAAAGAGATTAAAAAATATAATATTATTTCATGTCCAGGATGTTATCCAACATCAATATTGCTTCCTCTATTTCCTTTATTTAAGAAAAATTTAATTAAATTAAATAATATTATAATTGATTCAAAATCTGGATATTCAGGCGCTGGCAGAGGTGTTCACAAAAAATATAAAAACAAAAATCTATACGAGTCTTTAAGTGCATATGGAGTAGGCTTCCATCGTCATAATTCAGAAATAGATCAAATGTTAAGAAAATTTACTAAGAAGGAATTTAAATTTAGTTTTACTCCTCACTTATCACCAATGTTTAGAGGCATTTTAAGCACAATATATCTAGACTTAGAAAAAAATATTTCTCAATCAAAAGTATTAAACGCATTAACTAATTTTTATAAAAATGAGAAATTTATAAAAATATTAAAATTAAACTCATTATTAAGTACTAATGACGTAATAAATACTAACAATTGTTACATTTCAGTATGTAAATCTAAATATAGCAATAAAATAATAATTCTTTCAGCTATTGATAATTTAATAAAGGGTGGGGCAGGTCAAGCCGTACAAAATTTAAATAATAAATTTAATTTCCCTGAAAAGACTGGATTAAAATGAGAAGTTTTTTAATAATTTTTTTTTCGTTAATTATATCCAATTGTTCACTAAATAAAGATTCTCAGTATTGGACAGAAAATTCTATTGAAAGTAAAACTAATCAAAAAAAATTAAATGAAATATTAAAAAAGTCAGATGATATAACATCAATGACATTAGAGGAATATGAGATTTATATAGATGACTATACAAAAAAGAGTAAATATCCGGATATAAGTAAATGAGTAAATTAATAAATATTGCTGTAATAGGGCTAGGTCAAGTAGGAAATTATTTACTTAATGAATTAAATACTAAAAAGAAAGATATAGAACTTAAAACAGGAAAGAAAATAAGAGTAGTTGCTGTATCTGCTAGAAATATTAATAAAAAAAGAAAATTTAAAGTTAATAAAAAAATATTTTACAAAAATCCTTTAGAAATTTTTAAAAAAAATAACATTGATATATTGTTTGAGGCTATAGGTTTATCAGATGGAATTTCTAAAAAGGTTGTAGAAACTGCTTTAAAAAATAAAATCCATGTTATTACACCTAACAAAGCTTTAATATCAAAACACGGTAATGAGTTAGCAAAACTTGCAGAAAAAAATAAGGTTAATTTGGAATTTGAAGCATCAGTTGCTGGAGGTATCCCGATATTAAGATCTATTAAAGAAGGATTAGCAACAAATAAAATATCAAAGGTTTATGGAATTCTTAATGGGACTTCAAATTACATTTTATCCGAAATGGAAAATTCAAATGATAATTTTGCAAATGTTTTAAAAAAAGCTCAGATACTTGGTTATGCCGAACCTGGTAATCCTAAATTAGACTTAAATGGTTTTGACGCGTTTGCAAAAGTTAGAATTTTGTCTGCTTTGGCCTTTAACAGTAAAATTTCAAAACATAAATGTTTAATGGAAGGAATAGAAAAAATTGAATTAAAAGATATTAAAATTGCAAATCAACTAGATTTAAGAATAAAGCTGTTGGGTATTTCAGAGTTAAAAAATAATCATCTTTTTGAAACCGTTCATCCATGTTTGGTTAGTAAAAAATCTTATATTGGTAATGTTAATGGTGTTATGAATGCAGTAATTCTGCAAGGTAAACCTGTTGGAGAAAGTGTATTGCAAGGGGAGGGAGCTGGTCCAGGTCCTACTTCTTCATCATTACTTTCTGATTTATTATCAATTTTGCGTGGAAATATAAAAAAACCTTTCGGTGTTAGCGTTTCTAAGCTTAAATCTTTAAAACCATATAATGTAAATAATTATGTAAATTCATTATATTTAAGATTTGAAGTAAAAGATAAGCCTGGTGTATTATCCGAAATAACTAATCGTTTAGCTAAATACAAAATTTCAGTTAAAAGGTTAATCCAGACACCTGATAAGAAAAATAATAAGGCAACAATAGTTATTATAACTCATAAAACAACTGAAACTAATATTCATAATTGCCTGTCTATTTTCAAAAAAAATAAAAATATTTTAAAAACACCAACATTAATTAGATTGCTTGGTTAATGGAAATTTATTTAAAACTTTTTGAAGTTTTATTTCCTGTATTCCTAATAGTAGGTCTTGGATATCATTTGGGTAAAAAAAATCCCGATTTTGATACATCATTTATAACTACATACGCTGGTAATTTTGGAACTCCAGCTCTCGTTATTTTTGCTATTACTGCAGGTGGAGTAACTTTTGAGTTATTTAGTGAATATTTTGGTTATGCAATTATCTTATTAACATTATTTGGGATTGTAGGTTTAATTTTTCTTATTCTTATGAAGAAAGATTATAGTCGTGAATTACCAACATTTATCTTACCAAATACCGGAAATATGGGTATTCCGATTTGTTTATTTGCCTATGGTGAATTAGGAATGGGTATAGCAGCTGCAATTTCATCTCTTATTGTTTTACTCCACTTTACTTTAAATATTTTTTTAGCAAAAAGAGCCTTTGATTTTAAAACAATATTAAAAAGTCCATCATTTTACGCAATTTTAATAACAGTACTCTTTTTGTATTTTGAAATTCCATTTCCTCAATTTGTATTAAATACTGTAATGCTCTTAGCTTATGGAATGATTGTAATGATCCTTATGTCGCTAGGTGTTGCTCTTACACAAATGAAAGTATTTTCTTTTAAAGATGCATTAATAACTTCTTTTGGAAGAGTAATATTAGGTCCTATTATAGGATTTGGTGTTATAAAATTTTTTAATTTATCTGGTATACCAGCTGGTGTTCTGTTAATTCAGTCTTGTATGCCTAGTGCAATTTTGTGCTATTTGATTGCGCACATGTATTCTCCTAAAGAAATTGTAGATAATATATCTAGCACAATTGTAGTATCTACAATCATGTCCTTATTCACTATTCCGATTACATTATTCTTTGCTTTAAAATACTTCTATTAAGAGATATCCTTCTTTTATGAAGGCTATAATTTTAAATGCATCTGCTTGGATGATTGTTCCTGTAATGGATGCTTTTGCTAAATATTTAAGCTCATCTATGGATGTTTTGCAGATAACGTGGGCAAGATATTTTTTTACTGTAGTCTTTACATTATCCCTAATGCTTATCTTTTATAGGCATTCATTAGTTTGGACGAAAAAACCAGCCCTTCAATTAATTAGAGGATTAATTTTTGTTTTTTCTACTTATTTATTCTTTTATGCAATATCGGAAATTTCACTTCCTAAAGCCTTAACCTTAGCTTTTGTTGCTCCAATTTGTGTTACTGCCTTATCTCCATTTTTTTTAAATGAGAAAGTAGGGGTGAAGAGGTGGACTGCTGTATCATTAGGATTTATTGGAACTTTAATTGTAATCAGACCTGGCTTTATAGAGCTTAATTTAGCTACCATGGCTGCTTTAGGTAATGGAATTTGCTATGGGTTTTATCTTATTATCACAAGGAAGCTCAGTACCTCTGACAATCCTCTTTTAACCCTTTTACTATCGGGTTTAATAGGAACCATTATAATTAGCCTATTTATGCCCTCAGTTTGGGTTAATCCAACGTCAAATCAGTGGATTTTAATGGCTTTAATCGGCCTTATAGCGTCTGTAGCGCATCTTTTTCTCATATTATCACTCAAATACGCTGATGCTTCTAAATTAGCTCCTTTGGGCTATACTGAGATAATTACCAATATACTAATTAGTTATTATTTCTTTCATGAATTACCAGATAACTGGACTTATTTAGGTTTATTTATCATTGTTCTCAGTGGTCTATATATTTCTAGAAGAGAATATTTGCTTAATAGTTCTAATTAATAGTAAATAAATAGTTACTAATATATAATATAATACTTTAATATATAGTATTAAACTATTGTAATTATTATATTTTTTAATATGCAATATATAGATAAATTAATACAAATTATCAAATAAATTACTATTATCTTAAATTGATAAAGACACAAATAGCAATATTAATAAAGAAAATAAACCATAATACTTAAAAGTGTTTAATACCAATGGTTTTATTAGCTAATTAAACACAAAATTCAAAATTCTTATTTTAATAAGTGGGTAGGGGAACAAAAATTTATAAAAATTCTATAAAAATTGATACTAAATTTAGCCTTGGTATCATTGCAAAGTAGAGCAATGCAGTTATAGAATATATGTTTTAAACGGCCATAGAGGTGGTTTATTTTGTTATATCACGATATATAGTGCAACTGAAGGGTGAATATTACTATTTATGTTTAAATAAGCTTAAATATTAAAAAAATGTTGATTTTAATAGTCTTTTTGACCATAAAATAGGCCAAAAAATCCACTAAATATCAACTTTTTCAGATCTCAATAAACGCAGTTTTGTCTTAATTCCACCTCTCCCTGAGTATCCACCAAGGCCTCCATCGGACCGAATTACTCTATGACAGGGTATTTTGGGGGCATAAGGGTTTTTTCCACATGCATTAGCTACAGCACGCACTGATTTAGGGCTTTTTATAGCTATTGCCACCTGTTTATAGGTTTTAACAGTGCCTTTTGGTATAGTTTTAAGGTAATTCCAGACTTTTAATTGAAATTTAGTACCTTTCATCAATAAAAATTTAAAATAATGAAACAAACTATAAAGAAAACAGTTAAAATTGAAAGATAAATAGTTTCAAGAGTTTTTCCAGATTTTCTATAATTAATAAAGCTTAATATTGCGAAACCAAAAGATGTTATTAAGAAATATATCGGTTCAATTACTCCGTCTATGCCCATTTTTAAATTATATTTCATCATTATTGAGCTCGCAATATCATTAATTGTCCCTAAAAAATGACTAATTATTTTATTTGACATTAGAAAACTCTTGATATATTACTAATGATAATTAATTGTTATCAATAGTAATAATATGAATGAACTTACTACATACTTAAAATCCCTCCATGAAGAAACTCTAAATAATCTAAAAAGTTCTAAAGCAAATAATACTTTAAGAGCTTATAAATCTGACTTTAAAGATTTTGCAGCATTTTGTGCAAAACATGGTTTGAATCCTTTGCCAACAGAACCAAAAATTGTCTCTTTATACCTAACACATCTCTCTAAAAATTCAAAAATAAGCACACTAAGAAGAAGACTTGTGTCTATTGGCATGGTTCACAAACTAAAAGGCCATTATTTAGATACAAAACACCCTATCATTGTTGAGAATTTAATGGGAATAAGAAGAGTTATAGGAAGTATTCAGAAAGGTAAAAAACCCTTATTAATCAATCATTTAAAATTATTAATTAAAGTAATAAATGAACAAAAAATTGAGGAAATTAAAAAATTAAGAGACAAATCAATAATTTTAATTGGCTTTGGAGGAGGTTTTAGAAGAACTGAACTTATTTCAATTGATTATGAGGATTTAGAATTTGTTAATGAAGGTCTTAAAATTACAATCAAAAGATCAAAAACAGATCAACTTGGCGAAGGAATGGTGAAAGGACTGCCCTACTTTTCCAATGAAATATATTGTCCAATACTTAATCTTAAAAAGTGGCTAGACATTTCTAAAATAAAATCTGGACCTATCTTTAGAAGATTTTCAAAAGGATCGACTTTGACAGATAAAAGATTAACTGACCAATCTGTAGTTTTGTTAATGAAAGAATATTTAAATTTAGCAGGAATAGAAAATAAAAATTTTGCAGGTCATAGCTTAAGATCTGGCTTTGCAACAGTAGCAGCTGAATCTGGTGCAGATGAAAGAAGTATAATGACTATGACAGGTCACAAAACAACTCAAATGGTAAGAAGGTATATAAAAGAGGCAAATCTATTCAAAAATAATGCTTTAAATAAAGTAAAATTATAATAAAGAAGCCTTATTACCTAAAGATATATCTATAAAATATTTTGTAATTTTGGTTTCATTAAAAAGTTTAAAATATTTTTTTTTACCATTACGAGCAATTTTAATTCTTATTTTGTCATTTTTTGAATAAAATTTTATTTTATCAGCTAAATCATTAATATTTTTATAAAAAATAATTTCATTTTTATTAAAAAAGTCTTTCATCTGAACCTTTTCATCAATAAATGTAAGCAAACCATTTCCCATTATCGATGCAATTCTGTTACTAGAATAATACTTAGTTGGTTTACCTCTGCTTAAATTAAGACCCATTTTTGAATTAATTAATGCATTGTTAAATTCATTACCCCAAATTGGCTGCTTGTTGGAAAAACCATAAAAATCATACTTTATATAGGGTATTTTTTTTACTAAATTATCCAAGAAATTTATTCTCTCATCTTCAATACCCTCTCTAAGTGTAGCTCTATTTACACCATGACTCATTGCATAAAACAAATCCTTTTTAGGTTTCATTTTATAAACCTCAAAACTTTCAATATTTTTATCTACAGGTATAAAGAAAAAGTTAAAATTATTTTTGCTATTTATTTTATTTAGAATCAATGGATCAGTTGTAATGAAATTATGGTCAACAAAATCAGAATAAAGTTTGATATTTGAGATATTTTGTTTTGAATAATTTAAGCTAGGCATTACAGGATCCTCATTCCACTGTGATAAAATAATATTTTTATTAATAGATTTAAATTCATTCAATGTATTAAGTTCAATATTTTTGGTATGACCAAAAAAAATAATATCCGGTGCATAGTTTTTGAAAGTATCAATCAAGAATTTTTGAAAATTATTTTTATTAGGAATTAAACTAAAAGATTTATTGTTCCTTAAGAAGTCTCTATCACTAATTTCCAAAACATCATGACCATTTCTAACAAAGCCATTAGTAAATTTTTTACCTAAAGAGATATTAAATAATCTATGATTAAGCTTTTGACCTTGATTGTATAAATTAATTATTTTTAATTTTTTTTTAATCAGGTTAACGTTAAAAAAAGGGACACAACTTTCGCGGATTTGATCAATTATCTTGGTATTTTTACTAATTAAATGTTTAACATTTTTTCTACTTAAAGATTGAAGTTTTTTTCTTTTTTTATTATTTGTAATTAATTTTTTAATCTCAATATAAAGTTCACTTGAATTTAGATTTTTTAAAACAACCGCAGCATCGGTAGTTTCTTTTAATCCACCCCTATTACTTATAATGGTAGCACATCCTCTAGATGTAGCTTCTAATGAGGTTCTACCAAATGGCTCTTCCCATCTAGATGGTACTACTGCTATTTCGGATCTATTTAAGATATTTAAAGTTTTTTTGTGATTAACGAAACCAAGCTCATTGTGTCTTGGATGATTAATATAAATATTTCTTCTATCTTCATCACCTAATGAATAAGCTTTCCACTTAGGAAAGTTTTCAAGTATTTTAATTATTGCATCTTTAAAAATATCATAACCTTTAGAATAATTTAATCTTCCTACAAAAATTATGTTTTTTTCTTTTTTTATTTTCTTTTGTTTATTTACACTTGGATAAACAACTTCTGTTTTGGTTTGCAATTTTTGATCTATATCTAAAAAAAATCTTTCTCTTACCCATTCACTTACAAATACAATTTTTTCAACATTTTCTAATAACTTTAATCTTTCTTTCACTAATTTTGACCCTTTCATAGACAAGGGATCATTGTGAAAATAAAAAATAAATTTACTATTAAGATTTTTTATTAATTTAAAAAGCAACTGTGGTCTGTTGTGCACTTCGATAATATCAAAATTATCATTATTTTTTAGTTCTTTTGTTAGTTTTTCTGCATATTCATTTGTAGTACTCTTTAATTTTGATTTTAAATTTTTTAAATTTATATTTTTGTAATTTTTACTTAAATAATCTTTTGATTTTGTATGGCCATAAATAATATTATTTTTTTTATATTTAGATTTTTTGAAAAATTCAGATACCCAGAGTGAAGCAGCTGATGCTTTTCCAAATGTATAGTTTTCTTTATAAGGTAATATAGTTGCTATATTAAGATTTTTTTTTAAATTCATATAATAATCTCAACCGCTCTTTTCTATCCTTTTTTAGTTTATATTCAAATGAAAGAGCTTTAGATTTCGAATAAAATTTTTTTTTATATACAAATTCCCATTTATAACCTCTAGTTGACTTAGCACCTAAGTTTAAATTATGTTTCTCTAATCTTTTGTTTAAATTAATAGTGTATCCAACGTAAGATTTACTAGGGTATCTATCTAAAGTTTTGATAAGATATACGTAATAAACCATAGAGGTTATATAATTAATGGCGGTCCCTAGGGGAATCGAACCCCTCTTTCGAGGATGAAAACCACGTGTCCTAACCGATAGACGAAGGGACCGAATTGCTGCTTTTTATTGTAAAATTTACAATTAATCAAGCATATCATTGCAAGTTTTGTTTTAGTTTTATTACCTTTTTAAGACCTGATGATTTATGAGTCACTAAAGTCTCTGAAACGAAATCATTACCTTGTATTTCAATACCCGCCACTAAATCACCTGAAGTAATTCCTGTCGCACAAAAGATCGAATCTCCTGTGACAATTTCATTTAATTCATATTTTTTTGTTAAATCATTTATTCCCATTTTTTTTGCCCTTGCTTTATCCATTTCTGTTTTAAACAAAAACCTTCCTTGAAAATTACAATTATATGCATCTAAAGCAGCTGCAGCAAGAACACCTTCTGGACCACCTCCTGTACCTAAAAAAATATCAACATTATATTTTTCTTCGGTAACTAGTAAAGCTCCTGAAATATCACCGTCAGTAATTAATCTTAGATTAACTTTTAATTTGTTTAACTCATCTATAATTTCTTTATGTCTAGGTCTATCCATAATGCATGCAGTTAAATTTTCTGGATTTTTATTTAAATAATCACTTAAATTAGAAATATTTTGCTTTACTGTAAAATCCAAATCAATAAGGTTTTTTTCCTTAACTCTAGTGGAAATTTTTTCCATATAAGTTTCAGGAGCTTTAAACAAATTATTTTTTTCAGTAATAGCTATTACTGATAAAGAACCAGGTAAATTGTTAGCTGCAAAATTAGTTCCCTCCAAAGGATCAACAGCTATATCAAATTCTGGACCATAGATATTATTACCCAATCTTTCACCTATGTATAGCATTGGAGCTTCGTCTAGTTCGCCTTCACCTATTACTATCTCACCTTGAATATTAATATTATTTAATTCACTTCTCATAGAATCTACAGCAGCTTTATCTGCTGCAATTTTGTCTTTTTTTCCTACTAAATAGTAGGACGCTAAAGCTGCTTTTGAAGTAACATTTATAAATTGATCAATAAATTTTTTATCAATTGCCATTAAACCTTTTCATCAATTAAGTCTTCTTGATTTATTTTAGATTCAAATTCTCTTAGACGTTTATATACACTTGCAAGTTCAATTATTGTTGGCCAGGCTTTTAAAATATATTGCATTGATCCTTCAACTCTACCAAATGCTCTTATTATTTGTTGCATAACTCCAAGAGTTACTGCACCAGCTACTATAGCAGGTGCTAAAAAAACATATGCTGATAAAACATTAGCCTGTAAATAGGCAATTCTTCCAATATTAAAATATAAATATCTTATATAACTTAAAAAATGTATACTTCTAACTCCATCAAACAATTCTTCTATAGTTTTTGGTCTTATAGTTCCATCATCTTCAGCAATTACAAGTATTTTCCTATAGGCTGCTTCTTTTTTTTGTAAATCATATTCAACACCAACTAATCTCAAAATTAAACCAAGAAAAATTAAAAATATTGTCCCTCCAACTGACCAAATTAAAGCACCTACTATCAATCCATAATCCCAATCACCAAAAAAAAATATAGGTATTCCTACACTTAACCCAAATAGAATAGGCATAAATTCAACAAGTATCATTAAAGCTTCAATTAAGCTTGTACCAAGGGACTCCATTATTCTAGAAAATTTAATAGTATCTTCCTGAACTCTTTGTGCTGCACCTTCAATTTTTCTAGCTCTATCATAAACGCTGTGATACCACTCAACCATCGCAGTTCTCCATCTGAATAGATAATGTGAGGTAAAAAAACTTACAACAACAGCAACACCAACATACATGGCTGCTAAAGTTATAAATGACAATAAACTAGCCCAGTATTCCTCTATTGTGATTGAATTTGGTGCTCCAAGGGCTTTTTGAATCATGTCATAAAATTCTCCAAACCATTCATTTATTTTTACATCTATTTTAACTTGTATCCAAAGTGATGATAGAATGATAGCCGAACCAATCCATGACCATAAAAACCAATTTTTTTGAGTGAAGAATCTAAACATTAATTATTTTAAAAAATTATCTGCGTACGATTTTTTAACAGTTTTTCTTTTTTTAGGTTCAATTAATTCAAAATCAATTTTTTTCTTTTTTGCGTAATTTATAGCTAGCTCCTTTGATGAAAATTCTAATTTTAGTTCCGTAAAAGTATCGGATGAGCTTTCCCAACCCATTAATGGATTTTTAGATGGATCTTTTGTTTTAAATTCTAAAATCCATTTATCATTTTTTGCTAATCCTGATTGCATTGGATTTTTATTTGGAATGTAAATAATAGCTCTTTTCATAAATGATGGTCGGAGTGGCAGGATTCGAACCTGCGACCCTCTGGTCCCAAACCAGATGCGCTACCAGGCTGCGCTACACTCCGATCCGAGTACTAATACAGCAGTTATTGATAATTTCAATGTATAAAGAAGCCAAAATTAAAAGAAATTTGGTTAAAATCTGGTATATAACGAAGCATGATTATTACTTGCCCTTGCGAAAAGAAACAATTCAAAATTGATAGTTCGTTAATACCTCAAGAAGGACGAGAATTACAATGTGGGTCATGTGAAAAAGTTTGGTTTTACAAACCAAAAATTGAAAACGAAGCACCATTAACATTAAATGAAAATATTTCTGAAGACAAAAAAGAACTAGCTATTGAAATAAGTGAAAATCTAGAATTCAACAAAAATTCTCAGAAAGAAAAAAAAATAGAACCTGTAATAAAAAATAAAACATCAAAAGAAATTTCAAACAAATTTAAAAAATTTGAAAATAAAAATAAGGGGTTTAAATTTTTTTCATATTTGATTGTATTTATTATATCAATTGTAGCACTAATTATTTTGCTAGATACACTAAAAACCCCAATAATTAATGTGTTTCCTGGGTTAGAAATTGTTTTATTTAACCTTTTTGAAACATTGCAAGATATAAAACTATTTATTATAGACCTAATTTAATTTTTTATGATTAATTATATATCTAAGCCTTTTAGATGGTTTTTTAAATTAGAAGCTGCAAGTGGATTGGTATTATTATTTGCTGCAATAATTGCATTATTTATAAGCAATTCTGGACTAGCAGATTTATATTTTGCTACTCTAAATAAGTATTTATTCATAGGTATTAATAATTTTGGATTAAAATTATCAGTATTACATTGGATCAATGATGCCTTGATGGCAATTTTCTTTTTCTTTGTTACTTTAGAAATTAAAAGAGAATTTTTACAAGGTGAACTTTCTAATATTAAACAAGCTTTATTGCCTATAATTGCTGCTGTAGGAGGAATGTTAGTTCCTGCACTTTTTTATGTTTTTATAAATTTAGGTGATAGTGAAACTTTAAATGGATGGGCAATTCCATCTGCTACAGATATTGCATTTTCATTAGGAGTTTTATCTTTGTTGGGTAAAAGAGTTCCTTTATCATTAAAAGTATTTTTAACTGCATTAGCTATTATCGATGATTTAGGAGCAATAATAATTATTGCCCTATTCTACTCTGGAGATTTGAGTATTAAGTATTTAACTTTAATGTTATTAGCTTTTATTGTTTTGTTATTAATTAACAAATTTAACATTAAAAAGTTTCTACCTTATTTGGTTGTGGGACTATTTCTATGGGATTTTACGCATAACTCAGGAATACACGCTACTATCGCTGGTGTCTTGTTAGCTATGACAATTCCTCATAGAAAAAAAGAAAAAGATTTTTCATTATTAATAAAAATTGAACACGCAATTAGTCCATATGTTGCTTTCGGAATAATGCCTTTATTTGCATTTGCAAATGCTGGAGTATCTCTTGAAGGTTTGTCGTTCGCTTCATTACTTGATAAGGTGCCCCTTGGAATAGTATTAGGATTATTCCTTGGTAAACAATTAGGTGTTTTTGTCTTCTCATATGTATCAATAAAATTGAAAGTGGCTCAAATGCCAAATGATACAAGTTGGTATAATTTTTATGGTGTAGGAGTACTTACTGGGATTGGATTCACAATGAGTTTATTTGTTGGAAATTTAGCTTTTGTTGAAAACATGCAATATATGGATGGTGTAAAAATAGGTGTATTAACTGGGTCATTGTTATCCACTTTATTTGGTTATTTTTTGATATTACTTACTCCCAATAAACCGAGTAAATGAGAAAAGTAATATTTCTGTTATCTATAATTATGTTTTTTTTTAAAACTTCAGCAAGTGCAAACTATGAAAAAAAAATTTATGACTTCAGCATAGAGAGTATAACTGGTGAGACAATTAATTTTAAAGATTACAAAAATAAAGTTATTTTAGTTGTGAATACAGCAAGTTATTGCGGGTTTACTAAACAATATGATGAATTACAGGAATTGTGGGATTTATATAAAGAAAAAGGTTTGATTGTTCTTGGTGTTCCATCTAATTCATTTAATCAAGAAAAAAATAATGATGCAGATGTAAAAGAGTTTTGTGAAGTAAATTTTAATATTAATTTTCCTCTTACAACTATTACAGAGGTAAAAGGCAAAAATTCACATGAAATTTTTAAATGGGCAAAAGAAAATCATGGAAAATCTGCTGTCCCTAAATGGAATTTTCATAAAATTCTAATTAATAAAGAAGGCAAAATAGAAGATACATTTGCATCAATGACAAAACCAATGTCAAAAAAAATAATTAAAGCTATAGAAAATATCTTATAAGTTTATAGTTAATCCATCATGTGCTGGAATAATATTTTTAGGAAGCATTTTTTTTAGTACCTTATAATCTAATACTGGTGACAAGTTTGTAAGAATAGCTTTTTTAGGTTTAAATTTTTTAATTATAGCCATTGAAGACTCTAAATTAAAGTGGGAAGGATGAAAATTGTACCACAAGCAATCAATGATTAAATATTTTAGATTTTTAAAATACTTATGATCTTTGTTATAAATTTTACTTACATCACTTATATACGCTAATTTTTTATCAATTATAAAGCAATTTGATTTAACATTACCATGTTCAACCATAATTGATTGAATACCAATCTTTTTATTATTTTTTTTTGTAAATATTTTTTTTGGAAGTTTATTAAGTTTAAGAGTTGCAGGATATTCTTTTGAATAACTTTTAAAAATATAAGAAAATGTAGAATTAAGGTATTTAGAAGTATATTTATCAGCGTAAACGTCAAGTTGCTTTCTGCTGTTTATATAAAAAGATCTTAGATCATTTATTCCATGAGTTTGATCCCCATGCATATGAGAATATAACACTTTATTAATTTTTTTTATTTTATGTCTTAAAAGTTGTTGACGTAGATCAGGAGATGTATCTATGAGGATATTTTCATCTGTGGTTTTTATTAAAGCTGAACATCTTGTTCTATAATTTTTTTTATTATTAGGGTCGCAATTTCCAAAAAAACCATCTGGTCTTGGTACACCCATTGAACTACCACAGCCTAAAATAATAAATTGCATTAATTTCAATTAAAAAAAAGTTTATTAAAGTTATCTGTAGTTTTTTTGATAAGATCTTCTTTGGATATATTTTTAATTTCAGCTAATTTTGCAGCAGTAAAATCAATGAATGATGGTTCATTTTTTTTTCCTCTTTTAGGAACGGGTGCTAAAAAAGGACTATCTGTCTCAATTAAGATATTATCAATTGGAATAGATTTGAACGTATCTTGTAAATCCAAAGAGTTTTTAAAAGTAATGATGCCACTTGCTGAAAAGAATGAATTTAAAGTCATTAGTTTTTCTGAAAATTCTTTAGACCCAGTAAAACAATGCATCAAAATTTTAAGGTTTTCATTTTTATATTCATTTAAAATGTCAAAAGTTTCTTTTTCAGCATCTCTTGAATGAACAATTAATGGAATATTAGTTTTTATAGATGCATCTATATGTTCTTTAAAACTTGCTATCTGCTTTTCTTTTTCACTATTATTATAATAAAAATCTAATCCAGTTTCTCCAATTCCAATGATTTTTGAGTTTTCATTGAGACTTTCTATGATCTGCTTTGAAGTGATAATATCTGTGGAGCTTTCATGAGGATGAATGCCAATAGTACCATAGATCATCTCATCTTTATTAATTAAATCTTTTACTCTAGAAAAACTTTCAAACGAAGTTGAGATAGTAAGTAATTTTTCTATACCCACTTCTTTTGATCTTTGTATTACATTAGTTAAATCACTTAATAATGGTTCATGATCTAGATGACAATGTGAATCAATCATTAGTTTTCTCTATTTTTTTAAAAAGTATGTCTATTTTATGAATACTATTTCCTTTTATTAAATACTCATTATTTGAAACAGTATTTAATTTTACATCTTTTTCTTCAATGTCAAAAATCTTTAATGCCTTTAAAGAAGATTCAGGAATAATTGGATATAGTAAAAAACTTATTTTTCTTACAATTTCTAAAGTAGTGTAAACAATAGTATTTAATCTAATTTTATCGTCTTTCTTTTTCCATGGTTCTTGATCATTAAAATATTTGTTAGCTTCAAAAAGTGAATTTACAATATAATCAATGTAAAAATTAATATTTTGATTATCAATTTGTGACCTAATATTATCTAAATTATCTTTATACTTATTTAGTATTGATAAATCTTCATCTTGAAATTTAACTTCTAATGGAATTTTTCCATTACAATTTTTTATTGCAAAAGCGGTTACACGCTGACATAAATTTCCATAATTATTAGCTAGATCACTATTAATACAATCTTCTAGTCTTTCTTGAGATATATTTCCATCATTCCCAAAAGAAACCTCCTTAATTAAGTAGTATCTTAAAGGATCTAGACCATACTCTTTAATTATTTCAAGTGGATCAAGAATATTTCCTTTAGATTTAGACATTTTTTCTTCCCCTGATAATATCCATCCGTGCCCGAAAACTCTCTTTGGTAAATCAATTTTTGCTGCTAATAAAAAGGCAGGCCAATAAACAGCATGGAATCTAAGTATATCTTTTCCTATTAAATGTATTGATGCTGGCCAAAATTTTTTAAACAAATCATCATTTGTATTAGGATAGTTTAATGCACTCAAATAATTTGTCAGAGCATCTAGCCAAACATATATCACGTGGTTTTTATTATTTGGAACAGGTATGCCCCATGAAAAACTTTTTCTACTAACAGAAAGATCTTTCAGACCACTTTTTACAAAACTAATAACTTCATTTTTCCTAGAACGTGGAGCAATAAAATCTGGATTAGTTTCATAATATTCTAATAACGGTTTTTCCCACTTTGAAAGTCTAAAAAAATAAGATTCTTCCTCAATCCATTCAACATGAGATTTTGATGATATAGCAATTTTTTTTCCGTCTAATTCCTCGATTTCGTCTTCGTTATAAAAGGCTTCATCTGATACTGAATACCATCCAGAGTAGTTTGATAAGTATATATCATCATTTTTTTCAAGTTCATTCCAAAGATGTTGAACCGTTTTTTTATGCCTAGCTTCTGTAGTTCTTATAAAATCAGTATTTGATAAATTCAAAGTATCCGAAAGATCTCTGAAGGTTTGACTAATTTGATCGCAAAACGCTAGAGGCTCCTTCCCCACTTTTTCCGCAGATCTTTGAATTTTTAATCCATGTTCGTCTGTACCAGTAAGAAAATGAACATGATAATCATCAATTATTTTAAATCTTGCAAAAAAATCTGCAATAATACTTGAATATGCATGACCCATATGAGGCTTAGCTGATGGGTAGTAAATAGGTGTGGTAATATAAAAAGTCTTATCCATTTAAAATTTTATCCTCAAATTCCATAAATAATGTTTCCTCATCTAAATTATAAATTTTAGTGTTATTAATTTTTTCTAAAAAATAATGATATGACTTTAGTAAACTAATATTTTCACTAGATATATTATTTCTAAAATAAAGTTCAATCAAAGAATAAATGATTTCAGTTATAGATTTATCTTTTTTATAAATTTTATCTTTTATTATAGTTGTGAGAGTTGTATTTAAATCAAATTTAGCAAGGTCTAAGTCATTTTCTTCAGATAACTTTATTAATTTAAATAATTTTCCAGGAGTAGCATAATAATCAAATAACTTATTATTGATTAAAGTATTTATATCATCGTTAAGTAATTGATTAACAATTCTAATAGACTGATCTTTTGTCAAAAAAACTTTGAAATTTAAACATCTGGATTTAAGAGTTGGTAGCACTCTTTTATTATTATTTATTAGAATAAAATTTATATTTTCATTAGGTTCTTCTAAAATTTTTAACAAAGCATTAATAGAATTTAAGTTTAACAATTCAATATTATCAATTAAAACAAATCTTTTTTTATTATTAAATGAGGATTTGTTTAGATTTATTATCAATTCCCTAATCTGATTTATATCAATATTTTTTTTTTCTTCTAAGACATCAATTAAGTAAAAATTTGGGTTAGATTTATTTAGTATAAGTTTGTATGACTTATTTGCTGGATTAATTATATTATTCACATAATCATAGGGATGTTCTTCATTTTCTGACAATACAAAATTGATTAAATGATATGCCAATGTTGATTTTCCAATACCTTTTTCACCAGATAAAAGAATTTTATTAGGCAAAGTATCGTTTTTAGATAATTTGTATAATTGATTAAAAATTTCTTTGTGCTCAAATAAATTTATTTGAGTTGAGGGATTTAAATTCATTTAATTAATTTTTTTATTTGATTAATTATTAAATCTTCGTTTTTTTTTATATCTAAATTAGAATCAATTATTTTGTATAATTTTTTATTCGATTTAGATAATTTTAAAAAACCTTTTTGAACTTTATTATAAAAATTCATATCAAACTTATCATATCTATTTAAAGATTTTCTATTTTTTAATCTTTGAAATAGATTTTTTTTATTTACAACATTGAGAAAAGTAAAGTTGACTTTAATGTTTTTTAATAGAAATTTATTTATGATATTTATAATTTTTAAATCAACACCCATACCATAATGCTGATATGCAATAGTTGAATCTGTGAATCTATCAATCAAAATAATTTTTTTTTTGTATGATTTTTTTATAAGATTTATGTTTTCACTACGTGCTGCTAAATATAAAAGTAAATCAGTATATATGTTAAAATTAGATTTTTTATTTAAAATTAATCTCCTTATTTTTTCAGAATTATGACTTCCACCTGGTTCTCTTATTTTTATGTATTTAATTTTATTTTTATCTAAATATTTAGATACTTTATTAATGTGATGAGTTTTGCCACTACCCTCTATACCCTCAAAAACAATGATGGGTTTTTTAGACATCACCCCAAATTAAATAATTAATTGATTTTATTAATCTTGTAAAAAAATTAACTTTTTTAATTTTTTTCGATGAAAGTAAGTCATACTCACCAACAAGTTCTTGATCATAAACAACTCTTAGAGTGGCTATTTTTTGATCTTTTTCAATTGGTGCTTCGACTGGTCCATCATACTTTACAACAACTTTTAAAAGTTTTTTTTTCGCTTTTTTGATTGTTTTATAAATATCTTCCTTTGTATATGCTTCCACACTATTCTCTTTTCCTAACCAAACATCAATTTTGTGTATAGGTTTATTGGCTTTAGCTATTTCTACTAGATCATAGTTGGTAATACCAAAAGTAAGTAATTTTGTGCTCTCTTTAGATCTAGCATTTTTTGAATTAAAACCACTTCCAACAGCAATCAATCTTCTGCCATTTCTTTCTATTGATGATGCTAAAGAATATTTTTCAACAGCTAAATAACCAGTTTTTATTCCATCTGCTCCAAGATTTTTGTAAAGCAAAGGGTTTCTATTTCCTTGTGTTATTGGATCACCCCCTGTTCTATCCCACGTAAATTCTTTTTCAGCAAACATTTTATAAAATTCAGGATGTTCTTTAATTAAATATCTAGACATTTTTAAAATATCTCTAACAGTTGAATAATTATCAGGGTCATTAATTCCTGATGAATTAGAAAAATTTGTATTATCCATCCCTAATTCTTTTGCTTTAGCAGTCATTAAAATTGCAAATTCTTCTTCAGTACCTGCTATACCTTCGGCTAATGCTATACATGCATCATTGCCTGAGGCAACGATAATACCTCTCAATAAGTTTTCTACAGAGACCTCATCGCCTACCATTATAAACATCGACGAATATCCAGATGTAGATAATCTCCAAGCTCTCTCTGATATTATAAATTTTTCGTCTAAATTAAGATCGCCTGATTTTATTAGATCAAAAGCAATAATTGCTGTCATTATTTTTGTCATAGAAGCTGGATAAATTGAAATATCTGGCTCTTTTTCATACAGAATTTCTCCAGAATGATAATCTTGTAATATTGCAGTTCTTGCCTTTACATCAAAACTAGCTTTTGAAACATTTGCTAATGAGAAACTAAAAAAAATTATAATTAATAATATTCTAAACATCTTTTAATATTTCTATATTTTCAAAATTTAATACTTTTATTTCATTAAATGATTTTTCTAGTTTTTTTATATCATTAAATGGACCCAATAATACCCTATATTTAGTTTTAGATAATTTCTTAATTACAGATTTTTTTATATTTGTCTCATCTTTTATTCTATCAATCATACTTTCTGCTGAGTCTCTGTAATAAAAATCAGCAATCTTTATTGAATATAAAAATTTATGTTTTTTTATTTTGACTTCTTTATTTATTTCTTTTCCCAGATTATCTATGGTAATTCCATCAACAGGAGCTTTTTCAGCTACACTTTTCTCTTCATCAAAAGTCTTTGCTTTTTTAGCTACAAATGTTGAACTTTTTGAAATTAAAACAAGATCAATATAAGGTTCTTTAGGGTCAAGTGATAACTCCTCAGCAATTCGTTGCGTAATTACAGAGTTGTAAAAAGATGAGAATGAAACATTATTAGAGATTACTTCAGCTATAATTGACTTATCATTAACGGGATTTGTAATTTTAACAAATGAATTTTTTTTAATTTTATTATGAAAAATTAAAAGAGATCTATTATCAATTTTTTTAGATATTTTTTTTTCTTTTTTTAAATCATCATCATAAATTAAAGCAAATCCAGTATTACTATACTTTTGATCACTAATATAAACTAAGTTTTTATTATTTTGATCAAATTGATTACATGCAGATAAAAAAAGTATAGAAAGAATTAAGATTAGTTTTTTAAAGCTCATTTTTAAATTTATCTTTTAATGTACAAACAGCTAGAGCAAATCGCAATGATCTATTCCATTTTAATATTATCTCATAGTTATCAAACACGATATAAGCTGGATTTAAAGTTTCGGCATCAGGTATGATGTCTTTATCTGGAGTTATAATCGCTACTTTTAAAGCGTTATACTTTTTATCTATTTGATTATTATTTTTAATAAATTTTCTAAAATATTTTAATTTTTTTTTATCATGAAGTTTTTTTGCAGAAATGTTCAAATATTTACTTGGTATATTCTCTGATAAATCAATTCTATAAAAACAAGGATTCTCACTTTTCCAACCTATTTGATTTAAATAGTTTGATGCGGAAGCATAAGCATCATTATTATTTTTTAAATCTATATATCCATTACCATCATGGTCAATTGCATAATTTTTCATTGTTGATGGCATAAATTGAAAAAAACCAAAAGCACCTGCCCAAGATCCATATAACGTTTTATAATCTATTTGTTTATTTTCTATTAATCGCAAAAGTATTAATAATTCATTTGTAAAAAATTCTGATCTTCTTTTATCAAAACTTAAAGTTGCCAAGGAGGATAAAATATCCATTTTACCAACATACGTGCCAAAATTAGTTTCTATTCCCATTAGAGCTAATAGTAACTCTCTCTCTATATTAAATTCGTTTTCAATGTTATTAATTAACGATAAATTTTTTTCATAAAATTTTTTTCCTAACGAAACTTTATTTGAAGATGTTCTTTTTGAAATATAAGTTTTAGTATCCTCATAAAATTCAGGTTGATACCTATCATATTTTATTACATCTGATAAAAATTTAGTATCAGACATAACTATATCAAATGTTTTTTCTGAAATATTATTTTCTAAAGCTATTTTTTTAAAATTCAATTTCCAATTTTCAAATTCTTTATTGATATCAGCAAATGAAAAATTAATAGAAATAAAAATAAAAAATAAAAAAAAATTAATTAGTTTCATGTAAATCCTTCAAATATATAATTACAGCAATCCAAATAAAAATAAAACTAACTAATTTTGTTATTGAAAAAGGCTCGTTGTAATAAAAATATCCTAATAAAAACTGAAAAGTAGGAGTTATATAAAATATCATGCCAGTCGGTCCTAAACCGCAGATTTCAACTCCCCTAACATATAAAAATAAAGGTATGACAGTCATAGGTCCTGCAAGATAAATAAATAGCATCATCGATGGATCAGATAATTGAAAATCATTATACCCTTTGCTTACTATCAAATAAAAAGCTAACAGTGCAAATGGTAATATAAATAAACTTTCTATAAGAAGTCCTATATCAGTATCAACGTTTATTTTTTTTCTAACAAGATTGTAAAACCCCCAACTTAAAGCAACAATTAAACCAACCCAAGGTAACGATTTAATGCTTACTATTATTAAAAAAAGAATTGATAGAATAACTAATAGAATTGAAAAGATTCTCTTTTTATTAAGTTTTTCTTTAAAAAAAAGATAACCAAGCATTACGCTTAAAATGGGCATTATAAAATATCCAAAACTTGCATCTATAATTCTATTTGTTGCTATAGCATATATCCATGCACCCCAATTTATAAAAATTAAAAATCCTGAGATAAATAAATAAAATAAATTTAATTTATTTTTTACAATTTTAAAAAAAACATTCCATTTAGAGAAATAAAAAGTAGTCAGAACTAAAGTAAACGCGGTCCATAAACATCTATGAACTACTAATTCAATATACCCAATATAAGCAATATATTTAAAATAAATTACACCAAAAAAACCCCACCAGAAAGATCCAAGACCAGCAAGTAATAAGCCTTTGTTAAATTCTTTATTCATAGGAAATCATGATGCTTGCAATTAATAAGTTTATTAGACTATTTTATGGTTGAATTAAATAATTATAATTATAAAACCTTGCTCACGGAGAGATGGCTGAGCGGTTGAAAGCACCGGTCTTGAAAACCGGCAAAGGGGCAACTCTTTCCTGGGTTCGAATCCCAGTCTCTCCGCCATCATTTTTTTGTATAGTTAAAATTTTTGTATAATAAATTGATATTGTTATTTTCAAATTCAAAATCGGTTTTAAAACCATTGTAAAAATTATACAAATTAGTGTCATCAATATTTAGTAGTTTTTCTAAATCAAGAAGATCATTTTCATTTAAATTATTTATATATTTTTTTGTAAATGCACCTAAAAGATTATCCATTTCTTTTGTACCTCTATAATTAGATCGGTAAATAATTTTTTTTTTTAATTCATCTATGTTGATCATGATAATTAGAATATATTAGTAATTAATGAATAATAAAACAAATTATGAATATTTATTGTCAGATTTAAGTTCTTTAAAAGGTGTAGGAACTAAAACAAAAAATTTATTAAAGAAGAAAAATATTAATAATTTATTTGATTTACTATGGAAACTTCCAAAATCTTATACAGATAGAAGCTTGTCATCAAAAATAAAAGATTTAAAAATTGGTGAAATACAAACAGTAACTATAATTCCACAAAAGTATAACTTCCCTAGAATAAGGAAATTACCAAATAGAGTTTTATGTAGTGATGAAACTGGTGAAATAGATTGTATTTTTTTTAATAGTTATGAAGGATACATTAAAAAAATACTTCCATTAGGAAAAGAAATTACTGTTAGTGGTAAAATAGGTCATTTCAGGAATAAATACCAAATTACAAATCCAAAATATGTTTCTGAGGATTCTTCTTTAATCAAGCAAACTCATAATAAATACTCATTAACTGAAGGTATTTCTGAAAAAATATATAATAAAATCTTAAATCAAATAATTAACAATTTACCAGTTTTTAATGAATGGCATTCTAAAAATATTTTATCTAAATTTAAAAATATAAGTTGGAATAGCTCAATTAAAGAACTTCATAAACCTGAAAATATTGGAAATTATAAATCAAATTTCTATCAAAGACTTGCTTTTGATGAAATATTTTCAACATTTCTTGTTAATTCTGAAATAAGAAAAAAAATAAAAAAAATAAAAAAAAAAAATAAAGTTATCAATTTAAATAAACAAAATTCTATAATTAATAAATTAGATTTTTCTCTTACCGATGATCAACAAAAATCACTTAACGAAATAAACAAAGACTTAAGTTCATCAAATAAAATGTTTAGACTTTTGCAAGGAGATGTTGGTAGTGGAAAAACAATAGTGTCTCTTTTAGCAGCAATAAATAGTATAAATTCTAGTTTCCAGGTTGCTTTTATGGCTCCTACGGAAATTCTAGCAAGACAACATTTTAATCTAGCAAAAAAATTATTTCCTAAAAATATGAATATAGACCTTATTTCTGGAAAATCAGAATACAAGGTAAAAAAAGAAATACTTCAAAGATTAGAAAATAATAAAATAGATATTATTTTTGGTACACACGCAATTTTTCAAAAAAAAGTAATTTTCAAAAAATTAGGATTAATAATTATAGATGAACAACATAAGTTTGGAGTGAGTCAAAGAAAAAGATTGTCAGATAAAGGTGGACCAAATTGTGATGTATTATTAATGACAGCAACACCTATACCTAGAACTCTAACAATGACAATTTATGGTGATATGGATATTTCAATAATTAGAGAAAAACCTAAAAATAGAAAACCGATTAAAACATATAGTAAATTAGAGGTTAAAATTGAAGATGTTTTAAAATTTATAAGAAAAGAAATTAACTTAGGAAATCAAATTTTTTGGGTTTGTCCATTAATTGAAGAATCTAAAAAGTTGGATCACTCATCTGCTGTTAAAAAGTATGAATATTTAGAAAGCAAGTTTCCAAATCAAGTTTGTTTGCTTCATGGAAAAACTGATGTAGATAAAAAAAATGAAATACTTAACAATTTTTTAAATAATAAATTTAAGATTTTGGTTTCTACAACGATTATTGAGGTTGGAATAGATTTTCCAAATGCAAATACTATTATAATTGAAAACGCTAACAAATTTGGTTTATCTCAACTTCATCAATTAAGAGGTAGAGTTGGTCGTGGAGATAAAGACTCTACATGTATATTAATGTTTAAATCAAATCTAAGCGAAAACGCAAAAAAAAGAATAAAAATTTTAAAAGACACTAATGATGGTTTCTTAATATCTGAAGAGGATATGAAATTACGAGGGTTTGGAGATATTTTGGGATTTAAACAAAGTGGTATAAAAAATTTTAAGTTAGCAGATCCAATTCAAAACAGTGATCTTTTCTTATTAGCTGAAGAGGAAATGAGAAGAATAGAAAAATCTAATGAAGATATAAGTAAATTCAAACCTTTAGTAAAATTATACGATAGAGCTGATATAATTAATGATATTGCCTAAGATTTTTTAGTTGAAGTGCCTGCTGATACTATGAATTTAGAAGCCTCTTCAAAAGACATGTTTAAATATATAACATCTTCTATTGGAAACATTAGTAAAAAACCACTAGTTGGATTTGGTGTTGTTGGAACAAAAACATTTATTAAATTCTTGCCAGTTTTTTGAGCCATTTCACCTTTATTTTCTTTTGTTGCAAAACCAACTGCCCATACTCCTTTTCGCGGATACTCAATTAAAACTACACTTCTTTTTCCGTCATCTTTTTTAGAAAAAGTTTCTGTCATTTGAACAATTGCGGAATAAACTGTTCTTAAAAAAGGAATTCTTTTAAACAAGTCATCTATTAATTTAAGTATTCTTCTTCCAAAAAATGATAAAGAAAGTCCACCTACGATAGTTATAAGTAAAATTGAAATAACAATTTCAACACCAGGTATATTAAATGGTAAATAACTATTAGGATTTATATTTTTAGGTATCAAATTGGATGAGATACCAATTAAAATCTTTGTAAGATATAGAGTAAAACCAATTGGTATTAATACAACTACCCCAGTAATAAAATAATTTCTCAAGGTTAAAGAAAAAGATTTTTTTGAGCCTTTTTTTGACATATTTTCAATTATTTATAACTAGCATATACAACAAAAACAATTGCAATGATAAATAATACAATTAAGATTTTGTTATTAAGATTCATGTTAAAATATTATTATCAATTTTAGTTACTTATGGATAGAAGAAAATTTTTGACATATGTAGGTTGTGGTTGTGGTAGTCTTTTTTTACATTCTTGCTCTTCGGCACCAATAACTGACAGAAAACAATTAAAAATTATACCTGAAGCAAAATTAAATGCACAAGCTGCGCAAATTTATGAGAAAGTCAAAAAAAAAGAAAAGATGAGTAATGATATAAAAACGTTAAATGAAATCAAAGATATTGGAAAAAGAATGGAAGATTCGATTAGCGAATATTTTTATAGAGCAAATTTAAATGATCCAACAGCAAATTTTGATTGGGAATATATTTTAATTGAAAATAAAAAAGTTAGAAATGCATGGTGCATGCCTGGAGGGAAAATTGCTGTTTATACAGGTATACTTGATGTAACCAAAAATAAAAATGGTTTAGCAGCAATTATGGGTCATGAAGTTGCTCATGCAGTAGCAAAACATTCTGTTGAAAGAGCAAGTCGAGGTGTTTTATTAAATACTGGAGCAAGAATTATAGATATTGCAAGTGGTGGTGTATTATCTGATATAAATAGAACTACCGGAATGGATACTGTTGGATTATTAGCTCAACTAGGAATAATGAATCCATTTAATAGAAAACAGGAGAGTGAAGCTGATTATCTTGGTATGATTTTTTCTTCTTTATCTGGTTATGATATTAGAGAAACAGTAAAAATCTGGGAAAGAATGAAAGCAGCAAATAAGGGAAAAGAACCACCAGAATTTATGAGCACCCATCCATCTTCTGATACTCGTATTAAACAATTAAACGAATGGATGAGCGAAATAATATTGGATTATCCACCGATAAATTTGACCTAAATCAAAATTAATGGTGAGCCGTGATGGACTCGAACCATCGACCCATTCCTTAAAAGGGAATTGCTCTACCAACTGAGCTAACGGCCCACAAAATTGATTCATTTTTTCTAAATGAATAATGTGTGTATACAGATAAATTTTTATTTTTCAATTCGTTGAATTTAAAAGTTTTGATCAATTAAGGTTGGTAAATTAAGGAATTTAATATGATTATTCATACAAAATGGCACAGTTGCTATAACTACAACTTATCTATGTATTTATCGTGAAATTCATTATATGTGCCAAAATTAATATTTTTTCTAATCTCAGACATTAATTCTTGATAAAAATTAATATTATGTAGGGTCAATAACATAGAAGCCAATATTTCATTAGTATTAAATAAATGATTTAGATAATTTTTTGAATATTTGTTTAAGTTAAGATTTTCACAACTAGGATCAAGTGGGGTATTATCATTTTGATACTTATTATTTTTAATATTTAATCTTCCATTCCATGTAAATGCTAAACCTGTTCTTCCTGATCTGGTAGGTAGCACACAATCAAACATATCTATACCTCTTTTGACGGCACCTAAAATATCAGATGGTGTTCCAACACCCATTAAATAGTGAGGCTTTTCTATAGGTAAATATTCTTTAATATCATCTAAAACATTAAACATTTCGTTTTGTGTTTCTCCTACTGCTAATCCTCCAATAGCATAGCCATCAAAACCAATTTTAACTAATTCTTCAAGTGACTTAAGTCTTAAATCTTTAAATAAACCTCCTTGAACAATTCCAAATAAAGCTTTGTGAGGATTAGTACCAAAAGCAAATTTAGATCTCTCGGCCCAGTAGAGTGATAAATCCATTGATTTTTTAATAAGATTATAGTCATTAGTTTTCTTGGGGCATTCATCCATGATCATTAAAATATCTGAATTTAAACCTAATTGTATTCTTATACTCTCCTCTGGGCTTAAATAAAATTTTTTACCATCAACATGGGAGTTAAATATTGCACCCTTCTCTCTATCAATTTTATTCAATTTTGAAAGAGACATTACTTGAAAACCACCAGAGTCAGTTAAAATAGGCAAATCACAATTCATAAAATTATGAAGTCCACCAGCAGACTCAATTCTTTCAACACCAGGGCGTATCATTAAATGATAAGTATTTGAAAGTATTATTTCAGAACCTGTTTTTTTAATATCATCTATAGTGCAAGCTTTTACAGTAGCTTGAGTCCCAACAGGCATAAAAGTTGGGGTTTGTATATTACCACGATGTGTTTCGATTAAACCGCACCTAGCAAATTTATCTTTTTTTAAAACGTTAAAGGCAAATTTTTTTAATGCCATTAATAAAATTATTGAGATTTGAAACTAATAATCTTATCTGGATCAGTTACAGCACCGTTATTATTTTGATCGCCTCTTTTTATTTTATCAACAAATTCCATTCCCTCGATCACTTTTCCAAAAACTGTATATTGACGATCTAAAAAAGGAGCTGGCTGAAAGCAAATAAAAAATTGACTATTTGCGCTGTTTGGATCTTGAGCTCTCGCCATTGATAAAGTTCCTCTATCATGTGGTAGACTATTAAATTCTTGCTCTAAATCAGGAAAATCCGATCCACCCATTCCAGCTCTTCTAAGATCAAAATCTTTTGATTCTGAATTTCCAAATTTAACATCCCCTGTTTGAGCCATAAATCCATCTATAACTCTGTGAAAAACAACGTTATCGTATTTACCACTATTTGCTAATTCCTTAATTCTTTTAACATGATTTGGCGCAACGTCTTCAAATAACTCTATTTTAACGTCACCGTCTTTTAGTTTTAATATCATTATATTCTCCTTAGCTATTGATTGATTTGTAATTAAAAAAAACAAAATAAGTAATTTTATAAAAAATTTATTCATACTTATCTTTTAACGACTGAATTGTACTTTTTGTAGTAAATTTTTTTATATCACCTTTTAATTTAACAATTTCTTTAACAAATCTAGATGAGATGATTTGATTTTCTACATCAGACATTAAAAAAATTGTTTCTATATTTTGGTTTAATTTTCTATTCATACCGGCTAATTGAAATTCATATTCAAAATCAGATACAGCTCTTAATCCTCTTAAAATAATGTTTGATTTATATTTTTTGCATAAATCAGTGGTTAAAGAGCCAAATGAGACTACTTTTATTTTTTTTCTATTTAACTTTAGATCTTTAAATAAAGCTTTATTTACTATTTCTATTCTTTCTTCAGAATTAAATAGATAATTTTTGTTACTTTCATCTGAGACACCTACAACTATTTTATCAAATAATTTTAATGATTTTTTTATTACATCTATATGTCCGAAAGTAATCGGATCAAATGTTCCAGGATAAATTGCAATTTTACTCATTAAATTAAATTATCATCAATTTTAATTGCTGAAACAACTTTTTCTTCTCCTGATAACTTAATTATTCTAACACCTTGGGTATTTCTACCTGCAGTTCTAATTTCTTTAACAGCTACTCTTATAACCCTACCTTTATTGGTAGAAATTAAAATTTCATCACCTTCAAAAACAGGAAAGGATGAAGTAATATTCCCATTTCTTGGTGAATTTACTATTCCTATAATGCCTTTTCCGCCTCTGTTAGTAACTCTGTAATCAGTATGTGAAGTCTTTTTTCCATAACCATTTTCACTTATTGATAATACAAATTTTTCTTTTGCTTTTAATTCAGATTTTTCATCTTTTGATTTTTTTCCATTTTTATTAACTTTATCATTATCAATAACTGATAAAGATACTATTTCATCATTTATTGCTAACTCTATTCCTTTAATTCCTTTTGAAGATCTGCCTTTAAAAACTCTTAACTTTTTGACTTCAAATCTAATACATTTTCCAAATTTTGTGCTTAAAATTACATCTTGATCATCTTTACAGATTTTTACACCAACAATTTTATCATTATTATCTAATTTCATCGCAATTTTTCCAGATGCATTAATCGATGAAAAATCTTCTAAACTATTTTTTCTTACTTTTCCCTGTGCAGTAGCAAAAATTATTTGATAATTTTTTAGGTCTGTTTCTTCTTCAGGCATTGGCATAATTGAGCTTATTGCTTGGTGACTCTTTAAAGGTAAAATATTAAATAAAGACTTACCTTTAGATGATGATGAGCCCTCTGGGATTTTCCATGCTTTGATCTTATAAACTAAACCCTCAGTAGAAAAGAAGAGAACTGATGTATGGGTATTTACAGATAATGTTTGAACTACAGAATCTTGATCTCTAGTTGTTATGCCTGATTTTCCCTTACCACCTCTTTTTTGTTTTTTTACTCCATCTAGAGAACCTCTTTTTATGTATCCTTGCAAGGTAACTGTAATTATTACTGATTGTTTTTGGATTGTTTCCTCAATATCGTAATTTAAAACAGCATCTATAATTTTAGTTCTTCTTGGGATAGCAAATTTCTCTTTAATATTTTTTAACTCTTCACTGATTACTTTTAAAAGTTCTTTTTTTGATGAAATAATCTTTTTATATTTAGTTATTAATTCAGCTAATTTTTTAATTTCAACTTCGATTTCATTTATCCCTAATGCAGTTAATTTTTGAAGTCTTAATTCTAAAATAGCTAAAACTTGTTGTTCAGATAAAGAATAGAGGTTTTTGCCTTTTTTTCCCTCAACTAAAGAAATTAATTTTTGAGATTTATTTATTTTCCATTTAGTTTTTAAAATTGATATTTTAGCATCATCAGGTGTTTTAGATGATCGAATAATTTTTATTATTTTATCTAAATTTTCAACTGAAACAGATAATCCTATTAATATATGAGCACGTTCCTCGGCTTTTTTGAGATCAAATTTAGTTTTTTTAATTACAACATCTTCTCTAAAGGTTAAAAAATTAGATAAAAAATCTTTTAGTGTGCAAGTTTGTGGTTTCCCTTCAACAATGGCTAAAGTATTAAAACCAAATGAACTCTCTATTTGAGTATTTTTATATAATTGTCTCTTTATAGTTTCTGGTTCTACACCGTTTCTTAAATCTATTGCTACCCTAATACCTTCTCTGTTAGACTCATCTCTAATATCTCTTATTCCTTCAATCTTTTTTTCTCTTACTAATTGAGCAATCCTTTCATTTAAAACAGATTTGTTTACTTGATACGGTATAGAAGTTATTACAAGTCTTTCACGTCCGTTTTTTTGTTGCTCGATTGAAATTTCACCCCTTATCTTAAAGGACCCTCTACCATTGTTATATCCTTGTTTAATTATATCTTTACCTATAATTACACCGCCAGTTGGAAAATCTGGACCAGGTATATGTTTCATTAATTCTCTAATTTTAATATCTTTGTTATCTATTAGGGCTAAGGTACCATCTATAATTTCACCTAAATTATGTGGAGGTATACTTGTTGCCATACCAACAGCGATACCGCCAGCTCCATTTACTAATAAATTTGGAAACTGTGCTGGTAAAACACTAGGTTCTTTCTCAGTTTCATCATAATTGCTTTTGAAGGTAATTGTATTTTTTTCAATATCATCAATTAAATATTGAGAAACTTTTGACAAGCGAGTTTCGGTATATCTCATTGCTGCAGCTGGATCACCATCAATCGAACCAAAATTTCCTTGGCCTTGAATTAACGGTAAACTCATAGAGAAATCTTGTACCATTCTTACTAAAGCATCATAAACAGATTGATCACCATGTGGGTGATATTTACCAATAACATCTCCGACTATTCTTGCAGATTTTCTAAATTGTTTAGACCAATCATATCCGCCTTTGTACATTGCATATAAAATTCTTCTATGAACAGGTTTTAATCCATCTCTAACATCAGGTAGAGCACGACTTACAATTACGCTCATTGCATAAGAAAGATATGATGAGCTCATCTCATCATGCATTGAGATTAATTTTATATTTTTATCTTTAAACTCTTCAGTATTTTTCATAGAAGTTAAAAAGGAATTTCATCATCCATGTCTGACACTTGTGAAGAATCCTCAATATTATTTTGTTGAGTTGTGTCATTTTGAATTCCACCACCAGAATTTCCCCCGCCTAACATCGTAAGTGAAGAATTATATCCTTGTATAACTATTTCAGTTGAATATTTATCTTGTCCCGATTGTTCATCTTTCCATTTTCTTGTTGTAAGTTGTCCTTCGACATAAACTTGAGCTCCTTTTTTTAAATATTGTTGAACAACATTTACTAAACCTTCGTTAAATACAACTATACGGTGCCACTCTGTTTTCTCTTTTCTTTCACCTGTGTTTTTGTCTTTCCAAGATTGGCTTGTTGCAAGGCTTAATCTTGCAACGCTTTTGCCATTTACCATTTGCTTAATTTCAGGATCTGCGCCCAAACGACCAATTAATAATACTTTATTTAAACTTCCAGCCATAATATTTAATATTTGTTAAATTAGTTAATTAGAATTATATCACAATTATCCTGAATATTAATTTTATTAACTCAAAGCAACTAAAATTATGATGAAAAAGATAGTTATTAAGGGCGCTAAAGAACATAATTTGAAGAATGTTACTGTAGAGATTCCAAAAGATAAATTTGTGGTCATAACGGGTCTGTCTGGGTCTGGAAAATCATCTTTAGCTTTTGATACTATCTACGCAGAAGGTCAGAGAAGATATGTAGAGAGTTTATCTGCTTATGCACGTCAATTTTTAGATAAAATGAAAAAACCAAATGTTGATTTAATTGAAGGGTTAAGTCCAGCTATCGCTATAGAACAAAAAAATACTTCAAAAAACCCTAGATCTACTGTTGCAACAGTAACAGAAATTTATGATTACATGAGAGTATTATATGCTAGAGCAGGAATCCCCTATTCACCATTTACAGGTAAACCAATAACCTCTCAAACAATTACACAAATAGTAGATTTAGTTAAAAAATTACCAAAAAAATCAACAATATATATTTACGCTCCAGTGGTAAGGGGTCGTAAAGGTGAATATAAAAAAGATATTTTAAGCTACAAGAGAAGAGGATTTAGAAAAATTAAAATAGATAATGTTTTATATGATATAGAAAAACCACCCAATCTAGATAAAAAACTTAAACATGATATTTCAGTCTTAGTCGATAGAATAGTTTTAAATTCAAAACTTGGTAACAGGTTGGCCGAAAGTATTGAAACGGCAGTAAATTTAGCTAACGGTTTAGTTTTTGTCGAATATGAAGATGAAACACTTCCTCAAAAATTTAGAAAACTTGAAAAATTAATTTACTCTACAAAATTCGCTTGCCCTGTGAGCGGTTTTACAATTGAGGAAATTGAGCCAAGACTTTTTTCATTTAATAGTCCCTATGGGGCTTGTGAAGAGTGTGAGGGAATTGGAATGAAATTAAACGTTGATCCAAATTTAGTTGTTCCTGATGAAAGAAAAAGTTTAGCTGATGGGGCAATTGAACCATGGTCAAAATCAACCACATTATATTATGCTCAAACTTTAGCGTCTTTAGCAAAACATTATGGTTTTTCTTTAGATGAAAAATGGAAAAAATTACCAAAAAAAATTAAAGATATTATTCTTTATGGTTCAGATGAAGATGAGATTAAATTTAATTATGATGACGGTTATGAGAAATATTCTTACAAAAAAACTTTTGAAGGTGTAATTAATAATCTTGAAAGAAGATTTTTAGAGTCTGATAGCGAATGGAAAAGAGAAGCTATTGCTGAATATCAATCCGATACTGCATGTGAGGCATGTAATGGTGACAGATTAAAAGAAGAGGCATTATGTGTTAAAATCAATGATCTTAATATTAGTGAAGTAACAAAAAAATCTATTTTAGATGCAGCAGAATGGTTTAAAAATTTAGAAAATAACCTTGATAAAAGACAATTTAAAATTGCTGAACATGTTTTAAAAGAAATTAATGAAAGATTAAATTTTCTTCTTAACGTTGGTTTAGATTATTTAACATTATCAAGGGAATCTGGAACATTATCAGGTGGTGAAGCACAAAGAATAAGATTAGCCTCACAGATTGGATCTGGTTTGACAGGCGTATTATATGTTTTGGATGAACCTTCAATTGGTTTACATCAAAAAGACAATGTAAAACTTATTAATGCATTAAAAAGATTAAGAGATCTAGGTAATACTGTTATTGTTGTAGAGCATGACACAGAAACAATGGAAAATGCAGATCATATTATTGATCTTGGTCCTGAAGCCGGAAGTAATGGTGGTGAGATAACAGCTCAAGGATCATATGAAGAAATTAAAAAAGATAAAAATAGTATTACTGGACAGTATCTTGCTAATAAAAAAACAATTGAAATTCCAAAATCACGACGCTTAGCTAAAAATGGAAGGTTTGTAGAAATCAATGGTGCAAGTGGAAATAATTTAAATAATGTTAACCTTAAAATTCCAACTGGAACATTTACTTGTGTTACTGGTGTGTCGGGTAGTGGTAAATCTACTCTAATATTACAAACTCTATTTCATGCCTTAAATTTAACTTTAAATAATAAAGCAAGAAAAGCACCCAAATCATTTAAAGGTTATAAGGGTGTAGAATTGATTGATAAAATAATTGATATTGACCAGTCTCCTATTGGTAGAACACCAAGATCAAATCCAGCAACATATACAGGAGCCTTTGGTCCTATTAGAGATTGGTTTACAAGCCTACCAGAGTCCAAAACAAGAGGATATAAACCAGGAAGATTTTCTTTTAATGTTAAAGGAGGTAGATGTGAAGCTTGTGAGGGTGATGGTGTAATCACATATGAGATGCATTTTTTACCTGATGTTTATATTCAGTGTGATGAATGTAAAGGTACCAGGTACAATAGAGAAACCTTAGAAATTAAATTTAAAGGTAAAAGTATTGCTGATGTTTTGGATATGTCAGTTGATGAAGGATGTGAGTATTTTGAAAATATATCTAATATAAAAACAAAATTATTAACTCTTAAAAAAGTTGGTTTGGGCTATATAAAAATTGGTCAGCAAGCAACTACCCTATCAGGAGGTGAAGCACAACGAATTAAGCTCGCAAAAGAACTTTCAAAAAGATCAACAGGAAGAACGATGTATATTTTAGATGAACCAACTACAGGTTTACATCAACATGATATTAAAAAACTTTTAGAGATACTTCATACATTTGTAAAACTTGGGAATACAGTAGTTGTAATTGAACATAATCTAGATGTTATTAAAACAGCTGACTACATTGTTGATATGGGTCCTGAAGGTGGTGTGAAAGGTGGTAATATTGTCGCCGAAGGAAAACCGGAAGAAGTATGTAAAGTGAAGGAGAGTTATACTGGTCAATTTTTGAAACCTCTTTTAGTTTAGCTTAAATTTAACAACTTAAAAATATTCAAAAATTAGTGTATAATTAATAAGAATCATGAGTAATTTATTGTCATCATTATCAAAAACAGTTCACGCATCGCTTGCGATAGCAATTCTTTTGTTTTTAGGATTGTTTTATTTAAATGATGGAATTGCTTTTGATACGTTATTCTGGAGCTGGTTATTTAGATATATTCATGTGATTGTTGCAATTATGTGGATTGGATTGTTGTGGTATTTCAATTTTGTTCAAATTCCAAATATGGGAAAAATTCCAGATGAACAAAAACCTGCTATTGGTAAAGTAATAGCTCCAGCTGCACTATTTTACTTCAGATGGGCTGCTGCGTTAACTGTTCTTTCTGGTTTAATTCTTGCTCTTCTTAATGGATATCTTCATGATGCAATGACTTTAAGCATTGGTACAGGTGTACCAAAACATACTGCAATTGGAATTGGAATGTGGCTAGGAATTGTAATGGCATTTAATGTATGGTTCGTAATTTGGCCAAATCAAAAAAAAGCTTTAGGAATAGTTGAGAGTGATCCAGAAACAAAAGCTAAATCAGCTAAAACCGCAATGCTATTCTCAAGAACAAATACTTTGTTATCCTTGCCAATGTTACTTACAATGGTAATAGCTCAAAACTTATATTAATTTACTTTTTATCCTCTTCTTCTCTGAGAACAGTTTTTTGTGAAACTCTCAATCTAACCAAAACAGTGTTAGCTATATAAATAGAAGAATATGTTCCAAAAACAACACCGAGTATCATTGCTAATGAAAATCCTTTTAATATTTCTCCACCAAAAAAATAAATTGCTAATAAAGCTAGTAAAGTAGTTGCAGAAGTTATTATGGTTCTTGATAACGTTTCATTAATTGAAATGTTTGTTAATTCAAAAATTTTTATATCTGAATATTTTCTTAAATTTTCACGCACACGGTCAAAAATAACCACAGTATCATTCATTGAATATCCAACTATTGTTAACACAGCTGCGATTATTGATAAGTTTATTTCTAGACTAAATAGTGAAAAAATTCCTAGAGTTACAATAACATCGTGAAACAATGCTAAAATTGCACCCAAACTAAATTGCCATTCAAATCTTATCCAAATATAAATTAACATTAATGCTAAAGACAAAGATATAGCTATTACACCAGATTTTAATAATTCAGAACTTACCTTTGGTCCTACATTCTCTACCCTTCTAAAATCGTAATTATTTCCAAAAGATTTATCTAAATTAGCTTTAATTTCTTCAATAATATTTTTTTTATTATCTTTGTTTTCAAACTTAACTAAAAAATCTGTATCATTACCAAATTTCTTAACAGAAACATCTCCAAGATCCATTTGATTAAATCTGTCTCTTAATGAACTTACATTTATTTTAGAATCTGAAGCTCGTAACTCAATTAAAGTTCCGCCTTTGAAGTCTATACCAAAATTAAGACCTTTAAATATTAACAATAACAGCGAAACAATAATTAAAACTGATGAGAGTAAATTAAAGTGGTTATAATATTTGTTAAAAGCAATCATTAAATTAATTTTTCCTTATCTTTATTTCTTGACACATAAATACTAGTGAACAATCTTGCTATAAAATAGACTGAAAATAGTGTTGTAAATATTCCAACTCCTAAAGTTACAGCAAAACCTTTCACTGGACCTGAACCCATGAAAAACAAAATAATTGCTGCTAATAATGTAGTAATATTAGCATCTAAAATTGCTGTTCGTGATTTGGTATATCCACCATCAAAAGCCAAAATATTATTAGTCTCGTCTTTTAATTCTTCTTTAATTCTCTCAAAAATTAAAACATTTGCATCAACAGCCATACCTACTGTTAGAATAATTCCTGCAATACCAGGTAATGTTAAAGTAGCCTCGAATAAAGTTAAAACCCCCAAAAGAATAAACAAATTAACTATTAGTGTTACATTAGTAATTAATCCAAAAATTTTATATTTAACTAACATAAAAATTATCACCAACATAAAACCTATTGCCAAAGCAATCATTCCTGCATTAATTGAGTCTTGTCCAAGATCAGGTCCGACCGTTCTTTCTTCAATAATTTCTAATGGTGCTGGTAATGCTCCAGATCTTAATAATAAAGCTAGATCCGTTGCTGTTTGAAAAGTAAAGCCGCCACTTATCTGACCGGAGCCACTCGCAATGGTATCTCTAACTACAGGTGCACTAATAATTTTACCATCTAAAACGATTGCTAATTGTTTTCCAATACCAGTTGATGTTGCCTTACCAAATCTTTTTGCACCTACTCTATCTAAAGTAAATGAAACAATTGTTTGGTTAGCTTGAGTATCCATTTTTGGTTGTGCATCGAGTAAATTTTCACCACTGATTATAATTCTTTTACTAACTGTGGCTTCTTCTAGGCCATTTTCAAATTTTAATTTTTCAACACCAAAACGATCATTTTCGTCATTTGTTACAAATCTAAAAGTAAGGTTTGCAGTTTTACCAAGTAATGATTTTATTCTCATTGGATCATCTAAACCAGGAAGCTCTACTAAAATTCGGTTATTACCTCTTTTAAGTATGTTTGGTTCATTAGTTCCAACTTCGTCTACTCTTCTTCTAACTATTTCTATAGCTTGATCTTGAGAAGAAGTTTTAAGTTTAATTAAACCCTGTCTTGAAAAATTAACCTTTAAATTGAACCCTGTATCTTCAATTTCTAACTGATGTGATTTAAATCTTGGGTAATAAGGGTTAAGATCACTATTTTCATCCTGAAAAACATCTAAGACTGATTGCTTATCATTGTCTGTTACATTAAAGAAAATATTTTGATTTTCTATCTTTATATTGTTGATTTTAATATTTTTATCTTTGAAGTAATTTCTTATTGTTGTTGTTAGGTTTTGTAATTTTTGTTCAATTACAGGTTCATTGTCAATTTCAAGTAATAGATATGATCCACCCTGAAGATCCAATCCTAGATTAATTTTTTTATCAAAAAAATTATCATCAAATTTAAAAAGATTTGATGAAGCAATTAAAATAAATAAAACTGAAAAAAGAGTTATAAATAAAATTCTTAACTTAGAGAAATAAAGCACTTAACTAAAAATAGTTATTTTTTAACTTCTTGTGTATTTGTATTAACAAGACTTTGAATACCAGTTGATTTAACTATCTCAACCTTAACGTTTTCAGCAATTTCAACTTCAACTTTATCGTTGTCTATAAGTCTCTCCACTGTACCTGTAATTCCACCAGAGGTAACTACCTTGTCACCTCTTTTAAGACTTTCAACCATTGCTTTGTGCTCTTTAACTTTTTTTTGCTGTGGTCTGATTAAGAAAAAGTAAAAAATAACAAATATTAAAATTAACGGTATAAACTGTCCTATTCCTGAACCTTCCATAAATCTCCTTATAAATTATGTGAATATTTATACTATCTATGTGATTAAAACAACTTTATTTAGTTGAAATCAATTCCAAATTATTCATATACGGTCGCAGTACATTAGGAACAATAATCGAACCATCTTTTTGTTGATAGTTTTCTAGTACAGCAATTAAAGTTCTGCCCACAGCTAAACCACTTCCATTTAATGTTCCAACAAAAACAGTTTCCTTGTTTTTATTTTTATATCTTGATTTCATTCTTTGGGCCTGAAATGTTGAGCAAGAGGAGCATGATGATATTTCGCGATACTTGTTTTCTGATGGTAGCCAAACTTCAATATCATAGGTTTTTTCAGCACTGAAACCCATATCCCCAGAGCATAAAATTACTTTTCTATATGGTAATTCTAACTTATCTAATATGTCTGTTGCACAGTTTGTCATTCGCTCTAATTCTTCAAGGCAATTTTCTTTTTCTACAATACTAACCATCTCAACTTTATAAAATTGATGTTGTCTAATCATTCCTTTGGTATCTTTTCCATAACTGCCGGCTTCTTTTCTAAAACAAGGTGTTGAAGCAACAAATCTCATTGGTAAATCTTTTTGGTCAACAATTTTATCTTTGACAATGTTTGTTAAAATTACTTCAGCCGTTGGTATCAAAAATTTTCTATCAGATCCTTCATCAAATTTTATTTCAAATTGATCGTTTTCAAATTTTGGTAATTGTCCAGTTCCATACATTGTATTGTCAGAGGCTATCAATGGAGGTGAAATTTCTTGATAACCATTTTGAACAATGTGAGTATCTAACATAAAGTTAGATAACGCTCGTTCCAGTAATGCTAACTCTTTTTTAACAAATACAAATCTTGATCCGGTTGTTTTTGTTGCAAGATCAAAATCAAGCATGCCTAAATTTTCACCAAGTTCGTAATGTGATTTGGCTTTAAAATCAAACTCTGGAACTTTTCCAGCTTTTAAAACTTCTACATTATCATTTTCATCTTTTCCATTCGGTACATCTGGATGGGGTATATTTGGTATACTTGATAAAATATTATCTATTTCAGTTTTAGCATTTTTTTGTTGCTCAGAAATCTTATCTAGTTCTGCAGATATTTCTTTAGATTTTTTGAATAAGCTTTCATCTTTAGATTTAGAAATATCTTTTTTTTCTTTTTCTAAATTTTCTTTCTTTTGAATTAAATCTCTATTTAACTCATCAAGCTTTTTTAAATTATTAAAATCAATTTTAACTGAACGTTTTTCAAGATCTTTTTCAAACTTTGAAAAATCTTTTCTAATTTCTTTTAAATTATGCATCAGTTTTTTCTAATTTTTTGTTCTCTATAAATTTTACTGAAAATATAGATAATTCATATAAAATTAATAATGGGATGGCTAAACCAATTTGAGTGATTGGATCTGGTGGTGTTAGTAGTGCTGCAGTAGCAAATATAATTACAACAACATATTTTCTTCTTTCTTTTAGAAATTGACTATCAACAACACCTATTCTGGCTAATAAACTTAAAACTATAGGTAATTGAAAACTTATTCCAAATGCAAAAATTAACTTCATAACAAGTGATAAATATTCATTTACCTTAGCCTCTAATTGAATTGGAAGACTTGTAGACATCCCTGTGCTTTCAAAAGATAAAAAGAATTTGATAGCCAGAGGCATTATCAAATAATAAACAAGCATGCCTCCTAAAAAGAAAAGGATTGGTGTTAATACAAGGTACGGGAGTATTGCAACTTTTTCATGTTTGTATAAACCTGGTGCAATAAATTTCCATATTTGCATTAGAATAAATGGACAAGTTACAAAAAAAGCTGTGAAAAAAGATACCTTTATATAGGTTAAAAAAGTTTCTTGTAAGGCTGTAAAAATAAGCCTTCGATTAGATCCATCATCTTTTACTGCTTGGGCAAATGGATCAACTAAAAAACCATAAATATGTTCTGCAAATATATAACAAATTACAAAAAAGATTATTAGAAATACAAAACTATGTATTAATCTTTTTCGTAATTCTGTTAGGTGACTAACAAATCCACCTTCGTTTTCTTCATCTCTCATCTTTTTTTGTTTCTTTTTTTATTTCATTATCAATTTTTTCTTCATCAATTTCTAAATTTGATACTTCATTTTGAATGTTGCTTACATATCTTTTAGCAGTTCCTATCCAAGAACCAGCTTTCTTTAACATGATTGGAAAATCTTTTGGGCCGAGAACAACAATTGCAATACCAACAACAATTAATATCTCAAACCAACCAATAGTAGGCATGTGATTTAATCTTTTTTTTCTGAGTCTTTATTTTCGTCGGAAATATTTTTTGGCTCTGTATCGTCAGTAACATCTGACGCCATTCCTTTTTTAAAACTTTTAATTCCCTTAGCTACATCACCCATCAGACTAGAAATTTTACCTCGTCCAAATAATAAGACTACTAATATAACTACGATTGCAATTTGCCAAATTCCTATACTCATAAAAACTTATAACCTTTTTACGATTAATTTAAAAGTTACTTTTTTGTTAATCTTTCTCTTCTGTATCAAGAGTGCTGTTTAACATCTCATCAATATTAGAATAAATATCCTCTTTTTTTTCTTCTTGTTTTTCTTTGTAGAATTTACCAGTTCCAAAAATTGCATTATCAACACTAGAACTGTCAATTAATCCGGCAGCACCTAATTCATCAATTGTAGGTAAATCAGATAATTTTTGAAGATTGAAATGACTTAAAAATTCATCAGTTGTAACATATTGAATTGGTCTACCTGGTACATCTTTACGACCTCCTGGTTTCACCCAGTTGAGTTCCATCAATATTTCAAGAGTATTCGTTCCAAATGCAACACCTCTTATCTCCTCAATCTCTGCTCTAGTAACAGGTTGGTGATAAACAATTATCGCTAAGGTCTCAACAGCAGCTCTAGAAAGTTTTTTTTCAACTGTCCTTTCTTGTGACATAATATTTGACAAGTTAGGAGAAGTTCTGAAAGACCACTTTTCTTTTATGCAAACTAAATTAATTCCACGTTTAGAGTATTCTTGCTGCAACTTTTCTAATGATTTAGATACGCTTCCTTTTTTAGTAACTTTGCTTTCGATTGTATCAACATCTAAGGGTTCAGCAGCAGCAAAAATTACTGCTTCAATTTCTTTTTCCAAATCAGATAGCTTAGATGGAAATTTAACAATATTATCTTTTGAAATTTTTTCTTTTTTAATCATTATTTTCCCTCACATAAATATCGTCAAATAATTTATCTTGTTTCATAGTCAGGTTTCCTTCTTTAACTAATTCTAATGAACCAGCAAAAATTCCTGCTTTCCCAGTACGTTTATATTTTGAGCTGCTTTTAAAATTTTTGGGAATTAAATCATCTAATTTTTTCCAATCAATTAATTTCCCAAAAAACTCTCTTATAGTTTTAATTCCATCCTCTGCAGTAAACACAGGTAATTTTGGAATATTCATTTTTTGAAAGTCTTTGGTCATAATAATTGTTGAATATGACTTAAGTAGTTCAAATAAACTTAAATTATATTCTGTACTATAAATAGATCTTATATTTCCTTTCATTCCTCTTGATCGAATTTCTCTACCCAGTCTTTTTCTTTTAAGCATTTGTTCAGAAAGTAATCTTATTAGTTCTAATTTTTTCAGTTGTAATTTTAATTTTTCAGCAACTTCTTGAACTTTAAATTCTTCTTCTGGTGTTCCTGGTAGTAATAATTTAGATTTTAAATAAGCTAACCAAGTTGCCATCAATAAATATTCTGAAGCAATTTCTAAGTTTAAATCTTTTTCTTTTGTAATATAATCGTGAAACTGATCTGCTAACTTTGTAATTGATATCTCTTCAAGATCTACTTTTTGGGCTTTTGCTAAATCTAAAAGTACATCTAGAGGACCATTATAGTTATTTATATCAACATTAAATAATGAAGAATCAGAAATAATCATGCTAAGATATTAACTTAAAATTTTATAAAATAACGATGTTTTTTTTATAATAAAATTACTTACCTTTGGTGAATTATCACCAACTACCTTCATTTCAGATAATTTACCATTACAATGAAGAGCAAGATTACAACCTGCACTAAACGTTTTAATAGTATTAGTTTTTAAATCATCTTTTAAACTTTTCATTGATAAATCATCTGAAATTAAAATGTTTTTAAAACCAATTTTTTTTCTAATTAAATTTATAATTTCTTTTGAGTGTGTAGCTGTATTTAATCTATCAATGCTTCGATATATTACATGCGCTGTCATAGCAAAATAGCTTTGTTTTTTCTTGAATGGAAAAAAATCATTTTTATTCAAATAATTTAAGTTTTTGGTAACTACAGGAGTAAACTTGTGACTATCTACCTTAGCTAATCCATGTCCAGGTATGTGTTTTATGACAGTGCCAATGGAATTTTCATGAAAAAAATCAATACAAATATCTCCAATTTTAGAGATATTTTTTTTATTTTTTGAAAAAGACCTATCACCAATAATGTTGCTAGCTCCTTTAACTCGAATATCTAAAACAGGAACAGTATTTATATTAACACCAATTGATTTAAGCAAATATGAAGTCTTATCGATAAATAATTTATAAATAATATTAAATTTTTTCTTATCTTTTGTGAATAAATTACCAAAATATTCAGAGGTTAAATTGTTAAATGAAATAATTTTACTTAATCGATTTACTCGGCCACCTTCTTGATCAATTAGTATTGGGTATTTTTTATCTTTAAATATCTTTTTTATTTTATCAGTTAATTTTTTGGTTTGTTCAATTGAACTTATGTTTCTTGAAAATAAAATAACTCCCCATGGTTTATATTTATTTAAAAAAGTAATCTCTTTGTTTGATAATTTTGATGATTTTAAACCAACAATAAAAGCTCTTCTATTCTTAATCATTCTCTAAAAGTTTCCAAAAATTAAACTTTTTTTTCTTTTTTTTGTTTGTTTGCTTAACGTATTCTATTACATTTTGTGTGTCGTTTTCTAAAATAGGTAGATTTTTTGAATATAATTTAATTTTTTCATCATTATTTTTATAAGATCTGTATGATTTCTTCTTATTTTCATCTGAAAAATAATATCTACCTGTTAAAAAGATAAATAAAGCAATTACAACAATAAAGATTAAATACTTAATTTCTTTTAACATTACATTTTATCTGGTGTATCTACGCCAACTATATCCATTCCTGATTTTACAACGTTAGATATTGCTTTTAAAAAAATTAATTTATCTGGAGAAACTGTTTTTTGATCATTAATAAATCTTTTTTCTGGGTTTTGTTTACCAAGATTCCAATACGAGTGAAATTCTGAGGCAAGATCATATAAATAAACAGGTATTCTATGTGGTTCTAATTTTGAACTAGCTGCATCAATGCATTTGGGCCATTCTGAAATCTTTTTTAAAATTTTAATCTCATCATTTGAATATTCGAAACTAAAATCATCTAATTCAATTTTTGAATTTAAATCTTTATCAATATGTCTAAAGACAGATGAAATTCTGGCATAACAATATTGAACATAATATAACGGATTATCTTTTGATTTTTCTTTTACACCGTCAAAATCAAAATCTAATTCTACATCACTACTTCTGTTGAGCATGATAAACCTCGTTGCATCTTTTCCAACTTCTTCAATTAAATCATCAACCGTAATGTAGTCACCTTTTCTTTTAGACATCTTAAATGGTTTGTTATCTTTAATTAATTTTACAAGCTGACTAATTTTACAAATCAATTTATCTTTTTTTCCTGATAAAGCTTCAACTGAGGATGAAATTCTTTTGATGTAGCCAGCGTGATCTGCGCCAAGAATGTTTATTAAATAATCAAATTTACGATCTACTTTATTTTTATGATATGCAACATCACTTGCAAAATAAGTCCATGTTCCATCTGACTTTTGTAATGCTCTATCTTTATCATCACCAAAATTAGTAGATTTAAAAAGTAACTGTTCTCTTTCTATCCAGTTTTTATCATATTCACCAGCTGGAGCTTTGATTTTTCCTTTGTATACAAATTTATTCGTTTCTAAAAATTTTATTACACTCTCTACTTCTTTGTTTAAAACAATACTTTTTTCACTAACAAAATTATCGTGGTTAATTCCTAAACTCTTAAGGTTCTTTTTAATTAAAAGTAGCGCCTGTTCAATAGATAAAGCTGTTAACTTATCGCTTATTTCTTCATAATCATCAAAATTCAGATCTGAATTATCCGAAACAATATTTTTTGCAAAATCGATAAGGTAATCTCCTGGATATAAATCAGGGTTATCTTGAGGAAATGTTTCATTAAATTTTACTTCCCTAATTCTAAAGTATACAGATTTTGTAAAATTTATTATCTGGTTACCATAATCGTTTACATAATACTCTTTAGTAACCTTGTGTTTATTAAATATTAACACATTAGATATGACATCACCTAAAATAGCTCCTCTACAGTGACCAACATGTAAGGGTCCTGTGGGATTAGCTGATACAAATTCAACTAAATAATTATTTTTTTTCTCTTTTTCATTAATTCCAAATTTTTGAGCGTTATCGATTATATCTTTAATAAAGTTTGACCAAAAAGATGGTTTAAATTTAATATTTATAAAACCAGGTTTGGCAACGGATATATTATCTATTTGATCATCTCTATTTTTTATTTCAGGTACAAGTTTTTCTGCCAATTCTATAGGAGAGGTTTTGTTTAGTTTAGATAAAACCATTGCAACATTGGTTGAAATATCACAATCAAATTTTGGGGGTGGTATTTCAGCATTAATACCATTGAAACTTTCTGGAACTTTAAGTTGATTTTTTTTACTAAGCTCAACAATAATTGATTTTATTTTATCTAAATATAATTCAAAAATATTCATTTATTATCGTTATAAAGGTTAATTGCGTATCTATCCGTCATACCAGATATAAAATCTGAAATAGCTCTATATTTGTCTTTAGTCAATTGCTCTTTAGTAAGAAATTTTCTAGGATTTGATTTAATTATTTTAAATAATTTCTTAATTATTATTTTACCTCTTTGATTCCTATTGAGCACCGATTTATTATCATACATTCTATGTCTTAAAAATGATCTTATTTCTTGTTCTGAATTTTGTATTTTATCTGAAAAAGAAACTAATAATTGATTTGATTTTAACACATCTTTTAATGACTTAATTTTAAGTTTTTTAATATTTTTCTCTGTATTACTTAGTAAATCTCTTATCATAATATCTATTGAGTCTCTTATGATTTGGTAAATAGCAATTTTATAGTTTTTTTTATTAATTTTGTTTTTATATTTTTGGTAAATATTTTTGAAAAAATCTAATTCAACTAATTCTTCAAGTTTAAATAGGTTTGCTTTAATTCCATCCTGAATATCATGGTTATTATATGCAATATCATCTGATATAGCTGATATTTGAGCTTCTAATGATGGATAAGTATTAAATTTAATCTTATTTTTGAAAACTCTTAAACCAATTAGTTTATTAATCATACCCAGATCATCTACTGGTCCATTATGTTTTAAAAGTCCTTCTAAAGTTTCAAGAGTTAAATTTAATCCAGCAAATTTAAAATATTTATTCTCTAAAAACATTACTATTCTTAGTGTCTGAAGATTGTGATCGAAACCTCCATAATTTTGCATACATTCATCTAAAGCATCCTCTCCTGCATGGCCAAATGGGGTATGACCTAAATCATGAGCAAGACTTAAGGTTTCAGCTAAATCTTCATTTAATTTTAGATATTTTGCAATTGATCTTGCTATTTGAGCAACTTCAATTGAATGAGTAATCCTTGTTCTAAAATGATCCCCTTCAGTGTTAACAAATACTTGGGTTTTGTGCTTTAATCTTCTAAATGATGCGCTGTGTATTATCCGATCTCTGTCGCGTTGAAAAGGAGATCTGTATTTTGAATTAGCTTCTTTATTAAGTCTGCCTTTACTTTTAAATACGCCTAACAAAGTGTCTTTTTTCATCCTTTAATTTAAATAATTAAGTATTATATTAGTAATATCAGTGTTCAGACATGATTAAAGAAATTAAATTTACGGATAAAGCGTTAAAACAAATAGATAATTTGTTGTCAAAAAAAGACAAAGGATCATTCTTCAGAATCGCTATCAAAGGCGGTGGATGTTCTGGTTTTCAATATGAATTTACATTTGATAAATCAAAACAAGATGATGATTTAAATTATCAAAATATTTTAATTGATAAAACTTCAGCTGATTTACTTAAAGGATCTGAGGTTGATTATGTGTCTGAACTTATAGGTGAACAATTCAAAATTTCTAATCCACAAACCAAATCTTCATGTGGTTGTGGAGTGTCTTTCTCACTTTAATGCTCATTTCAACTTGGAATGTAAACTCGGTAAGAGCAAGAATTGAGAATATCAAAAGCTATTTATTAAAATATAAACCTGATATTTTAATGATGCAGGAAATCAAAACTGAAGATGTTAATTTTCCATATGATGATTTTTCATCAATGGATTATGAAAGTCATGTATTTGGTCAGAAAAGTTATAATGGTGTAGCGATCATCTCAAAAAATAAATTAAAAAATGTCAAAACAGATTTAATTAAGGATAAGTTAAAACAATCAAGAATAATTTCAGGTGAGTTTGAGCATAAGAAAAAAAATATACAATTAATAAATATTTATACCCCTAATGGTAATCCTGTAGATACAGAAAAATATGATTATAAAAAAGATTGGCTTGATCAATTAATAAAACAATTAAAAACATTATCTAAAAAAAATTCAAACATTATTCTAGCAGGCGATTTCAATATAATCCCTTCAGCAGAAGATGTTTACAATGTTAAAAGTTTTGAAGACGATGCTTTATACAGACTTGAAATAAGAAAAAAATTTAGAGAAATGATTAATCTTGGTTTTAATGATGTCTACAGACATTTTTATGAAGATAAAGAAGGTTATACATTTTGGGATTATATGAGAGGTGCATGGCAAAAAAATAATGGCATGAGGATAGATCATTTTTTAGTTTCAAATTCTATAATTAATCAAATTAAAGATATTAATATTAATAAAGATCCACGTGGAAGAGAAAAGCCTTCTGATCACACACCAATTGAGATTAATTTAGCTTAAAGATTTAATTTTATTTACTAATTCTTGGTTAATATTTCTTGGACCAGTGTCCATTCTATTATTATGACGTCTTTCTCCAGGTAATCTTACTTCACCCATTGATTTCATTTTTTCAAAAAATTCCTCAGCATGTTTTTGCCAATTAGTTCCTGAGGTTTTATCTGGGTTAATGGCAAGAATAAATTCACCGCCACTTGGAGGACCGCCATCATTATTATCTTTGGCAGCAGTTTCAAAACTAAAATTATCCCCAACTAATGCACCTGCCATTAATTCTACCATCATTGCAATTGCAGATCCTTTGTAACCACCAAATGGCAATAGAACTCCACCATCAGCAATTTCCCCTGGATCAGTTGTTTCTTTACCATCTTTAGTTAAACCAGTGCCAAGTGGAACTTTGTGCCCTTCCCTTTTAGCAACTTGAACTTCTCCCATTGCCATTGAAGCAGTTGCCATATCATAAACAACTGGTGTTTTACCTGGACGTGGCCAAGCAAATGAAATTGGGTTTGTTCCAAATAAGGGTTTTATTGCACCAGCAGGTGCTACAGCAGGCTTATAAGATGTACAAGCAAATGCTACCAAACCTTCTTCTGCTAATTTTTCAGTTTCAGGCCACATAGCAGCCATGTGATGAGAATTATTTATTGCTAACACAGCTACACCATTTTCTTTTGCTGCTTTTGCTAATTCAGGCAATCCTTTATTTAACACAACAGGTGCTAAACAATTATTTCCTTCAACTTTAATTACTGATGGAGAAATTTTTTTTACTTCAGGTTTCCCTTTTCCATTTATCTTTCCACCCTTAAGACCTGTTACATAAGCTGGCAATCTAAATAAACCATGTGATACAGAACCATCTCTTTCAGCATTTCTTATTAAGTCTGATAAAATTGATGCTGTTTCATCATCGCAACCATTTGCTAAAAGAGTTTTTTTAGCTAGTTCAAATATTTCGTCTAAAGTTAATGAAACTGTGCTCATTATTTTGATTTACATTTTTTACATAAACCAAAAAATTCTAAATTATATTTGCTATATTTCATTCCAGAGTCATCTGAAAAATTAGATAAATATTTTGAAAGTTTTGAATTACTTATTTCAGATACATTTTCGCAACTTTCACAAATTGAAAAAGCAGTTGCTTTTGAAACCTGACAGCTGGAATTTTGACAAGCTATAAAAGCATTTCTGCTTTCAATCTTATGGATTTTTCCTATTTCAACTAATTTATCTAATGCTCTGTAAACTTGCAGTGGCGCTTTAATTCCTTTTTTTTGAACATTAAAAAGGATTGAATAAGCTTTCATTGGTCCACCAGATTTATCAATTAAATCAAAAATAATTTTTTGATTTTTAGAAAGGTTATGTTCTTTTTGCATCTTTAAATTCTTATCAATATGTTATCAGTTTTTCAATTTAATCGATTGTTTTATTTTAAATAAAGATAGTATGAATAAAGCTAACGAGGCAGCTATTATTGATGGTCCTGAAGATGTATTAAATTCTAATGACGAATACAAACCTAATACAACAGACAGCAATCCACCTATAATTGAAAATATAACCATTTTTTGTGGACTATCTGAGATGTTTCTAGCCATAGCAGCAGGTATAATTAACATACCTGTAATTAACAATAGACCAACCATTTTAATTGATATTGCTATTACAGCAGCCATCAAAATTGTAAATATTGCTTTCGCTCTATCTGGATTTAAACCTTCTGCCTCAGCTAATTCATAATTAACTGTTGATGCAAACAATGGTTTCCAAATCAGTTTTAGAACTAATAAAATTAATGCTCCACCAGTCCAGATAATTAATAAGTCATCAGTTGTTACAGCTAATATGTCACCAAATAATAGACCCATAATATCAAAACGAATAAATGTTAAAAAACCAATAACTACTAATCCAACAGCTAATGAGGAATGTGCTAAAAGACCAAGCAAAGCATCCCCAGGTAAATTAGTTTTTTTCTGCAGTTGAATTAGAATTAATGCGATTACTGAAGAAATTAAAAACACTGAAATAGCTATATTTAAATCTAAAGTATATGCCATTGTCACTCCAAGAAGCGCTGAATGAGCTAATGTATCACCAAAATAAGATAATCTTCTCCATACTACAAAACAACCTAATGGTCCTGTTACAAATGCAATTCCTATTCCTGCAAATAATGCTCTTACAAAAAAATCATCAAACATATTAATTTTTTTTTATTTCGCCCTCATCAGAATGAACATGGTCATGTTTATGTTCGTACACTGTTAAAATTTGGGAAGCTTTTTCTCCAAATAGAGCTTTGTATTCATTATTTTTGGCAACATCCATTGGTGATCCAGAGCAACATACGTGGCCATTTAAACAAACCACATGATCAGTTGCTGTCATAACTGTATGCAAATCATGTGAAATTAATAAAATACCACAACTCAAAGTATCTGAAATATTTTTGATTAATTCATATAATGCTATTTCACCTGTATAATCTACTCCTTGTACAGGTTCATCTAGTACAAGTAATTCAGGTTTTTTTGAAATTGCTCGTGCTATTAAAACTCTTTGAAACTCTCCTCCTGAAAGATTTCCTAAATTCTTATTTTTTAAATGAATTACACCAGTTAATGATAAAGCCTCATCTATATCTTTTTCACTAATGCTTTCTGTAAGTAACATAAAATCACAAACCCTTAAAGGTAGGGTCCAATCTATTGAAATTTTTTGAGGAACATATCCAACTTTGTTAGTGTATTTTTCAACATTGCCCTCAATATTTTTATAAATACCTAAAGCAATTTTTGCAGTAGTGCTTTTGCCTGAACCATTTGGACCAATAAGTGTAACAATTTTACCCTTCTCCACTGTTAAAGAAACTCCTTCAACTAACCACTTATTATTCTGCTTAAAACCAGCATTATGTAATTTTACTAATATGTTGTTTTCAGTACTCATATATTGCTTGACTTCTAAATGTTATATTATTACATAATGTTATATTATAACAACCAATTAAATATTTTATTATGAAAACTCTAAAAAAAATACCTTTTATACTATCTATCCTATCATTTTTAACATTCTTTACATCAGTAAACGCTGAAATCAAA
>CACIOP010000009.1 GCA_902588315.1 uncultured Pelagibacteraceae bacterium
ATTAATTTGATTTAATAATTTATTTTTTACAATTGTAATTAACTCATTTATATCCATATATGTTATTATATATCATGAAAAATATTTGTGACTGGAATAATTGTAATGAAATAGGTGAATATAAGGCACCAGTTGAAAAAGATAATAGCAGAAAATTTAGAATGCTTTGCCTTGAGCATGTAAAAGAATTTAATAAAAATTGGAACTATTTTTCAGGAATGAATGATGACCAAGTAATGGATTTTTTAAAATCTGACATGACTTGGCACAAACCTACACAAAGCTTTAGCTCTTCAGATAATTTTTTTAAAGTATTATGGAATACAACTTTGAGAGATGAGTTCGATAAAGAAAAAATAAATGGAGATTATGATCATATGCGTCAATTTAAATTTGATCATAAAGATATAAAAGCTTTTGGAATATTGGGGGTTTCTGTGGGTTTAAAGTGGAAGAAAATACAAGATAAATTCAAATTACTTGTGAAAAAATTTCACCCTGATATGAATTCTGGAAATAAAAAATACGAGGAAAAACTTAAACTTATAACATTAGCTTATACTCAATTAAAAAATACTTATAGAGAAAAAATTGACACCAAATCTTAACACAGAACCAGATATTAAAGTTTCACTAAAACAAACTTTTGGAATTGATTCAGAAATGGAAGTTGACGCATTTTCAAAAAAAAATGATTACGTTCCTGAAATTGATAAAAACTACAAGTTCGATAGAGATACTACTTTAGCCATTATTTCAGGATTTGCTTTTAATAAGAGAGTTTTAGTTCAAGGGTATCATGGTACTGGAAAATCTACTCACATTGAGCAAATAGCTGCAAGATTAAATTGGCCTTGTATCCGTGTAAATTTAGATAGTCATGTAAGTAGGATTGATTTGATTGGAAAAGATGCGATCGTTCTTAAAGATGGTAAACAAGTAACTCAATTTAACGAGGGAATTTTACCATGGTCTATACAAAATCCAGTTGCACTTGTTTTTGATGAATATGATGCTGGCAGACCTGATGTAATGTTTGTAATTCAAAGAGTTTTAGAAGCTGAGGGAAATTTTACATTACTAGATAAAAACAAAGTAATTAAGCAAAATAAATTTTTTAGATTATTTGCTACTTCAAATACTGTTGGACTTGGTGATACGACAGGTCTTTATCATGGTACGCAGCAAATTAACCAAGGTCAGATGGATAGATGGAATATTGTTACAACTTTAAACTATCTTAGCCTAGATAGAGAAATGGATATTGTTTTGTCTAAAAATAAAAACTTAAATAACGCAAAGGGGAAAGAGAAGGTTGCCAATATGATAAAAGTAGCATCTTTAACGCGTAAAGGATTTATTGCAGGAGATATTTCAACAGTGATGAGCCCAAGAACGGTGTTACATTGGGCAGAAAATGCAGAGATATTTAAAGACACTGGTTACGCCTTTAGAGTAACTTTTCTTAATAAATGTGATGATATTGAAAAAAATACTATCGCAGAATATTATCAAAGATGTTTTGGTGAAGAATTACCTGAGTCTTTGATTAATATTCAAATCTAATGAGCACTAAAGAAAATAATTTAAAAGAAAAATTCAAAATAGCTCTAACTTCTACGGCAAAAGTAATTGCCGATGATTTTGATTTAAACAAAATAAATTCTGAAGAAAAAAAAATAAAAGAATTTAATTTTCTAGAGATTGACAATCTAACTAGTCCAGCTGATTTTATAAGATTACGTGCAGAAACAGACTCCTCTGCTTTAAAAAAAAAATTTTGTAATGAAACAATTTACAAAAAAAACCTTCCCTCAAATAGTTCTTCTAGATCTCTTTATAATATTGCTGAAAAAATACGTTATGAGACACTGGGAGGAAAAATGCTAAAAGGAATTGAGAAAAATTTTCAAGAAAATTATAATCAAATAATAAACCGTAAAAGAAAAGATCAATTAAAAACTAAAGAGGACGTATCTGTATCAGAGGCATTCGAGTTATATATGCTTAAGAATTTTCATAAAATTAAGCTTAATCCTCTAACAACAAAAATGCTTAATTTTTGGGAAAAAGACTTTGAGGACGCTATAGAAAAACATAAAGAATTTTTACTTAAAAATCTTGAAGATCAAAATATTTATAGTTCAAAGTTTTCAGAAATATTAGAAGAGATGGACATTTTTCAAAGTGAAGATGAGGACGAAAGAAAAGAAGAAAATCAAGATCAAGGACAAGATAATCCATCAAATGAAGATGAAAATAATGACAAAGATGATAATAAAGACGAAAAAGATGAAAATGTATCAGAGGCTTCACTAGATGCTGATTATAGTGTTGATGAATTTAACTTTGACGAACAATTGTCAGACACAGAATCAGATGAACAAAGTTCAGAGCAAGTAGCTCAAAAAAAAATAGATAATATCAATTTAGATTATAAAATATTTACAACTAAGTTTGATGAAGTTGTAAAAGCTGAAAATCTAGAAAATGCAGATGAAGCAATAAAACTAAGAAGAAATTTAGATCAACAATTAATTGGCTTTCAAGATATTATAACAAAGCTTGCTAATAAACTTCAAAGACAATTGCTTGCAAAACAAAATAGAGCATGGGAATTTGATTTGGAGGAGGGATTATTAGACAGTTCAAAACTTCCAAGAATTATTATGGATCCATATAATTCTTTGTCATTCAAAAAAGAAAAAGATCTAGATTTTAAAGATACAGTAGTGACTCTACTCATTGATAATTCTGGATCCATGAGAGGAAGACCAATCACTATTGCGGCTATTTGTGCAGATATTTTATCCAGAACACTAGAAAGGTGCTCTGTTAAAGTTGAAATTTTAGGTTTCACAACTAAAAATTGGAAGGGTGGACAGAGTAGAGAATTTTGGACCAAAAATTCTAAACCTAAAACACCAGGAAGATTAAACGACCTAAGACATATAATTTACAAAGGAGCAGATACTCATTGGAGACAGGCAAAAAATAATTTAGGACTAATGTTAAAAGAAGGATTGCTCAAAGAGAACATTGATGGGGAAGCGATATCATGGGCCTTTAACAGAATAAAAAAGAGAAAAGAAGAAAGAAAAATATTAATGGTTATTTCTGATGGAGCCCCTGTAGATGACTCTACTCTTTCTGTAAACTCAGGTGATTTTTTAGAAAAACACTTAAAAAAGATTGTGAAATTTATTGAAAATAAATCGGATATTGAAGTTTTAGCTATAGGTATTGGTCACGATGTTTCAAGATATTACAATAAAGCTATTAAAATTACTGACGTAAATGAGTTAGGAGATGTTATGATATCTCAATTAAGTTCATTATTTGAAACAAAGAAAAAATATCACTAAATATTAAATAATTCTTTATTCTTCCATCTAATAATAACTTCAGCACCACTACGTGTTTTTGAATTTCTACAATTGACTGATGCAAAATTTTTTTCTAATAAAGTTTTTCCAATAAACAAACCCAGTCCTAAGCCCTCTTTAGACTTATCTTTAGAATAATTTGATTTTAAATATGGTTCTCCAATTTTCGATATTATATCTCGTGGATAACCATTACCATCATCTTCTACTGTAAGCTCTGTAAATTCACTGTCACTTTTTAAATTTATAAAAATAGAATTTTTGGCAAATTTATTCGCGTTTCCTATAAAGTTTCTTAATCCATAAACTATTTCAATAGATTTACTTATTTTTTTTGGGTTTGAATCTTGATCAAAATTGAAGACAAACTCCTTTTTACTTATTTCCTTAAATGAGGAGATAATTTCATGCAAATAATCCCGAATATTAATATCTTTGTCAATAAATTCATCCTCTTCCACAGGATTTAAAGTTAATCTTTTTAAAATTTCATTACATCGCTCAACTTGACTATTCAATAACTCTATATCTTTTTCTAAATCTTTTTGTCCCTTAAATTGTTTCATTAAATCATGTGCAATTATTGTAATTGTAGAAAGTGGTGTGCCTAGAGAATGCGCTGCTGCAGCAGCTTGGCCGCCCAAAGATAAAAGCTCATGTTCTTTAGCCATTACCTCTTCCATTTTTCCTAATGCTTCTTTTCTTAATCTAGATTGTGTACCAAATGTCATTGCAAAATAATTTAAAAAGACCAAAGCAACAATTAAAGATGTTGGTATAGAATAATAAAAATAATGATTATTATGAAAACCACTATTTAAATTAATGGGTAAATCTTGATAGTAAAAAGTTAAAAATATAATTATGATTATTGTTAATATTACCAATAAAGTATTTGTTCTTAAACTTAAATTTGAAGAAGAAAAGACACTTGGTATCAATATAAAAATTACAAATGGATTAGTTATTCCACCTGATAAATAAAGAAGGACACCTAATTGCAAAATATCTATTAGTAGGAAGATAAAAGCAGATCTGTCTGATAATTGTGTTTTTTTGTAAATGAAAATTAAGTATAAATTGCTTATTATTCCTAAAAGTATAACTAAATTTGAGGTAATAAAATCAAAACTAGAATTTATAAATAAATATACAAAATTTACTGCAATCAATTGTCCAATGATTCCAATCCATCTAAGAGCTATATAAGTTGATTTTTTAAAGGAATGATATTTTGAAGTTTCAAAGAACTTCATTTTTAAATATCAAGATTTCTAACATTTATAGCATTAGAAACTATAAAATCTTTTCTTAATGCTACATCGTTACCCATTAAAGTATGAATTAAACTTTGATCTTTTTTCAAATCTTTTGAATATTGTACTTGTAGTAAATTCCTTGTTTCTGGATCTAATGTAGTACCCCATAATTCTTCTGGGTTCATTTCTCCAAGACCCTTGAATCTTTGGATATTCATTTTTGATTTTTCTTCATCAATTTTTTTTGAATAATCTTTAGATCCCTTTTTAATTTTTTTTAACTCCTTGTTGTTATTTACTATGTAATCTTCTAGCTCCTTCTCATCTTTTATATAAATTCCTTTTGAGCCTTTATTAATTTTAAATAGTGGTGGTTGAGCTAGATAAACATGACCATTTTCAATTAACTTATTAAATGGCTTATTATTAAAAAAAGTAAGCAGCAGAGCTCTTATATGAGAACCATCTACATCAGCATCAGTCATAATTATTATTTTTCCATATCTTAAATCCTTTAAATCAATTTCTTGTGCCTTTGGATCCAATCCTAGAGCATTAATCAAAGTAACAATCTCATTTGAAGAAATCATTTTAGACAAAGCCTTTGTTCTTTGGTCAGAACCATTTCCATTGCCGTTACCATTTTTTTTCACATTAAAATCTTCTACATAAGTATTAAGTATTTTCCCTCTAAGTGGTAAAACTGCTTGATTTGCTCTATTTCTTCCTTGTTTGGCAGATCCACCAGCTGAATCTCCCTCAACAATAAATAGTTCTGTTCCTTCTTGTTTGCCAATTTGACAATCAGCTAATTTTCCAGGAAGACCACTTAATTCAAGAGCTCCTTTTCTTCTTACATTTTCTCTTGCTTTTCTAGCAACATCTCTCGCCATTGCTGCTTGAATAACTTTAGCTAAAATAATTTTCGCAATAGATGGATTTTGATCGAACCAAATAGATAATTTTTCATTTACTAATGTTTCTACAATCATTCTTACTTCTGATGAAACTAACTTATCTTTTGTCTGAGATGAAAATTTTGGATCAGGGATTTTAGTTGAAAGTACACAAGTTAGACCTTCCTTGATATCGTCTCCTGAAATTGCCAATTTATTTTTCTTTAGTAAATTATTTTCATTTGCATATTTATTAATTACTCTTGTTAATGCGCTTCTAAATCCCAACAAGTGGGTTCCACCATCTTTTTGATATATATTGTTTGTATATGGAAATATGTCCTCTGAATATCCTGCATTCCATTTTAAAGAACACTCTAATTCTATATTATTCTTTTTACCTTCAATATAAATTGGTTTTCTAAATAAATCATTACCGTTTTTATTTTGCAACTTTTCTCTTTTTTCATCTAAAAATTCTACAAATTCAAGAACACCACCATCAAACTTAAACTCCAATGTTTTCTCTTTTTTTTGACTTGCATCAATAAATATTATTTTAATTCCTTTATTTAAAAATGCTAATTCTCTCATCCTTTTAATCAAAATATTAGCACTAAATTTTATTGAAGAGAAAATTTCTTTAGAAGGTAAAAAAGTTATTTGAGTTCCAGTTTTTTTTGCTTTTCCTACTACCTTTAAAGGAGCTTTAGCTTCACCATTTTGAAATTCTATGTAGTGTTTTTTTCCATCTCTAAATATCTCTAATTGTAATTTTTCTGAAAGCGCATTGACAACTGAAACACCAACACCATGTAGTCCACCAGAAACTTTATAAGAGTCATGATCAAACTTACCACCAGCATGAAGTTGAGTCATAATTACTTCTGCTGCTGATTTTCTTTCTCCTTTATGGATATCAACAGGAATACCTCTTCCATCATCATTTACTGTAATTGTTCCATCAAAATTGATTTTTACATTAATATTTTTACAATATCCTGCTAATGCCTCATCAATAGAGTTATCAACAACTTCATAGACCATATGATGTAAACCAGTTCCATCATCTGTATCTCCAATATACATGCCTGGTCTTTTTCTTACCGCCTCAAGACCCTTTAAAACTTTGATGGAATCTGCCTGATATGTATTTTTATTTGTCATTTTTAAATTTTGGAAAAATAAAATTATAACATTTTTTAAAAAAATTGCTTATTTATCTTAACAAAAAAAGTTTAAAATACGTAAATAACACTTGAAAAATAAGGCTTATTTGATGGCGGAGAGAATGGGATTCGAACCCATGAAAGAATTGCTTCTTTACACGCTTTCCAAGCGTGCGCCTTCAACCACTCGGCCACCTCTCCAGAAATAACTACAATATCCAATCTTTAAATTTTTCTTTATTATTAACAATATAATCTGGGAATGAATCATCAAATGGGATCTTCTCAAAAGAAATTTCTCTATCAAATAAATCAACTTTGTTTTTGATGGCATTATTAATTTTATCAAAAGAATTATATTTACTATTATTATATTCTGCATGAGCATAAGAATTTAGTTTCAGCTTTATTTGATCAACATTCATTAAAAAAGAAAAATGCCATCCACCACTTTTAATTATATTCCATTTAATTTTATAAAATTTCCAAAAGGGCTGAATTTTAACTTTTTGGTCTCTAAACCATTGTGGTGAGTTAAGATATTTTTTCTTACAAGCCCTGCTACCATACCAAAATGGGTTAGTTTTGTTTTGAAGGTTTATTTTATAATAAAACATTTTTTGCTCAAAAACTGAATATTTATAATTATTTATTTCATTAATTTTTGAAAAATTGGGAATTTCATCTATATCAGAAATAATTATTAAATCATCATCATCTGCATTATTAAGTCCATTTAAAATAAAATTTCTCTGATAATTCTCTCTACCCCAATTTGATAAATTTTCTGGAAATTTTTCTACAATTAAATAGATAATTTTATTTTTAAAGTTTTGAAAATTTTCAATTTTAAAGTTTAATTTTTTTTTATTACCTTGATGATCAAACATAGACTCAACAATTACAAATTTATGAATATATTTTGATAATGTATTTAGTCTAATATCTAGTACTAAATTTTCATTATGAAATAAAAAGCAATCAAAAATTTTCATTTATTTTTCTTTACTTATTTTAAGCACACCAATAAATGCTTCTTGAGGAATTTCAACTCTCCCAAACTGTTTGGATCTTGCTTTACCTTTTTTCTGTTTCTCTAAAAGTTTTCTTTTTCTATCTGTTGCTCCACCACCATGAATTTTTGTTAAAACATCTTTTTTAAACCCTTTAATTGTTTCTCTTGCAATAATTTTACCTCCTATTGCAGCTTGAACTGGAATCATAAAGTTATGTCGAGGTATTAAATTTTTTAATTTTTCACAAACCTCTCTCCCAGTTTTTTGTGCAAAGTCTTTATGTATCATCATCGCTAAAGCATCGACCGGTTCTCCATTGACTAGAATGCCAAGTTTTACCAAGTCTCCTTCTCTATGCTCAATGATTTCATAATCAAAACTGGCATAGCCACTAGTCATAGATTTTAGTCTATCATTAAAATCAAAAACAACTTCATTTAATGGTAACTCATAATTCACTACAGCTCTGTTACCTGAATAACTTAAATTGGTCTGAAGTCCTCTTTTATCCTGACACATTTTTATAATTGAGCCTAAATATTGGTCAGGAGTAATGATTGTTGCTTTTATCCATGGCTCTTCAATACATTTTATTATTGTTGGATCAGGTAGACTTGATGGATTTTGAAGATCAATTATGTTTCCATTATTAAGGTAAACTTTATAAACAACACCAGGAGTAGTTGTTAATAAATTAACATCAAATTCTCTTTCTAATCTTTCTGTCACAATTTCTAAATGAAGTAATCCTAAAAATCCACATCTAAAACCTAATCCTAGAGCAGATGATGACTCTGGCTCAAATGAAAAACTTGCATCATTCAATTGTAATTTAGCTAAACCATCTTTAAGTTTTTGAAACTCAGAACTGTCTACTGGAAACAACCCACAGAACACTACCGGCTTACTTGGTTTAAATCCTGGCAAAGCTTCTTTTAAAGGTTTTGAAGCATCACAAATAGTATCGCCAACTTTTGTTTCAGACAAAACTTTAATTCCTGTTGTAATAAATCCAATTTCACCTGTTTTTAGTTCATTTATGTCTACTGGCTTTGGTGTAAAAACTCCAACTTTTTCAACAATATACTCCTGATTAGTAGACATCATTTTTATTTTCATGTGTTTAGAAAGTTTGCCATCTATCACTCTCACTAAAATCACTACACCTAGATATGTGTCATACCAACTATCAACTAATAAACATTTTAGATCTGCAGAACTTTCTCCTTTTGGAGCTGGTAATGTTGTAATAATTTGCTCTAAAATATCTTCTATTCCCTCTCCAGTTTTACCTGAACACGGAATTGCATTTTCGGTATCAATTCCTATAACTTCCTCAATTTGTTTTTTTGTTCTATCTAAATCCGATGCAGGTAAATCAACCTTATTTAAAACTGGCACTATCTCATGGTTAGTATCTAAAGCTTGGTAAACATTTGCTAAAGTTTGAGCTTCTACCCCTTGTGTACTATCTACGATCAAAATTGAACCTTCACAGGCGTACAAAGATCTACTTACTTCATAACTGAAATCTACATGTCCTGGGGTATCAATAATATTTAAAATATAATTTTTTCCATTTTTAGCTTTATAATTTAATTTTACAGTTTGCGCTTTAATTGTAATTCCTCTTTCACGCTCAATATCCATAGAGTCTAAAACTTGAGCTTTCATTTCTCTTTCAGTTAATCCACCACAACTATGAATAATTCTATCGGCTATTGTAGATTTTCCATGATCAATATGCGCAATTATTGCAAAATTTCTTATATTATCAATTGAACTCATTAATTATTTTAGGAACGAATTTTAGCACCTGTTTTATTTTCAACTGTTTCTATTATCAAATTATTAGTTTTTTCTAAATCATTATCCGTTAACGTTTTTTCCAATGATTGAATAGTGACGCTTATCGCAACTGATTTTTGATTTGCAGGAATATTACCTCCTTCGTAAACGTCAAACACTTTAATGTTCGAAATTAAATTTTTATCAATATTTGATATGACGCTTACTATATTTTGCACACTTATTTTTTTATCAACAATAAATGCAAAATCTCTTTCAGATTTTTGAAAGTCAGATACTGAATATTTTGTTTTTTGATCTTTTAAAGATTTTTTTGGCAGTTTTAAATTATCTAGAAATATTTCAAATCCTACTAGAGACTCTGTTTTAATATCTAGCGTTTTAATAATGTTTGGATGAATTTCACCAAAATAAGCAGCCACCTTATCTTTTCCTTTATTTAAAAATATTCTACCTGATTTTCCTGGATGATAATAATTGGGACTTTCATCATCTATGTAGAATTTTTCAGCGTTATAGCCTGCTTCTACTAAAGTTTGTATAACATCTCTTTTAATATCAAAAACATCTACATTTCTCTCTTTTTCAATCCATGAAAGTCTAGATTTTTTTCCAGCTGACAGTCCGCAAACAACTGTATTCTGTTCTCCAGGTTTTGAACCATAAAATATTGGTCCTATTTCAAATATTGATAAATCTTTAATTCCTCTATCTAAGTTTTTACTCATGTACATTGCTAAATTTGAAAAAATAGAATTTCTTAATACTCCCAATTCAGAGCTGATTGGATTTATAATTTTTATTTCTTTACTGTCTTCTTTAAAATGATCATTATATTTAGAGTCAGTAAAAGACCATGTAATTGCTTCCAAATACCCTTTAGATGCTACTGCCCTTTGAAGAAAATGAAATAACTTTTGAGTTGGATTTAAAGTGTTTTTTGATCTTTCTTTAATAGGATTTTCTATTTTTATTTTTTCATAACCACTAATTCTTACAAGTTCCTCAACTATATCAATTTCTTGAACAATATCTGGTCTCCACGATGGAACTGATAATTTAAAGAATTTTTTTTCTTTTTTTAATTTAAAACCAAGTTTTTCTAAAATGTTTATCATTTCCTTAGTTGAAATTTTAAAACCAGTAATTTTTTCAAACGTTTCAGGTTCAAATTTTATTACTTTGTTTTTATAAGACTCGATTTTTTGAATATCTATTTTGCTAATTTCACCACCACAAATTTCATTAATTAAAAAAGCTGCTTTATTTAATCCAGCTTCAATAGATAACTGATCAATGCCTCTTTCAAATCTAAATTTAGCATCTGTATCGATATTCAATTTTTTGGCAGTTTTTCTAATTGACCTTGGATCAAAATAAGCAGATTCTAATAGAACATTTTTTGTATCTAACTCTGTACCAGATCTTGTTCCTCCAATAATTCCTCCTAGACCTAATACACCTTTGTTATCACTTATTACACACATTCCATCATCTAGTTTATAATTTTTATTATCTAGAGCGGTAAATTTTTCTCCTAATTTTGAATTTCTAACAATTATTCCCTTATCAATTTTATCAGCATCGTATGCGTGTAAAGGACGATTAATATCAATCATGACATAATTTGTAATATCTACAATTGCAGATATTGGTTTTTGGCCTATAGAAATTAATTTATCTTTCAACCATTTAGGGCTTTCTGTATTTTTGACGTTAGTTATCAAGCAACTACCAAAAGATAAACAGCCTTGATTTTTTTCTTTTGTTATCTTTACCTTTAAGGTCTGTTTTTTATTAGATTTAATTTTTTTATCTTTTTCTGTTTTAAAGTTACCAAAACCTGCTGCTGATAAATCTCTTGCTATCCCCCGAACTCCAAGACAGTCTGGTCTATTTGGTGTAATTGATAAATCGATAAGATTAGAGCTTGATTTAGAAAAATAACTTTTTCCAATACTTTTTGCATATTTAGATGTCGACAGCTCCGTAATTCCATCACTTTCATCTGATAAACTCAATTCAGATTCAGAACAGAGCATTCCATATGATGTAACGTCTCTAATTTTAGCAACAACAAGTTTAGTTTTGTTTTTTGGGATTATTGCACCTGGTGGGGCATATACAGTAAGAAGGCCCTCTCTTGCATTTGCAGCACCACAAACAACTTTTTTGATTTCTTTATTACCAACATCAACATCACAAACTTTAAGTCTGTCTGCATTAGGATGTTTTTCTGTTTTTATAATTTTTGCTACCTTAAATAAATCTAACCCCTCAGATAAGTTTTCTATACTCTCAACCTCAAGACCTATGTCTGTTAGTTTCTCAATGAGCTTGTCTTCTTTAGCACTAACTTTTAAATGATCTTTTAGCCAATCATATGTAATCTTCATCTGCTTAAACCTCTGTAATTTGAAGGGACATCAAGTGGATCAAAACCAAAATGATTTAGCCATCTGTAATCACAATCAAAAAACGCTCTTAAATCATTAATGCCGTATTTAAGCATTGCTAATCGGTCTATACCTATGCCAAAGGCATATCCTTGATATTTAGAAGGATCTACTTTTACATTTTTTAAAACATTAGGATGCACCATGCCACAGCCTAAAATTTCAAGCCACTTATCTCCTTCTCCAATAATTATTTTGCCATCTTTTATTTCATAACCAATATCAACTTCTGCAGATGGCTCTGTAAATGGAAAATGACTAGGTCTAAATCTCATTTTAATTTTTTCGACTTCAAAAAATTCTTTAATAAAATAATTCAAGCATCCTTTTAAATGTCCCATATTAATATTTGTGTCAATATGCAAACCTTCTACTTGATGAAACATTGGCGCGTGTGTTTGATCACTATCAGATCTATAAGTTCTCCCAGGAGCAATGATCTTAAATGGAGGTTTGTCTTTTAGCATAGTTCTAATTTGAACTGGCGAAGTATGAGTTCGTAACAAAACTTCTTTGTTTTCATCTAAGTAAAATGTATCATGCATATCTCTTGCTGGATGATTATCCGGTGTGTTTAAAGCAGTAAAGTTGTTATATTCATTTTCAACATCAGGCCCTTCCTCAACACTAAATCCTATTTCAGAAAAAATAGATGAAATTTCATCAATAGTTTGTGATACCGGATGAACTTTTCCTCTAACGAATGGTCTTTCAGGTAAAGTTATATCAACTTTTTCCTTTTCTAATTTTTCGTTTATCTTTTTTCCTTCTATCTCTTTAATTTTTGAAGTTATTAAATTCTGAAGTTCATCTTTAACTTGATTTAAATCTGATGCAAATTTTTTTCTATCAGTCTCTGGAATTGACCCTATTGTTTTAAATTTTGATGAAATTAAACCATTTTTACCAAAGAGATCGGTTTTGATTTCATTTATTTGATCAATGTTTAAATCATTTTCTAACTTTGATATAAACTGATCTCTAATATTTTTTATCTCTGACATATTAGTAGATTATTTCCTTAAGAAATAAAAACAATAGCGAAGATTAATTTAAAGCTGATTGAGCTTTTTGTACAATTGTTTTGAATGCTTCTGGGCTATCGTAAGCAATTTCAGCAAGAATTTTTCTATCTATTGCAATACCACATTTATTTAAACCATTGATAAATTTTGAATAAGTTAAGCCTTCAGCTCTTACTCCAGCATTGATTCTTTGTATCCACAATGATTTAAAATCTCTTTTTTTATTTCTTCTGTCTCTGTAAGCGTATTGCATGGATTTTTCCATAGCTTGCTTAGCAACTCTAATGGTATTTTTTCTTCTGCCCCATTGACCCTTTACAGCTTTTAAAACTTTTTTATGTTTAGCTTTACTAGTTACACCTCTTTTAACTCTTGCCATTATTAACCTCTTAAGCTGTAAGGCATGTATGACTTAACAATTTTTCCATCTTGTTTAGACAATGTTGTAGTGCCTCTAAGTTTTCTTATTTGTGAATTCGTTCTTTTGATCATGCCGTGTCTTTTACCTGCTTGAGCAGAAATAACTTTACCCTTAGCGGATATTTTAAATCTTTTTTTTGCTGAGCTTTTTGTTTTTAGTTTTGGCATAATTCTGCGGACTTATACAAAGAAAGATATAATTTTACAACCTCTATTAAAGCTTATAAAGGCTGAATTACCATGATCATTTGCTTACCATCAAACTTGGGATGCAATTCTACCTTGCCAATATCCTTCATATCTTCTTTAATTTTACCCATTAGTTCATTTCCTAGATGGGAATGCTGAAGCTCTCTACCTTTAAATCTTATAGTAAATTTAACCTTATCTCCTTTAGCTATAAATTTTTTAGCATTTTTGACTTTAAACTCATAATCATGAGTTTCGGTAACAGGTCTCATTTTAATTTCTTTTAAAGAAACAATTTTTTGTTTTTTCTTTGCAAGATTAGCTTTTTTCTGAGCATCATACTTATATTTACCCATATCCATTATTTTACATACAGGAGGATTTGCATTAGGCGCTATCTCAATTAAATCTAAACCTTGATTTTTTGCCATGGAAATAGCTTCATTGGTATTCATCACACCAAGATTTTCTCCATCACTCGCTATAACCTGAACATCAGGAGAAGAAATTCTATTATTAGATCTTGGACCTCTGTCCTTAGTTCTTCTTTGAAAATAATTTTGTTTGAAGTCTGCCACTTAGTTTGATGATGCTTTATTTAAAGCAGAGAATGTTTTTAAGAATTGATCTATACCCATATTTTCTTGTTTATTAGAGTCTAATCTTCTAATCGTTACTGAATTGGAGTCAACTTCTTTTTTACCACAAATTAATAAAAGCGGTATTTTTGCTAAAGAATGATCTCTAATTTTATAATTTAAATTATGATTTTTTAAATCTACTGCAGAACTTATACCTGAATTTTTAATTTTATTTGATACTTCGACCGCATAGTCATTAAATTCTTCTGAAATAGGTATTACCATTGTCTGTAAAGGAGATATCCAAAATGGAAACTTGCCTGCATAGTTTTCAATTAAAATTCCAATAAATCTCTCTAGAGAACCAAATAATGCTCGGTGCAACATAACAGGAACTTTTTTAGTACCATCTTTATCAACATAAGAAGCATCTAATCTTCCAGGTAAATTTAAATCTACTTGTAAAGTTCCACATTGCCAATCTCTACCAATAGCATCTCGTAAAACAAATTCAATTTTAGGACCATAAAATGCTCCCTCACCTTTATTAATAGTATATTCTAATTTAGAAGCTTTAACGGCTTCAAGTAAAGAGGCTTCTGCTTTATCCCAAACTGAATCATCACCAACTCTTACTTCTGGCCTATCTGCATATTTTAGAATCACATTTTCAAAACCAAGGTCCTTATAAATATCTAGTATTAGATTTGTAACAATTAAACATTCGCTAGTAATTTGATCTTCAGTGCAAAAAATATGAGCATCATCTTGAGTAAAGGCTCTTACTCTTAATAACCCATGTAAAGCGCCTGATGGCTCATAACGATGAACTTTCCCAAATTCAGCAAAACGTAACGGAAGATCTCTGTAACTTTTTAAGCCTTGATTAAATACCTGAATATGACCAGGGCAATTCATTGGTTTAATTGCAAAAACTTTTTCATCTGGTGTTTCAGAAGTATACATGTTTTCTCCATATTTTTCCCAATGCCCAGATTTTTCCCATAGTTGTCTATCTAGTACCTCTGGAGTATTGACCTCTTTATAACCAGCTGCATCTTGTCTGCTTCTCATGTAGTTGATGAGCTTTTGAAACAAACCCCATCCTCTTTCATGCCAAAATACTGAGCCAGGGCTCTCTTCTCTAAAATGAAATAAATCCATTTCTCTACCTAATTTTCTGTGATCTCTTTTTTCGGCTTCTTCTATTCTCTTCAAATATTCATCTAGATCTTTTTGAGTTGCCCAACTCGTACCATATATTCGTTGCAACATTTCATTATTAGAGTCTCCTCTCCAATATGCTCCTGATACTTTTGTAAGTTTAAAATATTTCCCTATTTTACCTGTAGAGGATAAATGTGGGCCTCTACATAAATCATGCCATTCTCCGTGAAAATAAATTGATACATCTTCATTTTCAGGTATCGCTTCAATTAACTCAGCTTTATAAATTTCTCCTTTTTTTTTAAAATGGCTTATTGCTTTGTTTCTATCCCAAACTTCTCTTTTTGTTGTTTCATTCCTATCGACAATCTCTTTCATTTTATTTTCAATTTTAACAAGATCATCCTCTGTAAATGGTTCTTTCCTAGCAAAGTCGTAATAAAATCCATTTTCAATCACAGGTCCAATTGTAACTTGGGTGCCAGGAAACAATTCTTGAACAGCCATAGCTAAAATATGGGCTGTGTCATGCCTTATAGTTTCCAAGCCCTCAGGATTTTTTGAAGTAAAAATTTTTACAGAACAATCATTTTCAATTAGAAAATCAAGATCTTTAAGTTCACCATCAACACTTATGACCATGGCTTGTTTAGCTAACGATTTGCTAATTTTTTCAGCTATTTCAAGTCCAGTAACTTTATTAGGAAAATCAATATTGTTTCCGTCGGGTAATGTTATTATCGGCATTTAATTTAATAATCTCTTATACTCTGAATAAGTAGAAAAGCACATTTTTTCAACATTAAATTTTTGAACTATGTTTTTTCTTCCCTCATTACCAATTGATTTTAATAGAGTTTCATCCATATTAAGAGTTCTTAATATTTTATTACTTAATGATTTAGCATTTCCTGCTTCATATAAAAAACCAGTTTTTTCATCAATTATTGTTTCATTAGAACCTCCAATGTTGCTTGCTATAATTGGTTTTTTCATCGATTGCGCTTCAACAGCAACTCTACCAAAAGCCTCTGGTTCGGTTGAAGCTGAAACAATAATATCAGAAACTTTATAAGCTAAGGCCATATCCTTACAATGATCTATAAATCTTATTTGTTTAGACAATCTGTATTGCTCCGAAAGTCTTATTAATTTTTTCTTATATAAATCTCTACCTTGATCACTGCCTAAAATGACAGCATAAAAAGCTTCATAACCGAGTTCTATATTCACTAAATTAATAGCCTCTATAAAAACTTCCTGCCCTTTCCAGGAAGTTAATCTACCAGGTAAAAGTATAATTTTTTTATCTTTTTCAATGTCCCATTTTTTTAATAGTTTTTTTTCGTCAATTTCAATTTTAGTTGTTGGGTCAAAATAGTCGACGTTTATTCCTCTAAAAATAACCATTAATTTTTTTTTCTCATTTAAATATTTTGAATAATTTTTTTTAATATGAGAAAAAATAAAATTAGATCCTGCAATTATTAAATCTGCTCTAGTCATTACTGAATTATAAATTTTTTTTATATTACTCTTAAAATTGTATGTTCCATGAAATGTAGTTACAAATTTTCGTCCTGTGATTTTTGTTGCTAACAAACATGACCAAGCAGGTGCTCTACTTCTCGCGTGAACAAGAGAAATATTATAAACTAAAATTATTCCAATTAAGATAAAAGCATTAATTAAAATTAGTAGAGGATTTTTGCTTTGCACTGGAAGTCTAAATATTTTAACTTTTTTTCTATCTACAAATTTAAGTAATTCACCACCGCTTGTTACAATAAATGATTTACAATTATTTTCTGGTAAATAATGTGCAATATCGTAACAACCTGTTTCAGCTCCTCCATAACCTAATTTTGGAATTACTTGTAAAACTTTTAAATCAGATGACATTTGATATGATTATATATTAATAGACAAAACTTATAAATGATTATGGCAAATTTCAGATTTCACCAAATATCAAATACAAAGAAAATTAGATATATTTCTAAAATTTTTAAAAATAGTTCTTTTATAGTTTTTTTGCATGGCTTTATGTCAGATCTTGAAGGAAAAAAACCAAATGCTTTTTTGAAATTTGCTAAAAAAAATAAAGTAAGTTTTTTAGCACTAGAATACTCTGGTCATGGGAAATCATCTGGAAAATTTGTAAATGGAAATATTTCAAAATGGAGTAAAGAGACGTCAATTTTAATTAGAAAATACGTTAAAAAAAAAGAATTTGTGCTAATTGGTTCAAGTATGGGCGCATGGATTTCGCTAAATCAATTCAAAATTTTCAAAAAACAGATTAAAGGATTTTTAGGAATAGGGGCTGCTCCTGAATTTTTAGAAAATTTAATGTGGAAAAAATTTACCAAAAAAATGAAAGAGGAAACAATACGTAAGGGCATTTATCAATTAAAACATGGCAATTATGAATATCCAATAACTTTACAATTAATAAAAGATGGAAGAAAAAACAAAGTCTTAAATAAAAAAATTAATTCAAATATTAAAGTAACAATGGTACATGGTGAAAAAGATGAGGCCGTTCCTGTCTCATATTCAAGAAAAGTTTTAAAATTATTTCCAAAAGCTAAGAAAAAATTAAATATTATAAAAAAAGGTGATCACAGTTTATCAAATAAAAAATGGTTAAATATAATTTTAAAAGAGCTTAAATTATTAGTTTAGCTAACTTTTTTTATATCTTTTTTTAAAGTAATTGGATATTTTAATTTATCCAACATTTCTTTAGGACACACCTGAACAAAATTATTTACTTCACCATCATAGTTTTCAATTATTTTTTTCGATAATTGAGACTCAGTCTCTTTAAAGTGCTCACTGACTAGATCTTTTAAATATTCTTTGTAATAATCTGTCTCTACATTTTGCCAAACTACTGATTCTGGATTTACTTTCTTTTCAAATTGTTGAGATTTGTCATATATAAAGGCCATTCCACCTGTCATACCAGCTGCAAAATTATCACCAACATCTCCTAAAATTACTACAGTTCCACCAGTCATATATTCACATCCATTAGAATCGCATCCTTCAATTACAGTAACTGCGCCAGAATTTCTAACTGAAAATCTTTCACCAGCTTGGCCAGCAGCAAAAAGTTTTCCTGAAGTAGCTCCGTAAAGAACAGTATTTCCTAAAATTGTATTTTCATTTGAAACTAAATTGCTCTCTTCAGGTAATTTTATTGAAATAGTAGCTCCTGACAAACCCTTGCCAACATAATCATTTGCATCTCCCTTTAACACAAGTTTTAAACCTTTAGAAGAAAATGCACCAAATGATTGACCTGCTGATCCTTTAAAATTTAAAACTAAAAAGTTTTCATCAAGTTTTTCATAACCATATTTTTTATACAAATGATGAGAAATTCTAGTGCCTACTGCCCTATGAGTATTTTTTATTTGATATTCTTTCACAATTTTTTCAGAATTATCTAAAGCTTGTTCAATTTCTGGCCAAATTTGTTGGTCAAGGGTATCTGGTACACTATTTATTTCTTGATCCTCACAATACCTTGGATTATTTCCAGTATCAGCTTGAACAAATAAAGGATTTAAATCTAAATCGTCTAAATTTGGAGAACCCTTACTAACCTGTTTTAACAAGTCTGTCCTTCCAATCACCTCATTTAATGATTTAAAACCTAAATTTGCTAATATTTCTCTTACTTCACTAGCTATAAATGTAAACAAATTAACTACTTTTTCTGGAGTCCCAGTAAATTTTTCTCTAAGCTTTTCATCTTGAGTGCAAACGCCTACAGGACATGTATTTGAATGACACTGCCTTACCATTATACACCCCATTGCAACTAAAGCTGTAGTAGCAACACCATATTCTTCAGCACCCATCATTGCAGCTATCACCACATCTCTTCCAGTTTTAATTCCACCGTCTGTTCTTAATGTAACTTTATGTCTAAGGTTATTTAAAGTTAATACTTGGTTTGCTTCTGTCAAACCCATCTCCCACGGTATTCCAACATACTTAACACTAGTCTGTGGTGTTGCTCCTGTTCCACCATTATGTCCAGAAATTAATATTATATCTGCTTTTGCTTTAGCTACACCAGCTGCAATTGTTCCTACTCCAGAGGAAGCAACAAGTTTAACTCCAATTCTTGCTTTAGGATTTATCTGTTTTAAATCATAAATTAATTGTGCAAGATCTTCGATTGAATAAATATCATGATGTGGTGGTGGTGATATTAAAGTAACTCCAGGAGTTGAATGTCTAAGTTTAGCAATCTCATCTGTAACTTTAAATCCTGGTAGCTGACCTCCCTCACCAGGCTTAGCGCCTTGTGCAATTTTAATTTCTATCTCATTACAATTATTAAGATAATTAACTGTAACTCCGAATCTTGCAGAAGCTATTTGTTTAACTCTTGAGTTTGCGCTGTCACCGTTATCTAAAACTTTAAATCTACTTGCGTCTTCACCGCCCTCTCCACTACATGAAGCACCTTTAATTCTATTCATACCAGTTGCCAAAGTTTCATGCGCCTCTTTTGATAAAGCTCCATGAGACATACTCCCACTTCCAAATCTTTTTAAAATATTTTCTATTGGCTCAACCTCAGAAATATCTATTGGCCCACTTAATTTTTTTTCTCTGAAATCAATCAAGTCTCTAAGATTAATAGGTGGTAAACTGTATATTCCATCCGCATATCTTTTATAAGCATCATAAGAATTAGATCCTACTGCACTTTGAAGTAAATGAATTAATTTTCCTTGATATTGATGAGTTTCACCATTTTTTCGATATCTATATATACCGCCTATCGGCAATATAGTTTCAGAACTTTCAAATGCCTCTTTATGTATTTCTCTAATTTTTTTCTCTATACCCGTAAGTCCAATACCTGAAATTTTAGAGACAACTCCTGGAAAATAATCTGCAACAATTGTTCTACTTAAACCTACGGTTTCAAAGTTACATCCACCTCTATAAGAACTTAGAACTGAAATACCCATCTTAGACATGATCTTTAATAAACCTGCGTTTACTGATTTTATGTATCTCTCTACACATTCATCAAAGCTAAATTGACCAAATAATTTCTTTTCATGACGCTGAAACAAACTATCAAATGCTAAGTATGGATTTACAGTAGTTGCTCCAACTCCTATTAAGGTTGCAAAAGAGTGTGTATCTAAAGCCTCTCCAGATTGAACATTTATTGATACATAACCTCTTAGTTTTTTTTCAATAAGGAATGAATTAATTGATCCAACTGCTAAAAGCATTGGTATTGGGAGTTTTAAGCTAGAAAGCTCTTTGTCACTTAAAATCAGTTGAGTAACTCCTTGTCTTACTGCAATTTCAGCTTCTTTTTGAATTTTTTTAATTGAATCAAATAAAGTTTCTTCCTCAGAAAAAGTACAATCAATTATAGATGAATTGTTACCAAAAAAATTTATAAATTTTTCAAACTGAGAATTTGATAATATTGGACTATTTAAAACATAAATATTTTGCTTTGTTAAATTATCAAAATTTAAAATATTTCCAAGATTTCCAAATCTTGTTTTCAAACTCATAACCTTGTTTTCTCTTAAAGAGTCTATTGGTGGGTTTGTGACTTGACTAAAATTTTGTCTAAAAAAATGGTATAACGGTCTATACCTATCTGACAAAACAGCTAATGGTGTATCGTCCCCCATAGATCCAGTTGCTTCTTTAGCATCTTCTGCCATTGGATGCAGTATGAGCTCAAGATCTTCTAGACTTATTCCAAAAGTATATTGCCTTCTTCTTAAATCATCTCCCGAAAAAGAATTTTTTTCATCTGAAATAGTTAACTTATCATCTAGGTCGATAATTTGTGAATTAAAGTGTTTATACTCTTTGGCTAAATAATCTTTTATTTGCTTGTTTGTAAATACTTTACCTTTTTCTATTCTAACTCCAATTATTTCCCCAGGACCCAATCTTCCCTTTGACAAAATTCTTTTTTCATTTAATTCAATCATTCCTGTTTCAGAACCTGCAAATAATAATTTGTCTTTTGTAATTGCGTATCTTAAAGGTCTTAATCCATTTCTATCATTTGCAGCTATAACCCACTCATTATCAGTTCCAGCAATAGCAGCTGGTCCATCCCATGGCTCCATTGTACTGTTCAAAAAATTAAATAATTGTTGGTGATCTTTTGGTAGAGTTTTATTTTTTTTAGACCATGCGTCTGGAACTAACATAAGCTTAGCCAAAGGCGCAGGCTGACCAGATATATTTAATAATTCAAAAACATTGTCTAATGCAGCAGAGTCTGATGCTCCCTGTTGAATAACAGGTTTTAAGTTCTCAACATCGTCAAAAAGGGGACTGTTCATCTCTTGTTCATGAACTTTCATCCAATTTTTATTTCCTCTATAAGTATTAATTTCTCCATTATGCGCTATAGCTCTAAAGGGTTGAGCTAAATTCCAGCTAGGCGCTGTATTTGTTGAAAATCTTTGATGAAAAATAGCAAACCTTGAAACAAATCTCTCATCTTTTAAATCAAGGTAGAAATCTGAGATAGCTTCAGCTAAAAACATCCCCTTGTAAATGATAGATTTAGAACTCAATGAACAAATATAAAAATTGTTTAAAGATTTTTTAAAAGCTTCATTTTCTATCTTTCTTCTAGTTTCATAAATTTTTCTTTCTAAATCTTTATTTGTTAATTCTGGATTATAAGGTTTAAACAATACTTGGATAATTTCAGGCATTGTTTGGAATGCCTTTTCTCCTAAAACTTTTGGATTAACTGGAACTTGTCTCCAACCGTAAATACTAAAATCATTTTTTGTTAATTCACTTTCTACAATAGTTTTGCAACTTTCTTGCGCTGCATAATCATTTCGAGGCAGAAATATCATACCAACACATATTTCAGAATTGTCATGTGTGTGTCCTGTCACTTCTATCTTTTCAATGAAGAAATCTTTTGGTATTTCAACATGAATTCCAGCTCCGTCACCAGTTTTCCCATCGGCATCTACAGCGCCTCTATGCCAAACTGCTTTTAACGCTTCAATACCATACTCTACAACTTTACGAGATTTTTTACCTTCAGTTGATGCAATTATACCAACACCACAAGCATCATGCTCCATATCTTCTGAATAAACATTATTTTCTTTTAAAAGGTGAAGGTTCTTTTTATAATTTTTCATTAAGCCACTCTTTTTTCCACTTTAGATTTACTCTCTAGATAAGTTTTAATTGAAGCTGCTGCATCTCTTCCATCTTTTATCGCCCAAACAACTAATGAAGCTCCTCTAACTATATCACCAGCTGCAAATACCCCTTTTATATTTGTTTCCATAGTATCAAAATCTGTTTTAATAGTTCCCCACTTTGTTACTTGTAATTCACTACTATCAAATAAATTCGGTAAATCCTCAGGATCAAAACCTAGTGCTTTGATAACCATATCTGCTTTTGTTTCGTAACTTGAGCCTTCTTGTACTTGTGGCTTTCTTCTTCCTGTCTCGTCTGGATCACCTAGTTTAATTTGATCTACAATTATTTTTTCTACTTTATTTGTACCTTTAAATTCTTTAGGACTTGATAACCAAACAAATTCAACACCTTCTTCTTCTGCATTTGCAACTTCTCTTGCAGATCCTGGCATATTTTCTTTATCTCTTCTATACAAACATTTAACAGATTTTGCCTTCTGTCTTATAGAAGTTCTCACACAATCCATTGCTGTGTCACCTCCACCGATTACAACAACATCTTTACCTTCTGCGTTTAAAATTCCTTTATCAAACAACTCGACATCATCTCCTAGACCTTTTTTATTAGATGCTGTTAAAAAATCCATTGCAGGAAAAATATTATCAAGATCATTTCCAGGCAAGTTTACTTCTCTTGCTTTATAAACTCCTGTAGCAATTAAAATTGCATCATGTTTTTTTCTCAATTGGTCTAGACTTGCATCCTTACCAACTTCAAAATTTTGAACAAATTCAATTCCTCCATCCTTTAAGAGTTTTGTTCTTCGCTCTACAACTTCTTTTTCTAATTTAAAATTTGGAATTCCATAAATTAATAATCCTCCTGCTCTATCATATCTATCGTAGACAGTTATTTTATACCCATTTTTTCTTAATTGTTCTGCAGCAGCTAAACCAGCAGGACCTGCTCCTATAATTCCTACGCTTTGATTTTTTTCATTCGTTACCTTAATTGGTTTTACCCAGCCCTGAGCCCAAGCATTATCTGTAATATATTTTTCTACTGATCCAATAGTTACTGTTCCATGACCAGACTGTTCAATTACACAATTTCCCTCGCATAATCTATCTTGGGGGCAAATTCGGCCACACACTTCAGGCATATTGTTTGTGCTTTGGGATAATTCATACGCCTCTTTTAATCTTCCCTCTGCTGTCAATTTAAGCCAATCTGGAATGTTATTACTTAAAGGACAATGAACTTGGCAAAAAGGTACTCCACATTGCGAACACCTACTAGACTGTTCTCTGGCTTTTTCATTGATATACTCGTCATAAATTTCGTTAAAATCTTTCTTTCTCGTATCAACTTCTCTTTTAGGTGGAGTTTGTTGACCTATTTTAACAAATTTTAGCATTTTATCGGGCATAATATTATTTAAGTTTTGGCAAAATATACCCTGATTTATGTATATAAAGCATAAAATAGGTCATATATATTGACCTTAATTTTTAAATTATTACCGCCAATTAACACGTTTTTAATTATTGCATAGCTATTATGCTTAAATCGAATTGTTTTAAATAAATACTTTATAAGTTACGAAGAAACAATGTTTCAAAATATTATAGAAGTTTTAATTCTCTCTGCAATCCAAGGAATATCTGAATTTCTTCCTATTAGTTCTTCTGCTCATTTAATTTTGGTTTCTACTTTATATGAATTTAAATCTAGTTCTTTGCTTATCGATATTAGCCTCCATCTAGGTTCACTAATAGCTATAATTTATTTTTTTAAAGATGAATTGTTTGATATCAGAAAAAACAAAAGAATTTTAAATTTAATTGTATTAGGATCTATTCCATTAATAATTGTTGGATACATACTTTATAGTACAAATTTAATTTATCAATTAAGAAATTTAGAAGTCATTGCTTGGACTACTTTAATATTCGCAATTATTTTATACATCTCAGACAAAAATCGATTTGATAAAAAAATTTCTTCAAATTTAAATTTTCAGTCAATAATATTTATAGGTGTTTTCCAAATTTTCTCTCTTCTACCCGGAGTGAGTAGAGCAGGAATTACTATAACAGCTGCGAGAATTTTAAAATTTAATAGAGTAGATTCAAGTAAGATATCTTTTTTACTTTCAATCCCAGCATTAGCTGGAGCTAGTGTCTTAAGCTTGAAAGATGTTTTTGAACAATCAATTCAGTTTAATTACTTAGTTGTTATCGCAATTATATCTTCTTTTATTTTTTCTTTTCTAACAGTAAAATTCTTTTTAATTTATATAAATAAATTTTCGATGAATGCGTTTGTAATTTATAGAATAATAATTGCCTTAATTTTATTTAGTTTAATTTATTAAGTATATTTCTTTTTAATTAAAGGTAGTAATTGAGACAAGAGAACTCCACATAGAATAAAAAAGCATCCAAGTAAATTATTAACATCTAGAATTTGATTTAAAATAAACCAAGCAGCTATAGTCGCAAATACACCTTCAAGAGAAAAAATTATAGCAGCAGGTGCTGGAGTAATATTGCGCTGTGCATAAATTTGTAATACAAATGCAAATCCACCAGATAATATACCTGCATATAAAATTGAATAAATTTCCATTAAAATATTGCCGAAAATAAATTCTTCATAAATAATTCCAATTATAAATGAAAAAAAAGCCACAATTAAAGTCTGCGCAGCTCCTAAGGTAAGTGGAAGATTGTATTTAGTTATAATGATCCCAGTAAAAATGATATGTGTGCTCCAAAATAAAGCTCCGAGAACAACCAAAGTATCTCCTAATCTCACTGTTGCATCATGAAAATTTGTTAATAAATATCCTCCAATTAAACATAGAACTACAGAAGGCCATACACTCCAATGCATTGATTTTTTACCAAACAAAAAAATGATAATCGGTACCATTGGAACATAAAAAATTGTAAAAAAAGCAGCATTTGCAACATCTGTATAAAGCAAAGCAACTTGTTGTAGTGCTGAGCCTAAGAATAAAGAAATTCCAATTAATAATGAATAAATTATGAAAGTTTTTTTATCTAATTTAAATTCTGATTTAAAATTTTTTAATTCAAATAAAATCATAAGTGGAATTATGGCTAGAAAACCAACAAAAAACCTCACAGCATTAAATGTAAAAGGTCCAATATTATCCATGCCTGTATCTTGGGCAATAAAAGTTGTACCCCAAATAAAAGTGCACAATAAGGCACTTAATAATGATATGGATTTACTCATTTTTAATTAGACAGCTAGTTTATAGGCAAAATTTTTGCCTAAGTTTTCTTTTAGATCATTATTAAACCTAGCTGCTTCTGCACCATCAATAATTCTGTGATCATAAGATAAAGAAATTGGCAGCATTGTCCTAGTTTGAAACTTTCCATTCATAAAAATTTGTTTTTTTTCTGATCTACCTACTCCTAATATAGCAACTTCAGGATAATTAATTATAGGAGTAAAAAATGAACCTCCTATACCACCTAAACTCGTAATCGTCATCGAGCCACCAAACAATTCTTTTTTATCAATTTTTAAATTTCTACAAAGTTCACTTACCTCTTTTAATTCTTTACTTATCAGAGAAATTTTTTTGTTATTTGCATTTCTTATTTTTGGAACCATTAATCCATTTGGTGTATCAACTGCTATCCCGATATGGTAATATTTTTTTAAAGTCATTTTTCCAGTCTCAATTTCGTCGATAGAAGAATTAAAACTAGGAAATTTCTTAAGAGATGCAACTAAAGCCTTTATTATAAATGCTAGAGGTGTAATTTTAATTTTTTCTCCAGTATAAATATCTGTTAATGAACTTCTAAAACTTTCCATCTCGGTTATGTCGGCTTCATCATGATTTGTAACATGAGGAATTGTTGTCCATGAATTTGTAAGATATTTTGATGATAATTTTTTTACTCTTGGTATGTCTTTAATTTCTATTTCACCAAAATCAGAATGTTCAAATTCGTTTTTAATTTTATCTGGTTTACTATCTTTTACTACAACATTGTTTTTTGAATTAGATGAAACAAATTTTTTAATATCGTCTTCAACAACTCTGCCATCTTTCTGACTTCCCGCTACTTGATTAATATCTACACCAAGTTCTCTAGCAAATTTTCTAGCTTTTGGACTCGCAGACGAAATATCTAAAATATTATTTTTAGAAAATTTTTTTTCTTGGATTTCAGGTTTTATTACCTCAATATTTTTTGACTCTTTTTCAATTTCTGGTTTTTCTTTAACCTCTTCCTCTTTAACTTCTGAAACAATATCTAAAGTTAAAATTAAGTCGCCCTCAGAAACTTTGTCTCCTACTTTTATTTTTAAATTTTTAATTTTACCTTCTAAATTTGATGGTATTTCTACGCTAGATTTATCACTTTCAATTGTTATTAGGGCATCATTTTTTTTAATTGATTGACCTTCGGTAACTAATACCTCAATAACCTCAACATCTTTAAAATCTCCAATATTGGGTACTTTAATCTCAATCTCTGACATTATAATTTTGTTGGCATTGGTTTATTGGTATCAATATTATACTTCTTCATTGCTTCTTTTGCATGTTTGGAAGTAATTAACTGTTCTTTGGCTAAAATACTTAAACCATAAGCAACCAAATGTTCTTTATCTACCTCAAAAAATTTTCTTAAATTTTTTCTTGTATCACTTCTTCCAAAACCATCTGCTCCTAATGAATAAAAGCTTTTATTAGTATAAGGTCTGATTTGATCTGAATTCATTCTCATATAATCAGATGCAGCCATAATTGGGCCCTCTGTTTGGCCCAGGCATTGCTCAACATAAGATTTTTTAGGTTCTTTATCAGGATTCAAAAGATTAAATCTTTCTACCTCCATTCCATCTTTTCTTAATTCATTAAAACTTGTTACACTCCATATCTCACTGTCAATTTGATAATCATTTTGTAAAATCTCTGCAGCAGACATCATTTCTCTTAAGATTGTTCCTGATCCTAAAAGTTGGATTTTAGTTTTTTTGTATTTATTAAATTCTTTTATTTTATACATGCCCTTTAAAATGCCTTCCTCACAATTTTTATCTTTTGGCATTTCTGGGTGTGAGTAATTTTCATTCATTGTTGTAATATAATAAAAAACATTCTCATTTTTCTCATGCATTCTTCTTAGACCTTCTCTAAAAATTACCGCTAATTCATAATGAAATGTAGGATCATAAGTTACACAATTTGGAATAGTTGATGCAATTAAATGGCTATGCCCATCCTGGTGTTGTAAGCCTTCTCCAGCTAATGTTGTTCTTCCAGCTGTTGCACCTATCAAAAATCCTCTAGCCTGACTATCCCCGGCTGCCCATGCTAGGTCTCCTATTCTTTGGAAACCAAACATTGAATAAAAAATATAAATTGGGATCATTTCGATATCATGATTAGTATATGCAGTGGCAGCAGCAATCCATGAAGACATAGCACCTGCTTCATTGATACCTTCTTCTAAAACTTGACCACTTTTGTCTTCTCTATAAGAACTTAATTGAGCTGCATCCTCAGGTTCATATTTTTGTCCTTCATGAGCATAAATCCCTATTTTTTGAAAAAATCCTTCCATACCAAACGTCCTTGCTTCGTCAGGAATAATAGGAACCAGTCTAGGAGATATGTTTTTATCCCTTAATAAATTTGTTAGCATTCTCACAAGTGCCATGGTAGTAGACATTTCTTTTTCTCCGGTCGATACTTTCATGAAATCGAAAATATCTTTTGAGGGTGCTTTGATTGGTTTAGCAAAAGTCGAACGTTCGGGTAAATATCCACCTAATTTAATTCTTCTGTCTTTTATGTATTTTATTTCTGGAGATTTTTCGTCAGGCCTAAAGTATTCAATATTTTTCACTTGTTCATCTGTTAAGGGAACATCAAATCGATCTCTATAGTACATCAAGTCATCAACATCTAATTTTTTCGTTTGATGAGTAGTATTTACACTTTCTCCTGATTTTCCCATTCCATAACCTTTAATAGTTTTTGCAATTATAACTGTTGGGCTTCCTTGATGTTTAGTCGCTTTATCATATGCAGCAAAAACTTTGTGAGGATCGTGACCACCCCTATTAAGTCTCCAAATATCTGTATCTGACATGCTTGAAACTAATTCTAATGCTTCAGGAGATTTCCCAAAAAACTTTTCTCTTACAAAAGCACCATCTCTTGCTTTCATTGCTTGGTACTCACCATCTACTGTCTCGTTCATAATTTTTATTAAGTGACCAGTTTTATCATTAGCAAGCAACGAATCCCAATATGACCCCCAAATAACTTTTATTACATTCCAACCAGATCCTCTGAAACTTCCCTCAAGCTCTTGAATAATTTTTCCATTACCTCTAACGGGACCATCTAATCTTTGAAGATTACAATTTATTACAAATATTAAATTATCTAAATTTTCTCTCGCAGCCAGCCCAATAGCTCCCATCGACTCAGGCTCATCCATCTCCCCATCGCCTAAAAAGGCCCATACTTTTCTTCCCTCATCTTTAATCAAACCTCTATTGATTAAATATTTCATATACCTAGCTTGATATATAGCAAGCATTGGACCTAAACCCATGGATACAGTGGGGAACTGCCAAAAATTTGGCATTAGCCATGGATGTGGATATGACGATAGACCACCAGGTTTTACCTCCTGTCTGAAACTATCTAATTGTTTTTCATTTAATCTACCTTCTAAGAAAGCTCTTGCATACATTCCTGGAGCACTATGTCCTTGGAAATATATTAAATCTCCACCAAATTTGTTATTTTTTGCTCTCCAAAAATGATTCATCCCAACATCATATAATGTTGCAGCAGATGCAAATGTACCAATGTGTCCACCAAGCTCAGGATATTTTTTATTTGCTCGAACTACCATTGCTGCAGCATTCCATCTAATCAAAGATCTAATTCTTCTTTCAATATTTTGATCACCACCAGACTTTACTTCAGCCTCAGGAGGTATTGTGTTAATGTATGGTGTATTTTGAGTATAAGGAATATTTGCTCCTTCACGATAAGCTTTGTTAATTAGTTCTTTAATTAAAAAATGAGCTCTTTGATTTCCGTCTTTCGAAATAACTGCAGATAAAGAATCCAACCAATCTTGAGTTTCGAGTGGATCAATATCACCCCCGTTAACTACTTGAATTGTAGATTGTTTTTTCTCAATTATAGGTTCAGATATAATTTTTTTTTCCTCTTTTTTTTCAGCCATTGCTTCTTCAGCTTGTTTAATTATATTTTCCGTATCTTTTGGAAGAGTGCTTTCTGATGATGTTTTTGATGATGGTGTAAGATTAAGCAACAAATCTCCCTTAGAAACTTTATCACCAACTTTAACTTCTAAACTATCTACTTTTCCAGCAATGGTAGAAGGAATTTCAACACTTGATTTATCACTTTCAATTGTGACTATTGGATCATTTTGTTTAATTTGATCACCAGGTTTTACAAGTATCTCTATAACCTCAACATTTTCAAAGTCACCAATGTCAGGAACAAGTAATTTTTCGCTCATTTTTAAATGTTTTATATACCCAAAAAAACATTATTGGATTTTATTTTATCACATTAATAAGGTTTTTTCGTTAATCTTATATTTTTATTATACAAAAAATAAAAAAATAAATGAATATTAAGCTTTTTAGCTTCTCTCAATACACATGGCTATTCCCATCCCACCACCAATACAGAGTGCCGCACAACCTTTTTTTTTATCTTGCTTAATCATTTCATGGATAAGTGTAACCAAAATTCTTGCCCCAGAAGCTCCAATTGGATGACCTAAGGCAATTGCTCCTCCATTAACATTAACTTTTTGTTCAGGAATTTTTAATTCTTCAATTACCACAATACTTTGTGCTGCAAAGGCTTCATTAATTTCAAATAAGTCTACTTCATCTATTTTCCAATTTGCATTAGATAAAGCTTCTTGAATTGAGGGTATAGGTCCCAATCCCATTAATGAAGGCTCAACCCCACAAGTAGCCCAAGATACAATTTTAACCAATGGCTCTAATAACTTTTTTTCTGCTTGTTCTCTAGACATTAAAACTAAGGCTGCAGCACCATCATTTATACCTGAGGAATTTCCAGGTGTTACAGTCCCATTTTCTTTGAATACTGTTTTTAATTTTTTTAAATCATCTATACTTAAATTTTCTCTAGGATGTTCATCTTTTTCAAAAATAAATTTTTTATCACCATCTTCAATTTGTAATTTAATCAGCTCATCTTTAAATTTATTTTCTCTATATGCTTTTTCTGTTTTTTTCTGAGAATTTAAAGAAAAATTATCTTGTTCATCTCTTGAAATTTTATATTTATCGGCAACATTCTCAGCTGTGACACCCATATGATAATCATTAAATGAGTCTAACAGACCATCTTTTATCATTGTATCTACTAATTTATTTTCAGAAAATTTTTTATCTTCTCTATAATAAATTGCATGAGTTGCTCTAGACATATTTTCTTGACCACCTGCAATTACAATTTGGTTTTCTCCTAACTTAATTGATTGATAACCCGATACAACAGATCTTAATCCAGATCCACAGACTTGATTAACAATGTGAGCAGGTTTTGAAACGGGTACTCCGGCACCAATTGAAGCTTGCCTAGCGGGATTTTGACCAAGTCCAGAGGTTAAAACGTGCCCCATAATCACTTCATCGATCTCCTCCTCTATATCTAATTTTGATTTATAAATTACTTCTTTAATTACTATTGAACCTAATTTAGATGCGCTGAGATTTTTTAACGAACCTTTATATCTTCCAATTGGGGTTCTTAGTGCTGAAGTAATTACAACATCGTTAGAGTTTTTGCTCATAAAGTAATTAACATAATATTTTATAAGTTAAATTACATCAAAAACTTTGATATATGGAATATATTATTTAAATGGACCGCTGGCCAAATTGGATAAGGCGCTCGGCTACGAACCGGGAGATTCCAGATTCGAATTCTGGGCGGTCCACCAACAAGGAAATGGAAATGTTTAATTGGCTTTTAAAAGCATCTTTACAAAAATCAGTAATTTATTTTTTTATAATTATTTTTATTATTTTATTAATTTTAACTTTTGTATTATAAAAAATTATGAGCAAAGAATTTGAGCAAATAAGTATTAAACCTGGATTTATGAAACACAATGGGGGTGTTTTATTTAGAACTATTTCAGAGACCGAATACGAATTTAAATCTATAATTAGTAAAAACCATTTAAATGCTGCAGGAATAACTCACGGAGGCTATTTATCCGCATTAATAGATGCTGGAGCGGGAACAGCTGCACACAGAGCTGCAGGAAATGCTCCATGTGTAACTATCTCTTTAGATATAAAGTTTATAGGAGCTTCAAAAGTTGGGGATGAGATTATTGGACATACAAAAATTTTAAAAAAAACAAATACTCTTGTATTTTTATTTTGTGAGCTGAAGTGTAATGATAAAATAATTACCTCTGCATCTGGAGTATGGAAAATTATTAAAATAAAACCTTCTAATTTAGGACCAGGAGGATAAACAGTTTATTTTTTAAGTTGTAAAAAAAGTATTGGAGATATTAAGAATAATCCCAAAATAGAACTCTCAATTCCTGGAGCAATAAAGAATAAAGAATTCATACCTAAGTACCAACGTTGATAAATTGGTACACTTTTTAACAAATAACCAGAAAAACTTACTCCTAATAATCCTATTCCTATCATTGCAGAAATTAAAGTTTGAAAAAAAATGTATATATCAAAACCTTGGGCTACTAATAATAAAGATGGTGAATAAACAAAAACAAATGGAACTAATGCCTTGGCAATACCCAATCTAAATGCCGTATTTCCGGTTTTAAAAGGATTAGAACCTGCTATTCCTGCAGCAGCATAAGCAGCTAGTGCTACTGGGGGGGTTATATCTGCTAAAACACCATAATAAAAAACAAAGAAGTGAGAAACTATTGGCTCAATATTTAGTTGTGTTAATGCTGGTGCAGCAACAGCTACTAAAATTATATAAGTCGCAGTTGTTGGAACACCAGTACCCATAAAAATACAAGAAAATGCGATTAATAATAATGAAAAAAAAAGTGTCAAATCCTCAATAGTTAGCAAACCAAATGGAATAAAGTTTAGAAAAAAACTTCCTATGTCGCCTGCTGTTTGAATTACAACATATCCTAATCGAAATCCAACCCCAGTTAGTGTTACAACACCAACTATAATTCCGATTGCTGCAGCTGCGGCTCCAACAGCTAAAGTATTTTTTGCTCCTTGTGATAAACACTGAACGAGATCTTTAATTGTAAGTCTATTTGTTTTTTTTACAAAACCAATTAATACGCATGCTATAATTGAAATTACTGCAGCGTAGTCAGGCGTACGACCAATCAAGATTAAATAAACTAAAAGTATTAATGGTGCTAAGGACAACCAGTTATCTTTAACTACTGATAAAAATTTCGGTACTTCTTCGTCTGTTAAACCTCTAAGACCTAGCTTTTTAGCTTCCAGGTGGACCATTATAAATATGCCAAAATAATGAAGTAAAGCAGGAATAAGTGCTGCTGCTAAAATATCTCTTAGCGGAACTTCTAAATATTCTACCATTATAAATGCTGCAGCTCCGAGTATTGGGGGTGTAATTTGGCCACCTGTAGAAGCTGTTGCTTCTACAGCTCCAGAGAAATGTGGTGGATAGCCAACTTTTTTCATTGCTGGAATAGTCAAAGAACCAGTAGTAACAGTATTCGCGATAGAAGAACCAGAAATAGTTCCTAAAAAAGCTGATGAAAAAATTGCAACTTTTGCTGGGCCTCCAGAATATTTTCCCGCTATAACCATTGCTAAATCAATAAAAAGCTGACCCAATCCAATTCTTGTTGCAAGCACACCAAATAATATAAATAAAAAAACATATTGAGCCATAACCCCAACAGCAATTCCATAGATTCCTTGATTGGTAAGATAAATATGATTTACAAAACCAACCCAACTAGCGCCTCCATGTTTTAAAGCACCAGGAAAATAAGGTCCAAAAATAGCAAATAGAATAAAGAGCACACAAATAAAAGGTAGAGTAAAACCAATTGATCTTCTTGCAGCCTCTAAAGTTAATACTATCAAGAAAGATCCCATTATAATGTCTATATTTTCAGGATTACCGACCCTCGGAGCTAAAACCTCTGGAGGTAGTAAGGGTAAATATAAGGCTGAAATAACTACTAAAATTGAAAGAATTATATCAATAAAAGGTGTGTTAAAATTTTTTTTACTATGATCAATTTTTTTCCAACTATAAAAAATAAAAACTAAACCTACAACGAAAGAGATATGTATTCCTCTATGCAAAATTTCTCTGATTGTGCCAAAACCAGAAGCATAGAAATGATAAACAGACATTAATGCTAAAACTAAAAAAGCAAAAGATTTTAAAAAATTTTTTAATTCTCTCTCATTAGTTTTAACCTCATATCTTTTTTGTAAATCAGAAACTTTTTTTTGTGAAATATTAAACTTAGACATGAAAAAATGCCCTAGATCAAAATAGATCTAGGGCAGTATATTTTTATTAATTATTTTATAAGTCCTGCTTCTTTATAAAACTTTTCTGCACCAGGATGTAATGGTACTCCTACTCCTGAAAGTGCCGTATCAGGTGTAATTGTTTTTCCTTTTGCATGTCCTACATCCATTAACTTTCTAGACTCCTTATTCCATAAAGCTTTTGTTATTTTATATATTAAATCAGTGTCTTCTTTTGCTGATGTAAACCACTGAGCACCAACAGCTACAGTATTTACCGCATCTACACCTTCATAAGTTCCTGATGGTATTGGACTTTCAGAAAAGAAACCATATTTTGAAGTGAGAGCTTTTGCTCCAGAACCATCAATGGGTACTAATTTAATATCAACTGCAGATGCAAGCTCAACAATTGCACCTGTTGGATAACCAGCAACAACAAAAATAGCATCAACTTTACCATTTCTTAAAGCATCAGTTGCAGCTTTTCCTTTTAAAGCTTCTGCTTTAACATCATTAGTGCTTAATCCATTTGACTCTAAGATTAATTTAGCATCTACATATGTTCCAGAACCTGGCTCATCTAAAGATACTCTTTTTCCTTTTAAATCTTTTACTGAATTAATATTACTTTTTTTCAAAGCTACTAAATGGATATGTTCCTGAAATAAAGCCGCAATAGTTCTCAAATCTTTAGCAGGTTCTTTGCCTTCCATTGTTCCTGTTCCAGTGTAAGCCCAATAAGCAACATCAGATTGTGCAAATCCAGAGTTTCTTAAACCTGAAATAATAGCATTTACATTATCAACTGAACCTCTAGAGGAAACAGCAGATGCAATCAAACCATCAACTCCACAACTTCCACCTTTTCCACATTCTCTTGAACCTGGAGGTTTTGAAATGGCATTGGCTATCATTCCTCCTACCGGATAATAAGTATAAGCGGTTCCTCCAGTACCAATTGTAAAAAAAGTCAATTCGTTAGAAATTGCTTTCCCCACAAAAGAGCCTGAAAGAAACAAAAAAACTGCAAATGTTCTAAGTAATTTTTTAAACATAAATCTCCTTCTATTTTATATTTTTATTAAAAATTAATTTAGCATATCATCTAACATTATCTAATTCTAATAATATATATTTAGATACTTAGTTCTTTTAAATTTTTAAATTGTTCAAGAGCTTCGGGATTTGCTAAAGCTTCAATGTTTTTAATTTGATTTCCTTCTATCTTACTTTTAACTGCAAGTTCAACTATTTTGCCACTTTTTGTTCGTGGTATATCTTTTACAACAATAATTTTACTTGGAACATGTCTAGGAGATGCATTTTTTTTTATTTTTAATTTAATTTTGTTAATTAATTCTGCTGTTAATGAATAATTTTTGCTCATTACAATAAATAAAACTATTCTAACATCATTATCCCATGATTGTCCTACAACAATAGACTCTTTTACTTCTTTAAACTTTTCAACTTCTGAATATATCTCAGCTGTTCCAAGTCTTACACCTCCTGGATTTAAAGTGGTATCTGATCTTCCATGAATTATATATCCACCACTATTTTTTATCTCTGCGTAATCTCCATGGTGCCATATATTTTTAAATCTATTAAAATAAGCACTCTTAAATTTAATATCATTTTTATCATTCCAAAACTTTAAAGGCATTGATGGAAAAGGATTTTTACAGACAAGTTCTCCTTTACTATTTTTTAAAGACTTCCCTTTATCACTTAGTACATCTACATCTAAAGCCAAACCATTATTTTGTATTTCTCCTATATTTACTGGCTGATATAAATTTCCTAATACGAAGCATGAGACAATGTCAGTACCACCAGAAATAGATGACAAGTGCACATTTTTTTTAATATGCTTATAAACATATTTAAAACTTTCTTCTGAAAGAGGTGAGCCAGTTGAACAAATTGTTCTTAGTTTATTTAGTTTAAATTTATATTTTAATTTTGGTTTAAATTTTCTTAAAGCATCTACATACTTCGCACTTATTCCAAATAAAGTTATTTTTTCTCTTTGCGCTATTTTTAAAAGCAAATCAGATGATTTAAACATTGGAGATCCATCAAAAAGAACAATAGACGCCTTAGAGGCCAATGAACTAACTAACCAATTCCACATCATCCATCCACATGTGGTAAAATAAAAAACGTTATCATTTTCTTTAATATTACAATGTAATTGATGTTCCTTCATATGCTGGATTAAAACACCACCAGATCGATGACAAATGCATTTAGGTTTTCCAGTAGTTCCACTTGAATATAATATTGCTAACTCTGTTTCAAAATCAAATCTTTTGAAATCAATTTTTTCAGCATTAGTTTGCATTAATTCATTCCATTTAAATAAATTAATTTTTTTAAATTTATATTTATTTTTAATAAACCTTTTTCCAGGATAGTTACTAATTACAACATTTTTAATTGATGGGATTAATTTTAAAATCTCTGGAAGTCTATTTAAAATATTTATTTTTTTTCCATTATAAAAATACTGATCAGTAATAAATAAAACTTTTGGATTAATTTGAGAAAATCTTTCTATAACACCTTTAGAACCAAAATCAGGACTACAAGAAGACCAAATACCTCCCAAAGAAGTTGTAGCAATGAATGCTTCAACAGTTTCAATAGTATTTGGCATATATGCAGCTACTCTATCTCCTTTTTTAATATTTATTTTTTTTAGAAACCTTGAAATTTTATTAGTATTTAAATTTAATTGTCTCCATGATCTTTCTTCTCTAAATCCATTTTCACTAATAAACGTTACTGCTTTTTCATTGTTATTTTTAGATAATAAATTTTCACCAAAATTTAGTCTACTACCTGGTAAAAATAAATTTTTATAAAAAGTCTTTGATTTTCTAAAATTTTTATTACTTTTAATTCCCTTAATTTTACTAAAATCCCAAAATTTATTCCAAAACTCGGGTGAATTTTTAATACTCCAATTTAATAATTTTTTATAATTTCTATTAAATTTTATGCTTAATTTTTTTGAAATGTAATTTTCGAAAGCAAATAAATTTGAATTTTTTTTTACAATTAGAGAAGGTTGCCAAAGTTTTTTACTCATTTTATTAAATTAAATTACTGTTATAGAATTAATCTTATTTATGATAATCTCACTAACATTTAAAAGAAAATGAGAACTTTTTACTCTCCGATTCGGTCATGTTTTAGTCTATTTTTGTTCTTTAGCATTAACAATATCTGGTAGGTAAAAAAAAAGAAGCACAAAAGATAGAAATGACTAAAAATAAAATTACAGCTGTTCTCGGTCCTACAAATACTGGAAAAACCCATCTTGCTATTGAAACTATGCTTTCTTTTGAGAGTGGAATGATTGGATTTCCACTTAGATTACTTGCAAGAGAAGTATACGACAAAGTAATCAAGAAAATAAGTTTAGACAAAGTTGCACTTATAACTGGAGAAGAAAAAATAATCCCATCTAATGCAAAGTATTTTTTATGCACCGTGGAGTCTATGCCAATTGACAAACATCTTGAGTTTGTTGGCGTAGACGAGATCCAAATGTGCTCTGATCATGAAAGAGGTCATATTTTTACTGATAGACTTTTAAATATGAGGGGAGAAAAACTTACGATGCTAATGGGCTCAAGTACCATTAAAAATATTATTTCAAAATTAGATGGAGATATTGAATTTATAAATAGAGAAAGACTATCTAAACTTACCTACACTGGTCATAAAAAAATATCTAGAATTGACAGAAAAACTGCAATCATTGCGTTTTCAGCAGAGGAAGTTTACGCCATTGCTGAGTTAATAAGAAGACAAAAGGGTGGTGCCGCTATTGTAATGGGATCATTAAGTCCAAAAACAAGAAATGCTCAAGTTGAATTATATCAATCTGGGGATGTTGATTTCCTAGTTGCAACTGATGCAATTGGGATGGGAATAAACATGGATTTAGATTTTGTTTATTTTTCAAATGTTAAGAAATTTGATGGAAAAAAATTAAGAAAATTAAATCTATCTGAAATAGGTCAAATAGCTGGTAGAGCTGGTCGATACCTTAACGATGGAGGTTTCGGTATTACTGGTGATTGTAAAGAAATATCTCCAGAAGAGGTAGAATTATTAGAAAATCATAAATTTGATGAAATTAGAACTTTATTTTGGAGAAATTCAAATCTCAATTTCAATAACCCAATTAGTTTAATTAAAAGCTTAGAGGAAAAACCTCAGGTGGAATGGCTTAGAAAAATTCATGAATGTGAGGATGAAAAAGCACTTAAATATTTTTTAAAAGATCAAAAAATTTTAAATAGAGGATTTGATAAGAAAACTTTAATGCTCTTATGGGAGTGTTGCCAAATACCTGATTTTGTTAAAAAACTTATGGAAATCATTTTGAGGTTATTGGAAATGTATTTAAATTTTTAACTAGTAAAAAAGGACTAATTTCTCAAGATTATATGAGATTACAGCTGATGAAACTAGATAAATTAGATGGAAATGTAGATTCTTTATCAAATAGAATTGCAAATGTTAGAACTTGGTCATATGTTTCGAATAAAAATAATTGGGTAGAAAATCAAAGTTATTGGATTGAAAAAACAAAACATTTAGAAGATAGACTTTCAGACAGATTGCATGAAGAACTTACTAAAACTTTTATTGACAAAAGAGCAAGCGTGCTCGCTAGAGGTTTAAAACAGGATATGGAATTTAAAACTGAAATTTTACAAAACAATGATGTTAAAATTGACGATCAATTCATCGGAAAGATAAAAGGACTAAAATTAGAATTAGATCTAAAAAAAGGTGCTTTGGAAACCGATATTAAATCTTTAAAAAAAGCTGCCAGGCAAACTATTGGTCCGGAATTAGAAAAACGTGTTCAATCAATAATTGATACAGGATTAATTAGTTTGAATGAAGATTTTAAAATTTACTGGAATGATTTCCCAATTGCCAAATTAACAACAGGTAATGATTATTTAAATCCTAATTTTGATTTAATTGTTGATGATGTTATTGAAAAAAACACTAAACAAAAATTAAATAACTATATTAATAAATGGATACATTCAAAAATAAATAATATTCTTAAAAGTTTAATTGATTTAAAAAATATAAAAGAAAATAATTCATCAATTAAAGCACTGGCATACCAACTCTATGAAAATAATGGAGTATTAAAGCGAGATCAAGTTTCTGAATACCTAAAAAACTTAGAACAAAATGAAAGAAAAATTCTTAGAGATTTAGGGGTAAAATTTGGTAGATATCATGTTTTCCTTTATCAATTAATTAAACCAGAAGCAGTATCTTTGCGAACATTATTGTGGAAAAATTTTTATCAAAAATTTCATAATTTAAAACCACCTACCTTTGGTTTGAATTTTTTAGATGATAAAGAAATAAAAAATAAAAACTTTATGCTTTTGTGTGGATTTGAAAGATTTGATAATTTTTTTGTAAGAATTGATATTTTGGAAAGATTATTTGTATTAATAATAAATTCTAGTTCAAAAGAAAATTCTGAAATAAAATTAGTTCCAGAAATGCTAAATCTTTTAGGATGTAGTAAAGATAATTTCAAAAAATTACTTCAAAAAATGAATTATAAAGTATTTGAAAAAGAAAATGAAATATTTTTTAAATATAGTCCTACTAAGAAATTTAAAAAAATTACTACAAAGAAGATCTCAAATGAAAATCCATTTAAAGTATTAAAGAATTTAAATTTAAGTTAAAATGTTTTTTAAAAAAGAAGAAATAAAAAATTATAATTTTCTCACAAAAGTTTGTGCTTTGTTAATTCACGCTGCAAAAATAGATGAGAACTATACAGATAAAGAGGAAGAAATTATTAAAAAAACAATTAATGAGCTAGGTATAGAAAATGAAGATGTTTCTAAAACAATCGAAGAAGCAAAAATAATTGAAGAAAGCTCAAATCAAATTTTAGATTTTACTCGAGAAGTAAAGGGGTTATCAGAGCAAGATAAAATTAAAATTATTGAGGCTTTGTGGTCTATAATCTATTCAAATAAAGATGCTGATATATATGAAACTAATTTAATGAGACGACTTGCGGGTTTACTTTACATTGACAATAAAACAATGGGCGATATTAAAGAAAAAATTAAAAAAAAAATTCAGAATGACATACATCGTTAACGACAATTGTATCAAGTGCAAACTAACAGACTGTGTTGATGTCTGTCCAGTTGATTGCTTTTATGAAGGTAAAAATATGCTTGTAATTAAACCCGATGAGTGTATAGATTGTGGCGTTTGCGAGCCAGAATGTCCTGTCGATGCCATAAAAGCAGACACCGAACCTGGAAGTGAAAAATGGTTAGAGATCAATAAAAAATATTCTGAAATCTGGCCTAATATAAGTGAAAAAAAAGATCCACCAGCGGATCATGAAAAATTTAAAAATGAGCAAAATAAGTACGAAAAATATTTTAAAGAAAATCTTTAAAAGCAAAACAGTCAAGAAAGTGAAAAAAAAAGTTTCTAAAAAGAAGGTTGCAAAAGTTAAAAAAGCTAAAAAAGTTAAAAAAATAATTTCAAAAAAAACTAAAAACATTGCTAAAAAAGTTTCACTTAAAACAACTAAAATAAAAAAGACTATTAAAGTGGCGGAGCCAACGAGGGAGCCAAAAATAGATAATTTAAGAATTTCAAAAACAAATGAAGTTAAGCCTGAAATTAAAAAAGTTAAAAAACAAGAAACTGAAAAAAGAGAATACAAAATTAAAGATCACGTTGTTTATCCAAAGCATGGGGTGGGGCAAATTACTGAATTTAAAAAAATCAACATTGGTGGAATTGATGTTGAAACGTATGTTATTAAATTTGAAAAAGACAAAGCTAATGGAATGGTCCCTGTAAACAAGCAGTCTCACTTAAGACCGTTAGCAACTATTAATCAAGTCAACAAGTGTATTTCAATTTTAAAAAGTAAACCAAAAATTAAAAGATCAATGTGGAGTCGAAGAGCGCAAGAATATGAAGCGAAAATATCTTCTGGAAAAATATATGAATTAGCTGAGGTTGTCAGAGATTTAAACAAGGGTGATGACCTTATGGTTGACCAGTCTTATAGTGAAAGACAATTGTTTGAAAAAGCTTATGAAAGAATTCTGTCTGAATTTCAAATTGTTTTGAATGTATCATTAGAAGATACTCAAAAAAAATTAGATAAAGCACTAAAAAGAAATTTAGGTGGGCAGCCACAACCAGTGGTGCCTGCAAAAACTCCAACTAGTGAACTACCTGTAGACGAGCCAGTTTCTGATAACGACGAACCGATTGACGAATAAAAAAAACGCCTCTCACACAAACTGTAATGAGAAGCGTTTTTTGTAAAGAATACTAAGTTACTATTTTCTTCTTCTTTTTTTTGCTTTTTTCTTAGCTTTTTTCTTAGCTTTTTTCTTAGTTTTCTTTGCCGCTTTTTTTCTTTTCTTAGGCATCTTTAGCTCCCTTTTTTAGTTAAACGAATCAAATTGATTCGCTATTAACATATTTTTATTTTTTTCTATAAGTTATGTCAATTCTTTAATTAGAAGTTAAATTTTATAAAAAATTATTTTTAACTTTTTATTTTTATAAAACTTTTTTTATTAATTTAGTTAATGTTTATGCGGTTAATAAACAATTTTAATTGAATATTTTAATAAAGATTTTCTAACTGATTTTTATATTTTTCTGTAACTTTTTTTCTTTTTACTTTCATTGTTGGTGTCATTAGACCATTTTCAATAGAAAAATTTTCATCTATTAATTGAATTTTTTTTATCTTTTCTAATAAAGTTAATTTTGTATTTATTTTTTCAATTACTTTATTTATTTTCTCTTTTTCGTTTAAAAAATCTTTATTCGGCACAATTAAAGCTACTAAATAATTTTTTTTATCACCATAAACCATACATTGGTCTATCTCAGGCTCATTTATAATCATATTTTCAATTTTGGCTGGTGAAATATTATCTCCTCCAGCACTTACTATAATATCTTTTTTTCTATCAGTAATTTTTAAATAACCATCATCCGGATCTATTTCTCCAATATCACCAGTATGAAGCCATCCATTTATAATTACTTTCTCAGTTTCTACTTTTTTATTCCAATATCCTAACATTACATTTTCGCCTTTAACTAATATTTCTCCGTCTTCTGCAATTTTAACTTCATTTCCTTTAAATGGAGGTCCTACAGTTTCTACTTTAATTTTATGTATTGGATTACAACTTACTACTGGTGATGTTTCTGTTAAACCGTATCCCTGAAGTGTCGGTAATCCTATAGCATTTAAAAATTCACCTATTTCTCTATCTAAAGCACCACCACCTGAAACGAAAGCTTTTAAATTTCCACCAAACTGTTTTTTTATTTTCTTTCTAACTAATTTATCAACGATAAAATTGAGCAATTTTTCAATAAAAGTCATTTTTTGATTTAATAGTTTTTTTCTCCCAAGACGAAGAGTTGCTTCAATTAATTTTGCTTTAAAACCGGTTTGTTTTTTTAAATTCATTTTTATTTTGTTGTAAAGGTTTTGGTAAAACCTAGGGACAGCTGCCATAATTGTAGGCTTTGCTTCAGATATATTTTCTAGAAGTTTTTCAATTTTTTCAGCATAGAATACTCTAGCTCCTACCGCTATCTGTACAAATTGAAGACAGTGCTCATAAGAATGAGAAAGCGGAAGCCAAGTTAAAAATACTGGTCTTGAATTAAATAATGGTTTTGTAATTTCGCACGATCCAACAACATTATTTAAAATTCCTCCGTGACTTAAAATTACACCCTTGGGATTTCCTCCAGTTCCTGAAGTATAAATAATACAAGCTGGAGACTTTCTGTTTAATTTATTATTTTCGATTTTATCTTCCTTTAATAAATTATTATTTAAAACAGAATTATAATCTAAATATTTTTCTTTATTCTTTAAACTTAAATTATTTGTAACCTTGGCTATTTCATCTAAAGTTATAACTTTTTTAATAAAATCTTTTTCATTAATTATATTATTTAATTTTTTTAACATTTCATTATTTGAAACAATAACTAAGCTAGGTTCACAATCTTCTATCAAATACTTGTAATCATCTTCTATATAAGTTGTATATGCTGGAACTGTAATTCCACCAGCTAGCATAATAGCTAAATCAGAAACGAACCACTCAGGTCTATTCTCTGAAACTAAAAGACATCTATCACCTTCATTTATATTTTCTTTAATAACTCTTGATAATTTTAAAATATTCTTTTCAGTTTCTTCCCATGTGTATGATTTTTTATTACTTGGATTCAGCCATTCTAAAAAAATATCTTTTTTATTCTGTCTATTAGTTTGATTAGCAAATAATTCGATCAAATTATTTAAATTATCTAAATTCATAGTTTCATGGTGGGCGAAGAGAGAATCGAACTCTCACTTCTTGCGAAACACGATTTTGAGTCGTGCGCGTCTACCAGTTCCGCCATTCGCCCTTGGTATTCAATTAAATTATATTTAATAGTATAAGAACTAAATTTATATTAAAACCAAAAAATGTTTCAAACACTTTACAAAAAATGTTTAAAATTAGCTGCACATAAAAGTTCGAATTTTTATTTAGGGCTTGTGTCTTTTATAGAAAGTTCTTTTTTCCCTATACCTCCAGATGCAATGATAATTCCAATGGTGATTGCTAAAAAAAAGGAATATTTGAAAATATTTTTGATAGCGTCAATATTTTCAGTTCTTGGAGGGGTTTTAGGATATTTGATAGGTTATTTATTTTTTGATTTAGCAATGTATGTAATTGAATTTTATGGTTATCAAAATAAAGTTGAAAATTTGAAATTGAGTATGTCACAGGGAAGTGGATTCCTTGCATGGCTAAGTATTCTTTTTTTAGCTGGATTTACACCATTACCCTATAAAGCCTTTACGATCTCAAGCGGTTTAATTGCTTTTAATCTTCCTATTTTCATAATTGTTAGCTTAATTTCAAGAAGCCTGAGATTTTTTATTGTTGCTTATTTATCTTATAAATTTGGAGAGTTGTTTACAGAGTTCATGGAAAAACATGGATCAAAATGGTTCACCATAACTGGAATTATTATAGTTATAATATTTATTATTATTTATTTATTTTTAAAATTTAATGGTTGAGATTAGCAAAACAATAACATTAAAGTTAATTTTTTTAATTAGCATTATTGCTTTAGCTTCAGCATTTTTTATTGAATATATTCTAGGTCATCAACCTTGCAACTTGTGCATACTTGAAAGAATTCCATACCTATTAGCATTAATAATTATTGTATTAAATTATAAATTTATAAATCTTGAAAAATATTTCATTCTTTCTCTTATTTTAATTTTTTTAGCTGCTACTATTTTATCTCTATATCATTTAGGTATTGAGCAAGGTTTTATTGAAGAATCATTGGTTTGTGATTTAAAAAATGGCTCCAATTTACTCACAAAAGAGGACATATTAAAACAATTGCAAGAAAAAAATGTAAGTTGCAAAGATGTTACATTTAAAATTCTAGGATTATCGCTTACAAGCTACAATATTATGATATCAACACTAATAGTTTATTTTACAACAAAAACTTATTTAAGTTATGACAATAATAAATAAAAAGAAAATAGAAGAATTCATTAGAGTTGATCATGCTGGAGAACGTGGTGCTGTTAAAATTTATGAAGGACAGTTGTTAGCTCTAAACACATTAGTTAAAGATGAAGCTTTAAAAAAAACAATTGAAGAAATGAAAGTTCATGAAAAAGAACATTCTGATTATTTTGAAGAAGAAATTAAAAAAAGAAATATAAAACCAACAAAATTTTTACCCTTATGGGATTTATTAGGTGTAGGATTAGGGTTTGGTTCAACTTTGCTTGGAAAGAAAGCAGCTATGCTTTGCACTGCTTCTGTTGAAGAAGTTATAGATGAGCATTATTTAAACCAAATAAAACAACTTGATAAAAGGGAACCAAAACTTAAAAAAAAAATAATTAAATTTAGAGAAGATGAATTAAGTCATAAAGATATTGCTTATGAAAAGGGTGCAACAAAAGAAGGTCCTTACTCTATATTAGATAAAATTATTAAAACTGGATCAAAAATTGCAATAAATATTTCTGAGAAAATTTAAGATTCTAGTTCTACATCCCAATATAGGTAATCCATCCAGCTTTTATGTAAAAAGTTTGGTGGAAAATTTTTACCATTTTTGTGTAGATCCTCTGTTGATGGTCGATAAGGGTACTGATGCAACTTCATACCTGAATGTTTTAATAGTTTTCCGCCCTTTTTCACATTACATGCAGAACAAGCTGTTACAACATTATCCCAATTAGTTTCACCTCCTTTTGATCTAGGTAATAGATGATCAAAAGTTAACTCTTCGTTGCTTCCACAATATTGACAGGAAAATTTATCTCTTAAAAACACATTAAATCTAGTAAAACTTGGTTTACTTTGAGGAACAATATAATCCTTTAATGCGATAACACTTGGTAATTTCATATTAAATGATGGACTTCTTATAGTTCTATCATAATTACTAACAATAATAACTCGATCCAGAAAAACAGATTTAACTGTATCCTGCCATGACCACAAAGATAAAGGGTAGTAACTCAACGGTCTATAGTCTGCATTAAGTACTAGCGCAGGACACTTTTCTAATGAAACATTTTGTTCAATAAAGTTATTCATTGATTTAATTTTAACTTAGTTGAACAAATTTATCAATAATTAGAGATGCTAAATTTTTTTTAAAATAAAATTTAAAGCTGTACTTGATGCTTCAATAGGAATATGATGATCACAATTTTTTATTAATAGTGTATCAACTTTAACATTATTTCTTATTAAAAAATCTTTTGCTTCTAGTAAATGGGTAGATGAGACAATTTGATCAGCTTCACCGTGTATAAGCAATGTTTCAGTTTTATTTTTGATTCTATTTTTTAAATCATTTTGATTTATTATCTTTCCAGAAAAACCAACTATACATAAAAAATTTTCTCCAAATGTAAGACCAACATTTATAGACATCATACATCCCTGACTGAATCCTGATAAACATATTTGATTATTTGATAACTTGAACTCTTTTTTTATTTCATTAATAAATTTTTTTAAAACCTCTTCAGCCTTAATTGATTGCTCTAATATGTAATCAGAATCCTCTTTTGTTAAATCAAACCATTGATAACCGGACGGATTTATAGCACATTGCTCATGACCATTAGGACAAATAAAGACTGTGTTAGGCATATATCTCTTCCAGTTTAAAGATAACATGCTAATATCCTTTCCATCACCTCCATAACCATGAAGCAAAATAATTGCATTTTTAATTTCAACACCATTTTCTGGTTTAATAATTATGGAATCTAGGCAAAATGTCATAGTAGATAAATTATGTTTTTTATGTCAAAACACAATCTAAAATAAAAAAATGATTTCAGGAATATTAGTAAAGGTTTTATCAATAGCCCTTTTGATAGCTGTGGGGATAGTTTTAATCTTAGGTATAGGGACTCTTTTTAAGGGAGGAGAGACCAGTAAAAAGTATTCAAATAAATTAATGCAGTTAAGAGTTATTTTACAGTTTGTTGCTATTATTGCTTTAGTTGGCTTTGCTTACTTTTTTAAAAATTAGTTGTATTTTTTTATCCAATTAACAAAATTTTTATCTTCAAAATCAATTGAACCTATTATTCTGGCAAATTCTTGACCCTCTTTATTAATTAGAATTGTTGTAGGGACACCTCTTAAAGTAAACATTTTTGCTAATGTAGTAGGTGGGTCAAAATATGGTTCAAAATTTTTAATGTTAAGATCTATAAAAAATTTATTAACTTTTATTAAAGTTTCTTTTCCAATATTAATTGGAAAAATTTTTATTTTATCTAATTCTGGGTTAGCTTGAAGTTTATCTAAAGATGGCATTTCTTCTTTACAAGGTTCACACCAAGTCGCCCAAAAATTTAATATCAATAAGTTCCCAGTATATTCATTGATATTAATTTTTTGATCATTTTTGTCTAAAAAAATAACATTATCATGTGTTTTTGGTATTTTATGGATTACAATATTTTTAATACCAGGTAGTTCTTCAGCTACGACATTTGTTATCAAAAAAATAAATATTATTAAAAATCTCATGTTAAATAGGTATAATTAAATATCATGGCAAAAAATAAAAACAACCAGGCAATCTGGACCACGCGAATAAAAAAAAATACATCAAGTTTATTTCAAAAAGTTGGTAATTCAATAGATATTGATAAAAGACTTTATAAAGAAGACATCCAGGGATCAATTGCTCATGTTGAAATGCTTTTTAAACAAAAAATAATTTCATTCAAAATAAAAAATAAAATTATTTATGGACTAACAAAAATTGATAAGGAAATAACAAACAATAAATTTGAGTTTAATAAAAAATATGAAGATATTCATATGAATATCGAAAAGAGACTTTTTCAAATCATAGGTGAAGAAGCTGGCTACGTTCACACTGCAAGATCAAGAAATGATCAAGTAATTACTGATTTTAAAATTTGGATAAAAAAATCAAGCAACGAAATTAGTAATAATATTAATAAAGTTATTAAGAGTACAATTAAGTTAGCTGAAAAAAATGTTGAGACTATTATGCCTGGATTTACACATCTTAAAAATGCTCAAGCTATCTCTTTTGCACATTATTTAATGTCATATGTAGAAATGTTTAATAGAGACAAAAAGAGATTTGCTAATAATTTAGACAGTTTAAATGAAAATCCTTTAGGTGTTGCGGCTTTAGCAGGAACATCATTTAATATAGATAGAAATTATACAACCAAAAAACTTGGTTTTAAAATACCTACAAATAATTCTATTGATACAGTTTCAGATAGAGATTTTGTTTTAGATTTTTTGTACGCTTCATCTGTGTGTGCTATGCACATTTCTAGAATTGCTGAAGAGTTGATTATTTGGAATTCGGACGCTTTTAACTTGATCAATTTATCTGATAAAGTTGTTACTGGATCTTCTATAATGCCACAAAAAAAGAATCCTGATCTTTTAGAGTACTTGCGTGGAAAATCGGGAATCGCTTATGGAAATTTATTTTCGATGCTTACAATTTTAAAAGGCTTACCACTGTCTTATTTTAAAGATCTGCAAGACGATAAGGAGATTGTTTTTAAATCAAACGACAATCTAAATAATTGTTTAAAAATTTTCGATGAAATACTAAAAAATTGTAATCCAAATAAGAGTAAAATGTTAGAACTTGCTAATTCTGGATATATTACAGCCACTGATTTAGCTGACTATCTTGTGAAAAATCACTCAATGTCTTTTAGAAAAGCATACCAAAAAACTGCTGCTGTGGTTAATTTAGCTGAAAAAAGAAAAAAGAAGTTAAATGAATTAACTTTAGATGAGTTAAAGAAAATAGAACCCAAACTTAAAGA
>CACIOP010000010.1 GCA_902588315.1 uncultured Pelagibacteraceae bacterium
AAGGACATGAATAATGAGTGATGATATCAAAAAAGGTTTACTAGGTATTGTGGTAGATGAAACAGAAGTTTCAAAAGTTATGCCTGAAATTAATTCTCTTACTTACAGAGGATATGCTGCTCAAGATTTATGCGAATATTGTAGATTTGAAGAGGTTGCGTATCTAATATTAAATAAAGACTTGCCAAACACTATACAGCTTAGAAAATTTGAGAAAGAAGAGAGAAATAACAGAGAATTAACTAAAAATTTATACGAAATTATAAAACATATGCCTAAAAAATCACATCCTATGGATGTTGCAAGAACAGCTGTGAGTGTAATGGGATTAGAGGATAAAGAGACCTCAGACTCATCACCAGAAGCAAATATGAGAAAAGCTCTAAGAATTTTTTCAAAAACTCCAACTGCATTAGCTGCTTTTTACAGAATTAGAAAAGGTAAAAAAATTATTAAACCAAAAAAAACGTTAACTTTTGCTGAAAACTTTTTCTATATGTGCTTTGGTAAAGTACCACAAAAAGAAATTGTTAAAGCTTTTGATGTATCTTTAATTTTATATGCTGAACACAGTTTTAATGTTTCAACATTTACTGCAAGAACCATTACAAGTAGTTTGTCTGATATTCACGGCGCAATCACTGGAGCTATTGCAAGTTTAAAAGGTCCATTACATGGTGGGGCTAATGAGGAAGTGATGCATATGATGAACAAAATTAAAAAACCAGAGAACGCTCTAAAATGGATAAATAATGCCTTAAAGAATAAAGAAGTTGTAATGGGATTTGGTCACAGGGTTTACAAATCAGGTGACTCAAGAGTTCCCACAATGAGAGAGTATTTTGGCAAAGTTGCTAAAATTAAAAAAGATAAAAAATTTGAAAAAATTTATGACATTGTAGAAAAAGTAATGATCAAAGAAAAAAATATTTATCCCAATGTGGACTATCCTACTGGTCCAACTTACCACTTAATGGGCTTTGACACTGATTTTTTTACTCCAATATTTGTAATTTCAAGGATTACTGGATGGTCAGCGCATATTATGGAGCAACACGCAGCGAATAAACTCATTAGACCGCTGGCTAAATATAAAGGTAGCAAACATAGAAAAGTGATGGAACTTAATTATAGATAATCTAATTTTTTTCAATTTTTGCAAATCTACCATCACATAAAATTCTGCAATTTAATTTATTTTTTTTTACATAATCATCTATAGAATTTTTAACTCCAGGAGCATGACCTAAATTATAGTCATCACATAAAACAGTGCCTCCATTTTTTAAGGTATCAGCACAAGCTTCTAAATCATTCATTACTGTTTCGTAGGTATGACCTCCATCCAAAAACACAAAGTCAATTTTTTTCATATCTATATTTTTTAAAACTGTATTTGAATTACCTCTAATCAAATGAACATTTTTTTTATATTTAATCAAAAGTTCTTTTACTGCCTCAATACTATAGGGATTTTGTTTTTTAATGTACTTAAAATAAATACTTTTTAAAGGGTTTGTAAAATTAGTACTGGGAATTACCTCATTTTTATTTTGATCATTTTTCTCGAATAAATCTAAACCAATATATTTAAATTCATCTTTATGTATCGTATACAAAAGTTCACATATATTTCTGGCTGTTACGCCATGAAAAACACCAACTTCTAGAAAAGTTTTAGGTTTTTTTAATAAAACTTCTTTTAAAAAAAAATCACCGACACCTTTTTGTTTAAAGCTTGTCTTGCGGAAGTATTTTTTATATCTCAATTTAACTAAATGCTTCTGCCCAAGTACCTTGTGTTGATGCTTTAGAATATTCTGTTGCTCTACCTTCAAAAAAGTTCATGTGTTCAACAGCATTAAGCATTGTATCAAGCCAAGTTAGAGGATTTTTATCGATATCATAAATTCTTTCTAAACCTAACTGACTTAATCTTCTATTTGCAATGAAACGAATATATTTTTTCACATCTTCAGCCGTTAATCCTTCCATTGGACCCATTTGAAATGCCAAATCTATAAAAGCATCTTCATGCTCTACTATAGTTCTACATGCTTCATAGATTTCTTTTTTCAATTGAGGCGTCCAAGTTTCTGGATTTTCTTTAATAAAATCTTTGAATAATCTGATCATTGAATTGCAATGTAATGTTTCATCTCTAACAGACCAAGTAACGATCTGCCCCATTCCCTTCATTTTATTATGTCTTGGAAAATTTAATAAAATTGCAAAACTTGCAAACAATTGCAGACCCTCTGTAAAAGCACTAAACACTGCAATTGTTTTTGCAATGTCATGATTTGATTTGACATCAAAGCCTTGCATGTAATCATACTTATCTTTCATTTCTTTATATTTCATGAAAGCTGAATATTCAGACTCTGGCATTCCAATTGTATCTAATAAATGTGAGTATGCTGCAATGTGTACTGTTTCCATAGAAGCAAATGAAGACATCATCATCAATACCTCTGTTGGTTTAAACACATTCATATAATGTCTTATGTAGCAATTGCTTACCTCAACATCAGCTTGAGTGAAAAATCTAAAAATTTGAGTTAATAAATTTTTTTCTGATGGACTTAAATTTTTTTGCCAATCTCTTACATCATCACCAAGAGGAACTTCTTCTGGCAGCCAATGAATTCTTTGTTGTGTTAACCAAGCATCATAACACCATGGATATCTGAATGGTTTATATACCGGGTTAGCTACTAACAAACCATTGTTATTTTTTTTTGGTTGAACTGTTTCTTTATTTGTATTTTCTGCTACTGACATGATAAACACTCCTCGTACTCTTGTTCTTGACTTTCGTTTGATTTATTTTTGTAAACATTTGCTAATATGTCAGTTGATTTAGAATCATTGACATTCTCAGCTCTTTGAATTGATTTTGATCTACAGTAATAAAGACTCTTTAAGCCTTTTTTCCAAGCATCAAAATGAATTTTGTGTAATTCTTTCTTGTGAACATCTGCTGGCAAAAATAGATTTACTGATTGTGCTTGTGAAATAAATGGCGTTCTATCACCACTTAATTCAATTATCCAATTTTGGTTCAACTCAAATGCAGTTTTAAATACATCTTTTTCTAGGTCAGTTAGAAAATCTAGATGATTAACAGATCCTTGATTTGTAGTAATACTAGACCAAGTTTCTTCATCATTTTTTCCATGGGATTGAAGAATTTCCTCTAAATATCTATTTCTAACATTAAAAGATCCTGAAAGGGTTTTATGAGTGTAACTGTTTGCAGCAATTGGTTCTACTCCTGGTGATGCTCCTCCACAAATAATTGAAATTGAAGCAGTTGGGGCTATTGCCGTCTTGTTAGAAAATCTTTCTTTATAACCATACTCAGCTGCATCTGGACATGCACCTCTTTCTTCAGCCAAATCTTTAGAAGCTTGGTTTACTTTTTCGTGAATATTTTTAAATATTTTTTTATTCCACGATTTTGCCATTACAGACTCAAGTGGAATTCTATTTTTTTGTAAAAATGAGTGAAAACCCATCACACCTAATCCAACACTTCTTTCTCTTTGAGCTGAATATTTTGCATCTTTAAATTGATCTGGTGCCTTGTTGATGAAATCAGATAAAACGTTATCTAAGAATCTCATAACATCACTAATCATGTTTGGATCATCTTTCCACTCATCATACTTTTCCAGATTTAAAGACGACAAACAACATACTGCTGTTCTATCTTTACCGTCTTTATCAATTCCTGTTGGTAAAGTTATTTCGCTACATAGGTTAGAAGTTTTAACAGTAAGATTTGCTAACTTATGATGTTGTGGAATTTGTCTATTAACAGTATCAATATAAATTATATATGGCTCACCTGTTTCAATTCTAGCAGTTAATAATCTTATCCATAAATTTCGCGCAGAAATAGTTTGTTGAACACTACCATCAGCAGGACTTTTTAAAGCCCATTGTTCATCTGTTTCTACTGCTCTCATAAAAGCATCAGAAACTAAAACGCCGTGGTGTAAATTTAATGCTTTTCTATTTGGATCACCGCCTGTTGGTCTTCTCATTTCAATGAACTCTTCAATCTCAGGATGATCAATTGGAAGATAACATGCTGCAGAACCTCTTCTTAATGATCCTTGACTGATAGCCATTGTTAAAGAATCCATGACTTTTATAAAAGGAATTATTCCAGAAGTTTTTCCAACTCTTCCTATTTTTTCACCAATAGATCTTAGGTTGCCCCAGTAACTTCCAATTCCTCCACCCTTAGCTGCTAACCAAACATTCTCACTCCATAAATCAAGAATACCTCCTAAGCTATCAGATGCTTCGTTTAAAAAACATGAAATAGGTAATCCTCTTTTTGTACCACCATTTGATAATACTGGTGTTGCTGGCATGAACCAAAGATTACTTATGTAATTATAAATTCTTTGAGCATGCAAATTATCATCTGCGTATGTGCTTGCTACTCTTGCAAATAAATCTTGATAAGATTCGTTTAAACCTAAATATCTGTCTTTTAAAGTTGCTTTACCAAAATCAGTTAGATTTACATCTTTAGAACGATCAATTTTAATTATTATGCCTTTATCATTTTGAAATAATTCAGTTTCATTATTTAATGTGAAAAGATCAGGTTTATTTATTTTAGAAACTTCTTTAACTTCTGGGCTATATTCAGAGACAGCTTTTTTGAGGGCTTGAGAAAGAATCTTATTCATAAAAGTTTAATATATTTTGTTATTAGTACGAAAACAACTATATGTTGTAGGCGTTTGTTGTAAATATACTATATAATCATTTAAACAACAGAACATTTATAGAACGCGACAATATGATAATCAATAAAAAAATAAATTTTTTTGCAAGAAATTAACATAATAAACAGTAAGTAAATAACGAATGAGCCAAAATATAAAAATAGATCCCTATGGTTTTAGAGAATATGACGCCCGATGGTTGTATAAGAAAGATATAAATCAATCTGGAATAGAGAATCTTGGAAGAGGGCTTGGAACACAGATAAAAATACATACCAAAAAAGATAATCCCAGGATCATAATAGGCCATGATTATCGTTCTTATAGTGAGGAAATAAAAACAGCTCTTAAAAAAGGATTATTGTCTACAGGTTGCAATATAGAAGATATTGGTTTGTCATTATCTCCAATGGTTTATTTTGCGCAATTTAATTTAGATGCAGATGCGGTCGCCATGGTTACAGCAAGTCATAATGAAAATGGTTGGACTGGTGTCAAAATGGGAATCAAAAAAGGACTAACTCATGCACCTGAAGAAATGAAGGAATTAAAAGAAATTACTTTAAATGAAAAATTTATAAAAGGTGAAGGTAATGAAAAACAAATAAAAGATTTTGATAAAATTTATAAGAACGACTTAATTAGTAAAAATAAAATTAAGAAAAAAGTAAAAGCTGTGGTGGCTTGTGGAAATGGAACAGCAGGTGCTTTTGCCCCAGATATTCTAAGAGGTATTGGGTGTGAAGTAATAGAGTTAGATTGTAACTTAGATTGGAATTTTCCTAAATATAATCCAAATCCAGAAGATCTAGAAATGCTTCACGAAATAGCAAAAGTAGTTAAAGAAAACAATGCTGATATAGGGTTCGGGTTTGATGGTGATGGAGATAGAGTTGGAGTTATTGATAATAAAGGTAATGAAATATTTTCAGATAAAATTGGTCTTCTCATTGCTAGACATTTATCAAACAAACATAAAAATTCAAAATTTATAGTAGATGTGAAATCAACAAGTTTATTTTCAAAAGATAAAATATTAATTGAAAATAATTGTGAGACAATTTATTGGAAAACAGGTCATTCTCACATTAAAAGGAAAGTAAACACTGAAAAAGCTTTAGCTGGATTTGAAAAAAGTGGTCATTTTTTCTTCAATCAACCATTGGGTTTTGGGTACGATGATGGTATCAATTCAGCAATTCAAGTATGTCATTTATTAGATAATCAAAATAAAAAAATTAGTGAAATTATTGGTGAATTACCTAATACATTTCAAACACCAACAATGGCACCTTTTTGCAAAGATGAAGAGAAGTATATTGTAGTTGAAGAGCTGGTTAAACAAATTATAAATTTACAAAAAAACAAAACTGAAATAGATGGCCAAGTTATTGATAATATTTTAACTGTTAATGGAGTTAGGTTTTCATTCGGAGATGGTTCTTGGGGATTAATAAGGGCTTCTTCAAATAAACCATCTTTAGTTATTGTAACTGAGAGCCCAACATCAGATGAAAGAAAGAAAAAAATCTTTGAATTTATTGATGATTTGCTCCAAAAAACTGGAAAAATTGGTGAATACGATCAAAAAATTTAATAGTTAATAAAGTACATTTTCAACTAATAAGTGTTCATAAAAATGTAAAGAATCACATAAATTTTATTAGTGAGGTGATGGAGGGAGACTGAAGTCACCTCTTTTTTTTATAGTTTTAAATACTCATAAAAAAACTTAATCGAAATCACTAGAAGAAATACTCCAAAAAGCTTACTGATTTTTTTCTTATCAATACTATGAACTGTTTTTGCTCCTATTCTAGCCATAAAGGTTGTAATTGGTATAAAAATTAGAAAAGCAGGTATATTTATAAAGCCAATACTTAATGGAAGACTTGAGTTTAAATAATTTCCTGAAATTAAAAAACCTATTGCTCCAAATAGAGCAATTAAAAAACCTATAGCTGCTGCACTACCTATAGCTTTATTTATTGAATAACCAAAAAACTTAAGGATAGGAACATTCATTACAGCTCCTCCTATACCCATAGGAGCAGAAATAAACCCAACAAGAAAACCAAGAATAATTTTCAGATGTAATTTCATTTTAACAATAATGTTTTGTTCCTTTTCTTTTACTAAAAGTAAGTAAATTCCTAAAAATAAGATCATTATAGAAAAAAATAAAACTAAGGATTTAGTTTTTAAAGAGGCTGCAAAAGCTGTACCAACAATAACTCCAAGTACAACAAACAAACCATAGTTTTTTACGATATCAAAATCAACCGCTCTAAATTTATGATGTGTTAAAACTGAAACAGTAGAAGTTGGTATTATAATTGCAAAGGATGTTCCTACTGCAAGGTGCATAACATATTGAGGATCAATTTCTAAAGAACCAAAAATAAAATATAAAAAAGGAACCGTTATCAACCCTCCACCAATACCAAATAATCCAGCAACAAAACCTACTGGTATCGCTGTTAAAGCCATTAATAAAATAATATAACTATATTCGTTTGTTAATATTGAATTAAGCAGACTGCCCTACTCTAGTATCTACATTATTGTATTTAATTTTATCCATAATGTGATCAATTTTTTTCACATCAGCATCTCTTACACACATGTTTTCACTTAAATATCTTTTCCAATAACTTGAACCTGTCTGACCATGAAATAGGCCAAGAGTATGTCTCATGATTTGATTTAATCTTGTTCCCTTTTTTAATTCTTCTTTAACATAAGGAATGAGTTGTTCAATTACATCTTGTCTACTTGGAACATCCTCATTATTGAATATTTCTCTTTCAATATCTGCTAATAAATAAGGGGTGTGATATGCAGCTCTTCCTATCATTACACCATCTGTTTTTTCTAAATGAGGTTTTATTTCATCTACTGAAGTTATTCCCCCATTGATAATAATTTCTTCATTTGGAAAATCTTTCTTTAATTGATAGACATATTCGTATTTTAAAGGAGGAATATTTAAATTTTGCTTAGGTGTAAATTTACCTAACATTGCTTTTCTTGCATGAATGATAAAAGTTTTAACCCCTGTAGCTTTTAGAGCAGAAATAAAACTATGTAAATTTTCATAATCTTCTACATCATCATAACCAATTCTTGTTTTTATAGTTACTGGTAGTTTTGTAACTGATTGCATTTTGCTTAAACAATCTGCAACTAAATTTGGCTCTTTCATTAAACATGCGCCAAATCTATTTTTTTCAACTTTTTTACTAGGACAACCTAAGTTTAGATTAATTTCATCATAACCAAAATCTTCACCTACTTTAGTGGCTTCAGCTAAAAGTTTTGGAGAAGAGCCTCCTAATTGAAGTGCTACAGGTTTCTCATTGATATTAAACTCTAATAACTTTTTTTTATCTCCTCTATTTATAGCTTCATCGACTATCATCTCTGTATAAAGAAGAGTGTTTTTGGATATTAATCTTAGAAAAAATCGTTCATGACGATCTGTGCAATCCATCATAGGAGCGACTGATACTTTCCTATTCATGGTATAACTTTATATTATTTTTTTAAGAGTTTGAAGCTTCAGTGTCGTCTGAAGATACGTCTGCTTCTTGATTTTCTGATTCTGATACTTCATCTAAAGAAACTTCTCCTTGCTCATTCATAGTTTCTTCGCCTACGGAATTATCAACTTCTGCTGTAGCTGTTTCAGATAGCTCAGCTAAATCTTCTTTTGTTACTTGAATTTTTTCTGGAGTTTTTCTTGCTCTTTTAGATGGTAAAATTGGAGTACCACTTTTTGAAATTTCACCTTTATATAGATTTTCAAAATCATCACCTATTTCTTCATCATCCTCTACACTATCATCAACTTGTTCAACATGTTTTCTAAGTTTGTAAACAGCGCTATCAGTTAAATCAGAAACTTTAATTTTTTCTTCTGCAATTTCTCTTAATGAAATAACCGTATTTTTATCGTTATCTCTATCAATTGTTGGTTCTATTCCTGCATTAAGTTGAGTAGCTCTTTCTTTAGCAACTAGTACTAATTCATAAGGGCTCTCTACTTTATCTATACAGTCTTCTACGGTTACTCTTGCCATGCGCAGTATCTACACAGTGAGTCTTTAAAAATCAAGGGCTATTTTATAAATAATTAGGATTTAGCTTATTTTTAACCAAATAAAGAAGAATAATTGAACCAAAGATATAAGTTCCTGAAACAACGGCTATCTGTTCAATTGAAAAGCCAATATCAATCAGAAAACCAAATAGAGCCGTACCAAATGCTGTTGAAAATACCATCAATGCTGTTGTTAAGGCTTTTATGGACCCAATATATTTAACACCATAAATCTCAGCCCAAGTTGAGGAACCAAGTACGTTTGCCAAACCATTTGTCACCCCCACTAAACCAAAAAACACAAAAGATGAAAGTGGTGCATTAAAATAGTAGAGAACTACAGTTCCAAAAAGAAGTGGGATATTCATATAGATTAATAATTTTCTACTAGAAAATTTATCAATTAAAAAACCAGATATAAAAAGAGTAATTACTGATAAAATAGAGTAAGCCATAAATGATTGTGCAATCACATAAGGTCCCCACTCTTTAGAAGAGGATATAAATGACTGATAAACAAAAGATCCTGTTGCAATCCATGGCATTGCTAACATCGTCATACAAATAATATAAAATCTATAATCTTTTAAAACTTCTATTCTTTTCCATTGTTTAATTTCTTTATAATTCTCTTCTATTTTAGATTCTTCTCTCGTATCAAGCTTAACATCTTTAACTAAAAGAAAAGTTGCAACAGGTAAAACAAGTATAACTAAAATAGAAATTGAAACCCAAATATCTCTCCATTCTATAAAAGTTAATAAAAAAACAATTAAAACTGGCATTATAAATTCAGCCAATGACAATCCTAACCAACCTGTACTCAAAGCCCTACCTCTATTTTTTTCAAAAAAACGAGATATGGTAGTTGTAGCTGTGTGACTTGATAATCCTTGTCCTGCTAAACGCATTAAAAAAATTCCTACAAATAAAAAAATAACTGATGAAATTTTTGAAAATATAAAACAGGAAGCTGATAAAAAAATTATTACATACGATGCAAATTTTAATATGTTTACGTCATCAATTTTTTTTCCAATCCAAACTAAAACAATACTGCTTAATAAAGTGGCTGATGCATAAATTGAGCCAAATTGTCCATGTGTAATTGATAAAGCATCTCTAATACTAGAATTAAATAACCCAAGAAAAAAACTCTGTCCAAAACTTGAAAAAAATGTAAAAATAAAACCAAATACAATTACTTTTAAACTTAAACTTTTAAACATAGAAAAAAATTATGACTTGTAATGTTGCTTTCATAGGTCTTGGGGTTATGGGCTACCCAATGGCTGGATATATATCAAAAGCCGGACACAATGTAACTGTTTTTAATAGAACTAAATCTAAAGCTGAAAAATGGATTGGTGAATACAAAGGTAAAATGGCCAATACCCCTGCTGAAGCTGCAGATGGTGCTGATTTTATTTTCACTTGTGTGGGTAACGATAATGATCTTAGAGAAGTTGCAACAGGAGAGAATGGTCTATTTAATACTGCAAAAGCAGGATCTATTTTTATAGATAATTCAACTGTATCAGCTGAAGTATCAAGAGAGTTATATAAAGCAGCTAAAGATAAAGGTTTCGAATTTCTAGATGCGCCAATTTCAGGAGGCCAATCAGGTGCAGAAGGTGGAATACTAACTGTAATGGTTGGTGGTAATGAAGAAGTTTTTAAAAAAGCAGAACCAGTTATTGATTGTTATAGTAAAAAAGTAAAACTAATTGGTCCATGTGGAAGTGGTCAACTTACTAAAATGATGAACCAAATGTGTATTGCAGGAACAGTTCAAGGTTTATCAGAAGCTATAAATTTTGGAATTAACGCAGGTTTAGATATGGATAAAGTTATGGAAACCATATCTAAAGGTGCAGCACAATCTTGGCAAATGGAAAATAGATATAGAACTATGACTGATGATAAGTTTGATTATGGATTTGCTATTGATTGGATGAGAAAAGATTTAAAAATTGCAATTGAAGAAGCAAAAAGAAATGGTTCGCCTGTGCCTATAACAGAAATTATTGATGGCTATTATGCTGAAGTTCAAGAAATGGGTGGCAATCGTTGGGATAGCTCAGGTTTGATTGCTCGATTAAAAAAGAAAAAATAATATTTGTGACGGATACAGTTCCTTATTACGAGGACTTTACTGAGATCAAAAAGAAAATTTGGTCAATGTTAAATAATGCAGTTAAAGATAGAAGTTCTCCTTTTAGAATACCTGTATTTATTTGTGGGGATCAATCTGATCTAGATGGAAGAATTGTAGTTTTAAGAAAGTCAGACCAGTCAAATAATATAGTACAATATCATAGTGACATTCGATCAGATAAAATAGAAAAGCTAAAAGCAAATAAAAATGCTGCAATGTTATTTTATGATAAAGATGAAAAGATACAGGTCAGATTAAAAGTAGAATGCATTATTAATCACAATAATGATGTAACCAAAGAATCTTGGTCTAAAACTCAGCATATAAGTAGAAAATGTTATTTAGTCGATAATGGACCTGGAACTGAGTCAGATCTCCCAACCTCTGGGCTAAAACCAGAATTAGATAATTTTGATTACACCAAAGAACAAAGCGAAGAAGGGTACAAAAATTTTACAGTTATTCAGTGCAAAATTAAATCCATAGAATGGCTTTATTTAGCAGCTAAAGGCCACCGAAGAGCAAAATTTAATTTAGAAAATAATAAAGATACTTGGTTGGTTCCATAGATGGTTACTGGATATATATTTACAGCATTTCTTATTATTTTAGGATTAGCTGTAATGAGATTTGGGAGCATTCACTTTAAAAAATTTAAAGAAGGAAAAACAAGAATAAAAGCTCAATTAAGTGGAACAATTTCTTTTTTAATTCTATTAATTATTATTATAGGGTTGATAGTTTATTCGATTAACGATCTATTATTTAATTAAATAACTGACTATTTTTTTCATTTTGATATTTTTTTATCATTAAGCTTTGTCATTGCTCTCCCAGTAGAAAATGTATAATCATTGTCATCCATTAATTTTCCAGCTCCATCGTAAAGTTTCCAATTAAATTTTATTTTATCTTTTTGTTTTTTTCCTAGTTTTAAAATAGTTAATTCAATTTTTCTTGTCTTTCCTCCAGAGGATCCGTTAAATGTTCTTTTTTCACCTTCTTTCCAAACACCTAAAGGAAATTTACATCCATTTACAATTATTCTTCCACCACGCCTACTATCCCAAACTCTTCCAATACATTGTCCATCATTAGTAACAGTAAAAAGTTGGGTTTTTACTCCACTTTGACCTTTTCTTGTTCTTTTATAAACTTTAATTATCTCACCTGTATTTGGATTTTTCCAATCTTCAGGTCCTACTATTTGTTTTCTTTTCTTTTCTCCAAAGACCAAATTAGCTTTTGTAAATTTAATTTCTGTATCATCACGAATTTCACCACCAGTGAATAATTCAAGTGGTATAAATCTTTCGTTTGCTTGAGATAATTGAGAAATTAAAGAAATTATCAAAATTACTAAAAGTTTTTTCATTAAATATTTAATGATCTTTTGGATTTCTATTATACTCTCTAGAAGCTTGTTCGTTATTAAATAATTTCATAACCCCGGTACCATTTCTGTCCCAATAAGTAAACTTGCACCCAGATCCTCCGCTTCTATAATTCCACTTACCTTTTTTAAGATCACTTGCCTGTTTATCTCTAAGTTTAACAAGTTTTTTGTGGTTATATTTTCCCCACTCGTTTAGACAAATAAGTTTGAATGGATCATATGGGTCATTTGACGTAGGAGTTAAATAAACTGAGTCTTCTCCTTTTGGACAACCTTCGACATTATGGGCATAAGCTTTTCCAAAAAACATATGTTTTGCATCAGTATCTTGACCGCTTGAAAAATGAGCTTTTTTATTCATTCCTGGGACACAGGCAAAACCTCCTCCCATTGCATGGTGTATTTCGTGAACTGCTGTCTTAACCATATTATTTTTATTTCTATTATGTTTATTTTTAAGAAACATTGACGCCATTCCTACTCCACCTTCTCCTCCATCAACGCTAGTTACATCAGCAAAGGTAAAATAAACTTTTTTAGGATTATTAAATCCATTTAACCAAAGGTAGCCTCGATAATTGTTATTTATATGTTTGTGAAGTTCTTTTCTTTTTTTATCTAATCTTATGAAAGTAACATCTAATTTTCCATCTTTTCGATAATCATACTTATACTTTTTTGCACCAGAAGATCCTTTTGTTTTTTTACTAAACTTTTCAACGAGAGCATTAATTTTGTCAGCATACTCCTCTATCTCACCATTAATATCTAACTCGTTATCTTTATCACTAGCTGTAAGCATGTAAATGAAATGAATTTGATAATCATCACTTACATCGGGCTGATCTTCAAAAAATCTTCCTGGTTTTTCATCAGATGCAAATGTTGGTAAGCTAAATAAAAATAGTATTAAAATTAAAAATAATTTTCTCATTGTAAGAATTTATTGAATACCTTTTATTATTATATTTGTTCCTTCTGAATTATCCAATCTAATTTGTTTTATTGGCTTATACTCCTCAGAATTATACCACTCCAAAGCCTTCTCATAACTTGGAAATTTCAAAATGATTATTCTTGGAAAATTTGTCTCACCATCAAATATTTGAAATTCACCAGCTCTTACTAAAAATTCTCCACCAAATTTTTTTACAAGTGGCGTAACCTTTTCAACATATTCTTTATAGTTTTCAGGATTAGTTACTTTTAATTGAGCTATTACGTAGCCTGCTGACATTTATCTCCTTTAAAAAATTGATTTAGAATATTTTTTCCAATTATCTTGATAGTGTTTTGTATTTTCAAAGACTGCTTGTTTTTCTTCCTCTGTAACCTCTCTAATGACCTTGCCTGGAGAACCAACAACTAATGAGTTGTCAGGTATGACTTTATTTTCTGTAATTAAGGCCTTAGCTCCGATAATACAATTTTTTCCAATATTAGCTTTATTTAAAATGACAGCTCCAATTCCAATAAGACTATTGTCACCTATAGTACACCCATGGAGCATAACTAAATGACCAACAGTAACATTTTTTCCTACCTTTAACGGACATCCAGGATCTGTATGTAAAACACTTCCATCTTGTACATTTGAACCTTCGCCAATATGAATATTTTCAATATCTCCTCTAAGAACTGCATTAAACCAAATACTTGTATTTTTTTCTAAAGTAACATCTCCTATTATTGTTGCATTCGGAGCTACCCAATTTTCGCCAGAGTTTTTTGGTTTTTTATCTTTTAAATCATAAAACATAATCTATATATTTTACATTATGCCTATACAAACTCCAATATGTGATTTTGGTCAAAAAGCTATTTCATTTGAATTAAAATCTACTGATAATAAAATTATGTCTTTGAATGATATCAAGGGTGAAAATGGAACTTTGATAATGTTCATTTGTAATCATTGTCCTTATGTAAAAGCTATTACAAAAGAATTAGTTGAAGATTGTAGTGAATTAAAAAAAATTGGTATCAATTCAGTTGCTATCTGCTCAAATGACTTTGTTAATTATCCGGAAGACTCGTTTGATAACATGATTAAGTTTTCAAATGAAAATCATTTCAATTTTCCTTACTTACATGATGAAACTCAAGAAATTGCTAAAGCATATAATGCTGTATGCACTCCAGATTTCTTTGGTTATAATAAAAATCTAGAACTTCAATACAGAGGACGATTAAGAGAACTTAAAAAATTTATTCCGGTTAAAGACGGGGAAAGTGACCTGCTAACAGCTATGAGACAAATAGCTAAAACTGGAAAAGGTCCTGATGATCAAATACCAAGTGCGGGCTGTGGTATTAAATGGAAGTATGATTAATGTATCTAATTGTAACTAGATCATTCCCGCCTGAGCTTGGTGGCATGCAAAATCTAATGTGGGGCCTTTCAAGAGAGCTATCGAAAAACTTTATGATAAAAGTTTTTGCAGATTATATAGAAGGCCATAAAGATTTTGATGAACAAGCTTCTTTTTCAATTGAAAGAGTTGGTGGGATTAAATTACTAAGAAAATATAGAAAAGCACAATTAATTAATGAATATATCAAAGAAAATAAAATTGATGCTGTTATTGCTGATCATTGGAAAAGTTTAGAGCTTATTAAAACTTCTAAGAAAAAATACTGTTTAATTCATAGTAAAGAAATCAACCATCCAAAAGGTTCTAGTCAAAATAAAAGAGTAGTTAGTGTTTTAAATAATGTTGAAAAAGTTATAGCAAATTCTCAGTTTACAAAAAATCTAGCGATAGAACTTGGTATTAATGCGAATAAAGTAATTGTAATAAATCCAGGTGTGGATCCTGCTAAAGAATTAAATAAAAAAACTTTAGATAAAGTTGAAAGTATACTTAAAGTTAAAAATCCAAGATTAATTACAGTTTCAAGATTTGATAAGCGTAAAAATCATGAAAAAGTAGTGATGGCTTTAAGAAATTTAAAACAAATTTTTCCTGACATTGTTTACATTTGTATTGGACATGGAGAAGAAGAGGAAAATATTAAGAAACTGGTAAAAGAGCTAGATCTTGAAGCACAAGTTATGTTTTTTAAAGATATAAGCAATGATTTGAAAAATGCTTTAGTTTCTAAATCTAATATCTTTGTAATGCCATCTATAATTCATAAAAAATCAGTTGAAGGTTTTGGTATAGCTTATGTTGAAGCTGCACAGTATGGTGTTCCATCAATTGGTGGTAAAGATGGTGGTGCTGCAGATGCAATTGATCATGAAAAAACTGGTTTAATATGTGATGGAAATAATCTTGATGACATTTATTCCTCTATTAATTCTTTGCTGGAAAATAAAAAATATTTAAACCTTGGGAAAAATGCAAAAGAATTTGTTAATAAATTTCAATGGTCAAAAATAATTGAAGAATACAAAAAGATACTAAATTGATTTCAAATAATAAATTAGCAATTTTTTTAATTATAATCTCAGTTTTTTGTGGAACATTGATGTTAACCTTTTTAAAATTAGCACAAGAAGAAGTTAATGTTTATGTTGCTGGATTTTTTAGATTTTTATTTGGTTTACTAATTATTTTTCCCTATATGCTAAAATCTAAATTTACAGTTTTTAAAACCAATCATCATAAAAAACATTTTTTAAGAGCAGTTTTAAATTTACCTTCAATGTTGTTATATTTCTCAGCTTTAGTAATGATGCCAATTGAAAAAGCTACAGCAATATCTTTTGTTGTTCCTTTCATAGTAACTATTTTGGCTGTTTTATTTCTTGGTGAAAAAATTTACATTTATAGGAGTTTTGCACTGGTTTTAGGATTTATAGGAATGTTAATAATTTTAAGACCAGGAATAATTGAAATTTCTCTTGGAGTTTACATGGCACTGGTATCGTCTTTTATGTGGTCAATAGTGATTATAATTACAAAAACTATCGCAAAAGACGATAGTTCGATTACGATTTTATCTTATGGATACACATATATGACAATTTTTAGTTTCATCATTGCGTTGTTTTATTGGCAAACACCTAGTTTTCAAACTTTGATTTATTTATTTTTTGCAGGTTTATTTGGTACATTGTTACATCTTTGCATAAATCACGCATACAAATTAGTAGATGTTAGTATGACACAACCATACTCGTTTCTAAGTTTAGTGTTTGCTTCTTTAATTGGATATTATATTTTTAATGAAACACCTGATCTCTTCACTTGGATTGGTGCTAGTGTTATATTTTTAGGTGTTTTAATCATGTCATATCGTGAAATGAAGCTTGATAAAGAAATTATAAGAAAACGAATAGATATTAAATCTTAATTTTTCTTCCTAAAAGTTTTGTAGATATGCCAAACTACAATTAAAATTGTAGTAGCTAAGATACATGCAGTTAAAGTTCTATCCCACAAAAATTCCCAAGAACCATTACTTAATAATAAAGATCGTCTCAAGTTTTCTTCCATCAATCCACCAAGTACAAAAGCTAATATCAAAGGCGGCATCGGAAAATCATATAATCTTAAAAAGGTAGCTACTACAGCTATTCCAATCATTAAATAAATATCAAAATTATTAAACGACATTACATAAATCCCAGTAACAGAGAAAAATAAAATTAAAGGGATTAAATAATTTTTAGGGACAGCAAGAATTCTAGCAATGTAAGGAATAAGTGGTAAGTTTAATATAAGAAGAATTACCATTCCAATATACATAGACATAATTATTGACCAAAAAATCTCTGGATTAGTCATGTAAAGTCTAGGACCAGGCTGAACACCAAATCCTAAAAGTGCACCTAGCATTACCGCTGTTGTTCCACTTCCAGGAATTCCCAAAGTAAGCATTGGCACAAAAGAACCTGAGCAAGCTGCATTATTTGCAGTTTCTGGTGCAGATAAACCATTTACACTTCCTTTACCAAATTTTTCCTTTTCTTCATCACTCACAACGTTTCGTTCCATTCCATAAGCCAAAAAGGAAGCAATTGTTGCACCAGCTCCTGGAAGAACACCAATTAAAAAACCAATTACTGATGATCTTGGAATTGTCTTATACATTTTTGTTCGTTCTTCTTTATTAATTTTAATTGAGCCTAACTCAGTTAAAGAAACTTGTTTAGCAGCACTGGTTGGGTCATTTCTTTTTAAGATAATTGTTAACGCTTCACTCATTGCAAATGTTGCCATCACAACAAGTACAAAACTAATACCGTCAGTTAAGTTCATATTATTAAATGTAAATCTTGTAATATCAGACAAACTATCTTGGCCGACAGATGCTAACATCAATCCAAGTACTACCATCATCATTGCTTTTAAAAATTGTCCTTTAGAAGAAAAGGCAGCAATCGCTGTTAAACCTAAAATCATCAAAGCAAAGTAATCTGGTGATCTAAAAGATAAACTTACTTTTGATAAACTTGGAGCCATAAATAATAAATAAATTGCAGATAATGTTCCACCTGCAAACGAACTCCATGCTGCAATCGCTAAAGCCTTACCCGCCTTACCTTGTTGTGCCATAGGATAACCATCAAATGAAGTTGCAACTGTTCCAGGAACACCGGGTGCATTTAACAATATAGAAGAAGTAGAACCACCAAATACTGCTCCATAATAAACGCCAGCCATCAAAATTAATCCTGTTGCAGGATCGAAACCATAGGTAATTGGTATCATCAATGCGATAGCTGTCATTGGCCCAAGACCAGGAAGCATTCCAATGATTGTTCCAAAAAAACAACCGATCATAACCATTAATATGTTCTGAAAAGTAAGTGCTGTTGTTAATCCAATTAATATTCCTTCAATCATCCCATAACTCCTATTGATTGTAAGAATGGATCCCTCAAGTATATATCAAGGATACCATGTAGGAGGTACATAAAGACAGCAACAAATGGAAAGGATAATAAAAACATTAAAATCCATCTTCGTTCTCCTAAAAAATAATATGACGCAAATAAAAATAAAGACGTAGTTAAAAAATATCCAACTTTTAAAATTGTAGCTCCATAAATAATTGCAATCAGTATAAGTATACCTGTTTTTTTATACTCTAAGCTTTTATGTTCTACTTTAATTGTATTTGGATCTGGTAGAATAAGTTTTAATCCAGAAAAAAATAATCCTGCATAACCTAAATAAATTGGAAATGTTCGTGCATTAAACGGTGCATTTTCATCAAATGCAAATACTTGAATTTGGTAAGCAGTATATAAATAAAATGCTGAAAAAATAAAAAAGAGCAGTGATATAATTTTTGTAGTATTTATATTCACTGCTCTTGTTTCAAATAATCCTAAGGATTATATAACTCCTAATTTTTTCATAAGAGCTGTCATTTCTTGAGTTTGTTTTTCTAAGAAAGAAACAAACTTGCCTTCTGGATTATATATATTAACCCAAGCATTTCTTGCTCTGACAGTTTCCCATTCAGGAGTTTTTTGTACATCACCAAGCATTTTTGCAATAGCTGCTCTATCAGCATTGCTCATACCTGGAGGGCCAAAGAAACCTCTCCAGTTAACGAATTGTACATCGTATCCTTGTTCTTTAAGAGTTGGTGCATCTGGTGCATCAGAAACTCTTGAAGGAGCAGTAATACCAATAATTCTTACTTGATCTCTTGCACCCATCAATTCACCTAGACCAGTTGAAATGATTTGAGTTTCTCCAGATAAAAGTCCAGCCAAAGCTTTTCCACCAGCATCATATGGAATGTATTGAACAGCATTCGGATCTGCGCCTGCAGCTTGGAAAGCTAAAGCACCAATTAAATGGTCCATACTTCCTCTTACTGATCCTCCAGCCATTTTAACGGAATTTGGATCTTTTTTATATGCATTAACTACATCTTTAAAATTTTTAAAAGATGAACTTTTTGCAACTGCGATAGCACCGTAGTCACCAATTACACCAGCGATTGGCACAACATCTTTATAAGATAAAGTTCCACTTCCTTTTACATAACCTTTGTGTCTAGTAATTGATCTTAATACTAATGGTGTTGATTGAACTAAAACTGTGTTAGCAGGTTTAGTATTGATCATGTAAGCTAAAGCTTTACCACCACCACCACCTGACATATTTTCAAATGATGCACTACTTAACATTCCAGCTTTTGTTAAAGCTTCTCCAGTACCTCTAGCAGTTCCATCCCAACCACCACCAGCACCACCACCAATTACAAAGTGCAATTTATCAATTGCTACTGAGCTTGAAGTTGTTGCTGAGAATAATAGGATTGCTGAGAATAATACTGAAACTATTTTTTTTAAGTTTTTCATTATTTATCCCTCTCTTAATTTAAAAATATAAGTTAATTATAGTCTTAATCTTTATTCAACCTCTAATTAAGTAACACAACCTTTGATTGAAAGTATATTTTAAAAAAAATATTAATAAAACTTGGAATTCTATTAATTTTAAAAATTAAATTTTCACTTTATTTACTAATACATTTTTTCTTATCTTTTACATAGTAGATGATAGAAACTTAATGAATGGTTAAACATCAAATCAAATCTTATCTTGAAAATGCAAAACAAATATTTTCAATTAAATTTATTTCTGTTTTAATAATATCCTTTCCTGGCGCAATCATTGCTCAATATTTTAATATTCCACTAGCTTGGTTTTTAGGACCTATGATTATCACGTCAATTGCTGCTTTATCAGGTCTAAAAATCATTATGCCAAAAATTGTATTAAGTTTTATTTTGATAATTTTGGGTTTGCATATTGGAAATTACATAGACCAAAATCTATTTAATCAAATGCTTGATTGGATTTGGACCTCATTAATTATGTTAATCTATATAATAATTTGTATTTTAGTTGTTGCTAAATATCTCCAAAAGTTTGCAAATTATGGAGAAAAAGCCTCAATATTTTCAGCAGCTCCTGGCGCACTGGGTCCTTTAATGATTTTAGCAGAAAATGAAAAAACAGATTTATCTCAAGTTGCAACTTCTCACTTAATTAGATTAATCATCATAATAACTGTTATTCCATTTATTATAGTTAATAATACTGTCAACAATGTTTTGTTAAATGACGACTTCAATTATTTTGCTCAAAATCATTTGAATTTAATTTTACTTATTATTACATCTTTTTTTTTTATTTTTGTTTTTGATAAAATTAAAATTCCTGCAGCTTTGCTATCTGGAACATTATTTGCGAGTGGTTTGTTGCAAATTACTGATATAGCATCTTATAAATTACCAGATGAAACAGTAAATTTTTGCTTGCTAATTCTTGGTTCTTCGGTTGGTTGTCGGTTTGCTGAAAAAACTCTTAAAGAAATAGCTAATAATTCTCTTCATAGTATTGTGGCTACTACTATTTTGGTAGTATTAGGTTTGTTTGCAGCCTATGTTGCAACTTTCTTTGTAGAGACAAATATTTTAACTTTAATATTATCTTATAGTCCTGGTGGAATTTATGAGGTGGCAGTTATAGCAATTGCTTTTGATCTAGACCCAGATTTTGTTGCTTTTCACCATATAATAAGATTACTTTTTATACTTTTCACAGTTCCTGTATTTTTAAGAGTATTAGAAAAAATTAAGAAATAATTTCAGAAAGTCTTTCAAAAACTTTTTCTGCTGAGAGTTTAGATAATTCAGGAGCTTGTATTGCTTTAAAATTTTCCCTTTCGATACTTACTTTAAAAGGAGTTGTGTGAGATCCAAATAAAGCAATTCCTTTTGAACCTAAATGAGCTGTCATATGTGCTGGTCCAGTATCATTTGCAACAACAAATGAACTATCTTTAATTAATGTTGCTAACTGAGAAATATCTAAAGCTTTACCGTTATCTAAAACACAAAGAGCATTAATATTTGACGCTTCTTTAATTTCACTTGGTCCAGGTGCAATTATTACTTTAAATTTGTTTTCTGATTTTTCATTAATCATAGAAATTAACTCATTATAATAAGGCCATTTCTTTGAGGTTAAATGAGGCGAGCAAAATGGAAAAAGGAGAATATATTTATTTAATTGATGGTGATTTTTTATTTGAGATATGTCTGTTGTGCTCCATGAAAAATCAGGTTTCAAAGTATGATTTGTATTTATACCTGAATTTTTTAATTGATAATCAAATCTAGATAGAACAGAGTCTTTATCAAAATCTTCTTTTGTAGTTCCTTCAGGTAATGTTGTATCAGTAGATGACCAAGTATCTTTTATTGCTTTTGGAAATAAAATTTTTTTATAAAAAGCTGTTCTACTTGAATTCTGTAGATCGTAAACCTTAGAAAAATTATATTTTTTTATATTTTTCATTAATGAATATAAATAAATCAGGTTTAATCTTGATAATCGCTTATCCAAAATAACATGAGAAATATGTGGATTTTTTTTAAATAAATCAAAATACGGTTTGGTTGTTAATAAATAAATTTCATCCTCTTTATGATTCTCAGAAATATCTTGAATTGCACCACAGGCTTGAGCTATATCACCCAAAGATCCATGTTTAATGATTAAAATATTAGACATATTTCTAACAATTTAACATAGTATAAAATTTAATGAATAAAATTATAGTAGAAGTATCAGTTGGTGAACTTTTAGACAAAATTTCAATCTTAGAAATTAAAAAAGAAAAAATTAAAGACCCTGAAAAACTAAAATTTATATCGAATGAACATTCGATTCTTAAAGATCAGTTAGAAAAAAGTGTTAAATCTGACGATAAACTAAATAAACTGTTCCAAGATTTAAAAGAAATTAATGCTAAACTTTGGGTTATAGAGGATGACAAAAGAGACTGTGAAAAAAATAAAGATTTTGGAGATAAATTTATAAAATTATCTAGGGATGTTCATTTTTTGAATGATGATCGTGCAAAAATTAAATTAGAAATGAATAATCACACTGGATCAAGTATTAAAGAAATTAAAGAATATACTAGCTACTAAAAACTTTAGGAAACCAATCATCTCTCATCAAATCTCCTGTTTTTAAATTGATACCATCAAATGGAGGTGAAGTTGGCCCTCCTCTATCAATATATTTTACATCATCTCCAATAAATCTCATCGAAAATGCTCTTCGTGATTTACTAGAATTGTTTCCTGTTGAACCATGTACAGTTTTAAAATTAAACAAAACAGCATCACCTAAACTTAATTCTGGAATTAAAATATTTTTTTTAAATTCTTCATCTGAAGGTAAATCCATAAAAGTACTATCATTACTATACCAAGATTCGTTATTTGACCATTTTGTAGGTCTAATTAACTTTGACCATTTGTGAGATCCTAAAATTAATTTCAAATTATTTTTTTGATCAACTTCATCTAATGGAATCCAAAAACTTCCAGTATCATTACCATCAACACAATAATAAGGCATATCTTGATGCCATGGTGTTTCTTTACTAGTACCTGGATCCTTTATGAAAATATGTTCATGAAAAATTTGGGTAAATTTAGAATTAGTTGCTTCTGCAACTATTTGAGCTCCAGGTGAATTATACAAACAATCCTTAAATTCTTCTATCCTTTCCCAATTGCAATAATCTTCAAAAAACCTTCCCTTTTCATCAGTTACATTTTCTCTTCCGTGCTTACTTGGATTGTCTAAAACTTTTTGAAATCCTTTTCTAAGTGGCTCAATCCAATCTTTAAATACATATTTAATTATTATTACACCATCACTTTGATAATCATTAATTTGTTTCTCTGATAAAAACATTTTTATTGTTGAAAGCTGTACTTTTTCTCTAAATATTTAATTACATTGTGAATGATAAAAGTCATGAACAAATAAATTCCACCAGCGACAATAAATACTTCGATTGGTTTAAAAGTTGTTGAAATTATATATTTAGCAACACCTGTTAAATCCATCAAAGTCACTGTGCTTGCTAATGAAGTGCCTTTCATCATCAATATAATTTCATTTCCGTATGCTGGTAATGATTGTCGAATGGCGATTGGAATTTGAATTTTGTAAAAAATTATTTTGTTTGATATTCCTAAACTTTTTCCAGCTTCAATAATGCCTGGTTTTATTGTTTGAAATGCTGATCTTAAAATTTCGGAGGTATATGCTCCAGTATTTAAAGTAAATGCTATTATTGCACACCAGTAGGGTTCTTTTAAAATAACCCAAAGAAATGTTGTTCTTAAATATTCGATTTGTCCTAACCCAAAATAAATTATGAATATCTGAACCAATAATGGTGTTCCTCTAAATATATATGAGTAGCCATAAGCAAATTTATTAATAAATATATTTTTATTTAATCTTAAAATTGCAAAAAAAAGACCTAGGAATAATCCAAAAAATAATGAAGCAGATAATAATTTTAAAGTAACTACTGTTGCTCCTAAAAGTTTAGGGAAACTAGTGATCATTAAATCAAAATCCATTAATACCCCTTGCTATATTTTACTTCTAACTTATTTATTAACTTCATGCTTATATACGTAAGCAACAAATACAAAACTGCTGCTAAAGAATAAAAAAACAGTGGATCTCGTGTTGAGCCAGCTGCAATATAAGATTGTCTCATTATTTCAACCAATCCTGTTACTGAAATAAGAGAAGTATCTTTTAAAGTTATTTGCCAAACATTGCTTAAATTTGGAATAGCTAGTCTTAGCATCTGAGGAAGTATTATTTTATAGAATTGCACAAACTTATTTATTCCAAGAACCTTTGCAGCTTCAAATTGACCTTTATCTATAGATTGTATAGCGCCTCTAAATACTTCTGTTGAATATGCACCAGAAATAATACCAATAGCCATTGAACCAGTTATAAAAGCGTTAATTTCTATGTATTCATAATAACCAAAAATAGAAGCTACATACATGATGGCTCCACTTCCTCCAAAAAAGAAAAGGTAGATTACTAATAGTTCAGGAACTCCACGAATAACTGTAGTGTAAAAATTACCAACTAAATTTAAAGTTTTATATTTTGAAAGCTTTAAAGGAGTAAAAATTAATGCAAAAAAGAAACCAACTAACATTGCTGTAATTGAAACAGCAACTGTCATCAGGGTTGCGTAAAATAACTCATCCCCCCAACCTGTTTTACCAAATGCGAGAAGTTCCATATAGATTGGCGACTATATATTATAGTCGCCAGATCTGAAATGAATTACATAGAAGCGTCGAAACCAAAGTGCTTAATAGCAAGTTTGCTAATAATTCCTTGTTTTCTAGCTTTGTTAATTGCTTTGTTGAAGTCTTTTAGGATTTTGGCATCTCTTTTTCCAATCGCACTATCGCTAGCTTGTCTGATACCAACACCTACACCATTACCAAATGCACCACCTGAAAAAGTTGGTCCAACTAATACAACTGGTTTACCTGATTTGTCTGCGTAATCTGTAAATGCTACTGCTGCAGCTAAAGCAACATCACATCTTCCAGATGTTAAATCCAGGTTAACTTCATCTTGGGTTTTGTATGTTCTTACATTTACACTTCCCACATCACCAGACTCTAAAAAGTTTTGGTGAATTGTTCCTGTTTGAGTACAAACAGTTTTACCAGCAAGTGCACCTGTTAAAGTTTTAAGAGCTTTTTTAACATCAGATCCACCTAATGATAAATTAATACCTTCTGGTGTATCCATGCCCTCTAAGCTTGAACCTTTCATTACCGCAAGAGAAGCTACTTCATCAGCATAACCTTGTGAAAACGTAATTGTTTTTTGTCTTTCAGCAGTGATTGACATTCCAGCCATTATTGCATCAAACTTTCTCATTACTAGAGCAGGTATCATTCCGTCCCAGTCTTGTTCAACAATTGTGCACTCGTACCTCATAATTGTACAAAGTTCTTGAGCAAGCTCTACCTCAAAACCAATAAGATTACCTGATGCATCCTTTGAATTCCATGGAGGGTAAGCGCCTTCAGTTCCAATTTTTATTTTTTCAGCAGAAACATTTCCAATGATAAATAAAGAAGCAAGTACTGTTAAAATAGTTTTTTTAAATATATTCATTATTTTCTCCTTTGATTATCAAGAATTATTTCACAGATTTAAATAAGAAAAAAGAAAAATTAATGATTAATTGATGAAGAAAAATTCCAAGAGCAATCAAAACTAGGTATGTAAACTCTTGATAATTTTGCGTTTCCAAAATTTTGATTAAAAACATTCAGCCAATTTTCAACCTGTTGTGGTTTTTTGTCCTGACTCCCTACCTGAGCTGTGATAACTCCTTTTGGTTTTAATATTCTGACTAATGAGTCCATATTTTTTGAGGCTAAATCTATACAAAATTGATCATCATTTAGATCAACAAAAATATGATCATAAGTATCATCACTTACTGACTTAATACTTTCAAATGCATCACCCCATACACATTTAACGGAATTTTTTTCTGTTGCTTTCTTACCAATATCCCCAAGGTGTTTATTACAAACATCTACTACTTCAGGATCAAGCTCATACCAATCGATAAAGTTAAAATTTTTAGAAATACATTCTCTTGCTACCCCACCATCACCTCCACCTATAATAGCAGCTCTTTCATTATCTGTGTTTAAATTTAAACCAGAACCAACGAAAGTAGAGCTATATAAATGTTCATCTGTAGCGGCAACTTGTATCTCACCATCTATAAATAAAGACTTACCAAATTGTTCTAAATCTAAAATCTCAATATGTTGACCTACTTTAGATTTAAAATCTTCCAAAACATTATTTACAACGTACGATTTTTGTAAACCTGGTGAGCTATAAATATCAGGATAAAGAGATTTGGTATCTCTATTAAATTCTTTTTTAACTATTCTTTTATGTTCAAATTCTTTTTTTATTATATCAATTGCAACCGATGGACTTACTTTTCCACATGTAAAAAAGTCAAAACTTATAATTCCTTTTTCTGGGAATGTATGAAAACTAATATGACTTTCAGCTAATAAGGCAATAATTGTAAAACCTTGGGGTTCAAATTTATATTTTGAAATATTTAAAATTGTTACTTTTGCAGCTTTTGCAATATCATGAATTACTTTTTCAAATATAGATGGATCATACTCTTTAGTTGTTCCAATTATGTCTAGAGTGATATGCTCCCCAACTTTAGTCATATAACTAACTGCTTTTATAATTTTTAACTTTTTCTAAGATTTTTTTCATTTCAGCTAATGAAAGTTTCTTAGGCTCACCCATCTTTAAAGCAATAATATATTGATGGCAAATATTTTCTACCTCTTGAGCAAGCTCAAAAGCTTTAGATAAATTTTCTCCAAATGCAACCTGTCCATGGTTCGCCATAAGACATGCCTTCCTATCTTTTAAAGCTTTAATCATATTCGCTGAAAGTTCATGGGTACCAAAAGTTGCATATTCAGAACATCTAATATCTTCACCACCTGCAAGAGCAATCATGTAATGAAATGGTGGAATAGATTTTCCATGAGTAGATACTGCTGTAGCATGAGGTGAATGAGCATGGACTATTGCTTTTGCTTCCCACTTGTTTTTATAAATATCTTGGTGAAAACGCCATTCTGATGATGGATTTTTTCCAGAATTAAACCATGATAAGAAGTCCTTTTCCTCAGTTAAAGACAAAAAAACAATATCTTCTGGCTTTAAAGACTCATACTTCTTTCCAGATGGAGTTATAAAAAAACCCTCAATACCATCTTCAATTCCTCTCACAGAAATATTTCCTGATCTTAAAGGAGATAAATTAGTTGTGTTAAGTTTAATTGAATACTCAATTACCTCTTCTCTTTCTTTTAAATTTTTCATTTAAATAATTTTTTTAATCCATCAAAAGAAGCTTCTGAAATCCCTCTTTCAGTTATTAATCCAGTTACATATTTTGCAGGCGTTACATCAAAAGCTAAATTCATAGCTTTACTTTTAAGTGGGTATATCAAAACTTTCTTAATTTCATTATTCTCATCTATACCTTCAACATGAGATAATTCCTCTGAATTTCTTTCTTCAATGGGAATATCTTTTGCATCTTTGATGTCCCAATCAATTGTTGAGCTTGGAAGAGCCACATAAAAAGGAACGTTATTGTCATGAGCAGCTAATGCTTTAAGATAAGTTCCAATTTTATTACAAACGTCTCCATTGGATAAAGTCCTATCAGTACCTACAATGCACATATCAATTTCACCCCTTTGCATTAAAATACCCCCTGTATTATCAGCAATAATTGTATTTGGAATTTTCTCTTCGTTTAATTCGTATGATGTTAAGTTTGCACCTTGATTTCTTGGTCTTGTTTCATCTACCCATACATGAACTGGTATTCCTTTTTTATGAGCATGGTAAATTGGTGATGTTGCTGTGCCCCAATTGATAGTTGCTAACCAACCTGCATTACAATGTGTTAATATATTTACTGTGTCTTTCTTTTCATTGTAAATTTCCTCAATTACTTTTAATCCATTAATACCGATATTTTCACAAAACTTTTCATCTTCATCACATATTTCTTTTGCTTCATTCATGGCAATACTTAATATTTGATCACTATTAATTTCTGATAATTTTTTCATCATACGATCTACAGCCCATTTTAAATTAATAGCAGTAGGTCTTGATTGAATTAATTCTTCTGCACTTTTTTTTATAAATTCTGGATCATTATTTTCTTGTACTGCTAAAACTATACCGTAAGCAGCCGTACCACCAATTAGAGGTGCACCTCTTACCTCCATTACTTTAATTGCATTAATTACATCTTTTATTGATTTGAGATCTTTTATTATAAATTGATGAGGAAGTTTCGTTTGATCAATTATTTTAACAACATTTCCCTGATACCATATTGTTCGATATTCTTTTCCTTCTATTTTCATTTCAATCTTGATGCAATATAATCTAATATAATTGGATTATAATGTTGAAAACAAAGTCCAGCATCCATATTATGACCTTTTTTTACTGGTGCCTCCCAGTCATCTCCTTTTCGCTTACAGCTCTTTCCATTAATTTTATAATTTTCTGAAATTACTATTCTTTTCATCCCAGGAATTTCTTCTAACCAATCAGATAATAATCCTTCATATTTATCCTTTGGATGTGTGAAGGCTAATATAGGAACTTTTAAATTATTTTTAATTTCGTCATTCATCTTTTGTCGCAAATCATGAGGTCCTTGATTTTTTTTTCTAAATTTAGCCATTGCTTTTTCTACACCATTTTTTTTTACTTTATATTTAGAGGATAATTTTCCAAAACATGCTTGCATATAAGATATGCCTCCACCCGCCTTATCTGGGTACCTAGACATAAACAATAACGTGGTTAAACCGCCACAAGAATGTCCAGTAACAAAAACTTGTTTTCTTGGTACTCCCGCATCTACAAATTTTTCAATTAATTCTAAATTTAATTCTACTCTTTTATCCAATATATGCTTACCTTCATAAATTTTTGGTACAGGCTTTAACCACAACCAATCCTTTTTTTTAGACATATTTTTAGACATATCTCCTCTAAGATGAGTTGAGCATAAATTATAAACCATTATTTTTTTTCCATTAACCTCTTGGTCTATCAAAGATGCATGATTTCTTAACATTGATACCCATGTACAATTTATTGCGATATCATTTTCGTCTTGTCCGTGATTATAAATTAAAATAATTTTATTTTTAGGATCCTTAATTTCAAAATTCTTAATCAATCTAACCTCTTTATTAATAAATCCGCTTTCATTAATCTTATCGTAAGGTCCCGCATAAGCTAGAGTTGAAAATAATATAAAAGTAAAAATTAATAATATTTTTCTCATTTTTTTAAAAGTACCCTTCCTGCTACTGTTTTAAGTTTATCTTTTGTTTTTTGTGTTCTTTTTTCTGGGGCTGTAATTATTGCAACATCTAAACAGTTGTTTGTTGGATCATTTGGATCAATATGATTTTCAAAATTATCAATTAAATTTTTAATCATCACTTTAGCCTTTTCGGCATTACCCAATAATACTTTAATTACTTGTTGAACGTCAACGTTTTCGTGATCTGGATGCCAGCAATCAAAGTCAGTAACCATAGAAACTGATGCATACCTAATTTCTGCTTCTCTTGCTAATTTTGCCTCAGGCATATTTGTCATTCCAATTACATCTGCTTTCCAAGATCTATATAAATTTGACTCTGCTAATGTAGAAAATTGAGGTCCTTCCATAACAACATAAGTTCCATTTCTTTGATAGTTTATATTTGATTTTTTAATTGCTTCTTCACATGCATTCATTAATCCGTTAGAGGTTGGATGAGCCATTGATACATGAGCAACAATTTCGTCATCAAAAAAAGTTTTATTTCTTGCAAAAGTCCTATCTATAAATTGATCTACAATTACAAATTTTCCAGGAGGTAAATTTTCTTTAAGAGAACCAACAGCTGATACAGAAACAATATCTGTTACGCCTAACTGCTTAAGTGCATCTATATTTGCTCTAAAATTTATATTTGAAGGGGAAACAAAATGTCCCTTTCCGTGTCTTGGTAAAAAATAAATTTCCTTACTATTATATTTAGTTTTTAAAATCTGATCAGAAGGTTTTCCCCAGGGTGTTTGTAAATCAAGTAACTCTCTTTCTTTGAATTCCTCAACGTCATATAGACCACTACCACCAATTATTGCCAATTTATTTGTTGTCATACTTAAAAAATTATTTATTTATACTTTTATATTTAACTATTATGAATTTAAAAGACTATATTAGATCTATTCCTGATTATCCAAAAAAAGGTATTTTATTTAGAGATATAACTACGTTAATCAAAGATGAAAATGCATTTGCAGAAACAATTAATCAAATTGTTGAGAGATCAAAAAAGTATAATTTTACGAAAATAGCAGCTATTGAATCTAGAGGTTTTGTATTTGCTTCAGCAGTTTCGTTTGTACTTAAAAAACCATTTATTATGCTAAGAAAAAAAAATAAATTACCAGCGAGTGTTCATTCGGTAGACTTTGAACTTGAGTATGGAACTGCAACAATTGAAGTACACAAAGATTCGATTAATGAAAAGGATAATATTTTAATTATTGATGATTTAATTGCAACTGGAGGTACAGCTGAAGCAGCTGCAAAATTAGTTGAAATTTCAAAAGGCAAGGTTGCTGCATTTATATTTGTAATTAATCTATTTGATCTGAACGGATGCAATAAGTTAATAAAAAATAATTATAAAGTAGAAAATTTAATTGAATTCCCTGGGCATTAAATTTTTAAAAATTTATTTAGAAAAGAGTAATAATGAGAGTATATTAATTTAAAATAAACTTTAATTTAATAATTTATTTAAAAAGTGTCTTATAAAAATTCATTATCCTATAAATCTTTTATAAATAGTAAGTATAGCTGTATCAAGCATACTAATTATTTTCCTATTTATGATCAATTATTTAAACAATATAGGGGCAAAAATATTATATTTGTTGAAATAGGAATTTTTTCTGGTGGATCTCTTTTCATGTGGAGAAATTTTTTCGGTAAAAAGGCAAAAATAATTGGGATTGACTTGAACCCAGCTTCAAAACAATTTGAAAAATATGGTTTTCAAATTTTTATTGGTGATCAAAGTAAAAAAAGTTTTTGGGATAGTTTTTTTAAAAAAGTAGGTAAAGTTGACATAATTTTAGATGATGGTGGTCATACAAATTATCAACAAATTATTACAACGAATAAATGTATACCAATGATAAAAGATAAGGGAAAATTGGTAATAGAAGACGTACATACAAGTTTTATAAAACAAAATTGGTATAACCCTAGCAAATACTCATTTATTAATTATTCTAAGAAAATTATTGAAGACATAAATACAAGATTTCCAGGTTTGAAAGAATTTGATTATTCTTTAAAAAAATATGTCTATAAAATAGATTTTTATGAAAGCATTGTTAGTTTTGAGATAAATAGAAAACTTTGTAAAAATAATAAGTTTATAGACAACAAAAAAAAATCAATTTCGCCTAAAGAATATAGAAATAAACTTGATGAAAAATCATTTTTTTTTCAAATTAAGAAATATTTTAATCTAAAAAGTAATTTTACTTATCCTGTATTTTTATTGAACGTATTGAAACTTAAAAAATACTTCAAGTAGTTTAAGTTAAATTCTATTAATTAAATTTAATTCTACTTCAATTTTGGTCTAAAAAAAGATGGTAAATTAAAAATTCCTGAAATTGAACCAAACAATCTATATTTGTATGAAATCGATTTATTAATATTTACAGGAAAAAATAATGTCATCTTTAAAAAATCAAAAAAAATTTTTGGTAAGACAATTTTTAAAGCATAAAAATAACCAAAGTGTTTTTTATTATAGTAATATTTAGACCACATCCAATGCCAATTTCTACACTTTTCAAACTCAAATCCAATATTTGTCGAATTTGCTGCTATATGATTAATTTTTGCTTTTGTTGTTACAAATATTTTTTCTCCAGATTTTATTAGTCTTTTACATAGATCTATTTCCTCTAAATATAAGAAAATATTTTTATCAAACATTCCAGCTTTTTTAATTTTTTTAATATTAATTAACATCGCAAAACCTTTTACGTAATCCACATCAATAAAATCTTTGTAAAAATTTTTTTTACTTTTGTTAAAAAATCCATAATTTTTATCTTTAGAAATTGGTGAAATAATTGAAAAATTTCTTTTAAGTTTTTTAATTGATTTTAATAACTCTATCTCACAATTCTTACTTAGTATTGTATCAGGATTAAGTATCAATAAATATTTAGTTTTGCACCTTTTTATAATTTTATTGTTTGCTACACCGTAGCCAAAATTTTTTTTAGATAAAAATATTTGAATATTTGAATATTTTTTTTTTATTTTTATTTTTGTTCTAATGTCATTTGAATTGTCAAAAATAATTATTTTCTTAATATATTTAATACTTTTTAAGCAATCAAATATTACATTTTCACTCTTAAAAGTTACAATACCAACTGTGATGTCTTTATAATTCATATATTATTTGTCCATTATACTATATTAGTTAATAAAATTATGAAAAAAAAAATTATTATTACTGGAGGACTGGGATTTATTGGAAGTAATTTAATTAAGTACTTTTTAAAAAAAAATTACTTTGTAATAAATATTGATAAAATAAGTTATGCATCGAATTTTTATAATTTAAAGAAATATAAAAGTAACAAAAATTATAAATTTTTTAAATGTGATATTGGAAATAAATTAAAAATTAATAAAATTTTAAATCAATACAAACCTGTTGCAATTTTTAACTTAGCTGCTGAAACACACGTTGATAGATCTATAGATGGTCCTGAAAATTTTATTCAGAGTAATATAGTTGGTACTTTTAACTTGTTAGAAGCCTTAAAAAAATATTATAAAAAAAATAAAAAAATTAAATTTATACATATTTCTACTGATGAGGTTTATGGCGACAAGTTAAAAGGTAGATCAAAAGAAAATGATACATACAAGCCAAGCTCTCCATATGCTGCAAGCAAGGCTTCATCTGATCATTTAGTTTACTCTTATTTAAAGACTTACAATTTACCTTTAATTATTACTAATTGCTCAAACAATTATGGTCCAAATCAACACCCTGAGAAACTAATTCCAAAATTAATTTATAATATTCTTAATAATTTAAGTTTACCAATTTATGGAAATGGAAAAAATTCAAGAGAATGGATTTTTGTAGATGATCACTGCGAAGCATTATTTTGTGTATTTAAAAAAGGTAAAATAGGTGAGACATACAACATTGGTTCAGGAACAAATTTAAATAATATTCAAATTGCAAAACACTTAATAGAAATTGCTAAAAAAGAAATTCCTATAGGAAAAAATGTCAACATCAAATATATTAAAGATAGACCTGGTCATGATACCAGGTATGCAATCAATAGCTCTAAAATTAAAAATAAACTTTTGTGGAAGCCAAAAATTAAAATTAAAAAAGGTCTACAAAATACATTTAAATGGTACTTAAATAATAAAGAATATTTTAAAAAGATAAAAAAAAAAGATATTATAAGTAGGTTGGGAAATAAATGATTAAAAAAGGTATAATTCTTGCTGGAGGAAAAGGTACTAGAATGAGTCCTCTAACAAAGGCAGTAAATAAACAATTGCTTCCAATTTATGATAAACCATTAATATTCTATCCATTATCAATTTTAATGTTAGCTAAAATTAGAGATATATTGATTATTGTAAATAAAGGAGAACTTGATCAATATAAAAAAATTATTCCTGATGGTAAAAGATTGGGAATTAAAATTACATACATAGAACAAGATAAACCAAGAGGCTTGCCAGATGCTTTTATTTTAGGTGAAAAATTCATTAAAAATCAAAATGTAGCAATGATATTGGGAGATAATTTTTTTTATGGACAATCCTTAACTAAGTTGCTTTTAAAATGTGTAAGAAATAAAAGAGGCGCAAAAGTACTTTTATATAAAGTATTGAGTCCTGAAAAATATGGTGTTGTTAAACTTAAAAATAAGAAAATAGTTTCAATAAATGAAAAACCAAGAAAATTTATTTCGAATTTAGCTATTACAGGACTATATTTTTTTGATAACAAAGTTGTTCAATACTCTAAAGAACTCAAACCATCAAAAAGAAAAGAGTTAGAAATAACAGATTTACTTAAGAAATATAAAAAAACAGGTAAATTGACATCAGAACTTATAGGAAGAGGTGGTGCATGGTTAGATACAGGTTCAATAGAGGACTTCTATAAAACTAGTAATTTTGTATCAGCGATAGAAAATCAACAAGGTTTTAAAATTGCTTGTATTGAAGAGATTGCGCTTAATTATAATTGGATTAATAAAAAAAAAATTTTAAATGCTATAAACTTTTATGGTAATTGTGAGTATTCAAAATATCTCAAAAAAATTATTTCATAAATGAAAATTAAAACTAAATTTAAGGATTTGTTTCTTTTTAAGAATGTAAAATATAGAGACACCAGAGGATACTTCAAAGAAATAATAAAAGAAAAACTAATAAAAAAAAAATTTCCATTTTTAGTAATGTCTTTTTCAAAAAAATTTGTTGTCAGAGGTCTTCATTTACAAAATAAAAATTCTCAAGGTAAATTTGTTACTGTGATAAAAGGAAAAATTTTAGATGTTGCAGTTGACTTAAGGAAAAATTCTAAAACTTATGGGAAAAATTTTAGATGTATCTTGAGTGAAGAAAACTCAAAATCTATATTTATTCCTCCAGGTTTTGCTCATGGATTTCAGGCTTTATCAAATGAAAATTATATAATTTATAGTTGCACTAAATATAGAGATAAAGAAAGCGAAGTTGCTATAAAATATAATGATAAGAGATTAAAAATTAAATGGCCTTTAAAAAAAATAATCATTTCACAAAAAGATAAATCTGCAATCTCTTTTAGAGATTATGAGAAAAAATTTATATGAAAAGAAAAATTCTTGTTACTGGTGGAGAAGGAAGATTTGCAAAAATATTGAAAAAGCAAAATAAAAAATTAAATTTAGTTTTTGCTAGTAAAAAAGATTGTAATATTTTAAATTTCAAATCTATTGATAAAATAATTAAAAAAGTAAAACCTAACATTATTTTACATTGTGCTGGTCTATCTAGACCAATGAAGGTTCATGAGACAAATATCCAAAAAAGTATAGATTTAAATATTATAGGGACTGCCAATATTACAAAAATTTGTAAATCTAATAATATAAAATTAATATATTTTTCAACAGGATATGTTTATGAGGGTAAAAAAGGAAATTACAAAGAGACCGACTCTTTAAAACCAATAAACAATTATGGACTATCCAAATTAGGAGGGGAATGTTCAGTTTCTATGTATAAAAATTCACTAATTTTAAGAATTACTATGACTGAAAAACCTTTTGCTCATAAAAAAGCATTTTATAATTTAAAATCGAATTTTATGTATCATGAAGATTTGGTTGATATTTTACCTAAAATTTTAAATCAAACTGGTATTATGAACATTGGTGGAAAAGCTCGCTCTGTTTATTCATTTGCTAAATTGTCAAATAAAAAAGTTAAAAAGATAAAAGCTAATAAAAAAGATAAGCTACCATTAAATCAAACTATGGATTTAACTAAATTGAATAAAATCATAGGAAAAAATTAATATAAAAGACTTATCCACAGGCTATATATTAATTTGAAAATAATTATTATCATTATAATTTAAACAAAGATGAGAATTGAAGAAGAACTAAAGCTAGATTATTCAGACGTTTTATTTAGGCCTAAAAGAAGTACATTAAAAAGCCGTAAAGATGTAAATCTTTTAAGAACATACAGATTTAAATATAGTAAAAATGAATGGTCAGGTATTCCAATAATGGCAGCAAACATGGATGGAGTTGGAGAGCTAAGTGTTGCTGAAAAATTAAATGAATATGGAATGATCACATCCTTAACTAAACAACATGATGTTAAAAAAATTAAGCAAAATAAAAATATTAAAAAAATTTACCCCAATATTGCACTCAGTGTTGGCATTAAAAAAGAAGATTTTCAAAATTTAGATAAGGTATTAAAGGAATTTAATTTTTTTAAATTTATTTGTATTGATGTTGCTAATGGATATACAGAACATTTTACTAATTTTATTAAATCTGTAAGAGATAAGTATCCTACAAAAACAATCATTGCTGGAAATGTAGTAACAGCAGACATGACGCAAGAATTAGTTTTAAGTGGAGCAGATATTGTTAAAGTTGGAATTGGACCTGGAAGTGTTTGTACAACAAGAATTCAAACTGGAGTTGGTTATCCTCAATTAAGTGCAGTAATTGAATGTGCAGATGCAGCACATGGACTTGGAGCACATGTAATTGCAGATGGTGGATGCACATGTCCTGGTGATGTTGCTAAAGGTTTTGGAGGTGGTGCAGATTTTGTAATGCTTGGGGGTATGCTTGCAGGACATGATGAAGGAAATGGTAAAATTGTAAAAGTTAATGGGGAAAAATATATAGAATTCTATGGATCTAGTTCTGAAGTAGCAAATAAAAAACATTATGGCGGATTATCAGATTATCGAAGTAGCGAGGGAAGGAAAGTAAGAGTAAAATATAGAGGAAAAATAAACGATACAATTTTAAATATTCTTGGTGGTGTAAGAAGTAGTTGTACTTATGTTGGTGCACCCTCACTTAAACAATTAAGTAAATGCACAACATTTGTAAGAGTATCTAACCAGTTTAATGATAGTTTAATTAAATAATTTATTTTTTAAACTTAAAATCTTTTATATTTGTAGTTTCATATTTCTCAAAAGGCATATGTATCCAAGGAGAATCTTTTAAATAATCTACAGAATAATCAGGTTTATATTTTGAAGTTGATTTATGCCAGATAACTGCAGTTTTAATTTTTTCGTCTAAATAAAATCCATAAAAATGTTCTAACCATTTTACACTTTTTATTAAAGTTTTTCCAGAATCTGCTAAATCGTCAACTAATAAAACATGTGAACCTAAGTTTGGAGTAGTTTTTGCTAAATCTCTTGAAAAAGTAAACTGTCCTTGTTGGTTTTTAATATCATCACTATCACCATGATAAGACTCAACAGATAATATGGCTAATGGGACATTGAAAAGTCTACTAAAAATATCTCCAACTCTTAATCCACCTTTTGCAATACAAATAATTTGATTAAATTTTAAATTATCTTCATAAACCTTTTTGGCTAATTGCTCTATTTTTTTATGATAATCTTCCCAACTAATATATATATCTTTCATAATTTCTGGTAGCGGGAAGTGGGATCGAACCACTGACCTCGGGCTTATGAGTCCCGCGCTCTAACCAACTGAGCTACCCCGCCTTAATTGATAAATGTTTTATAATACAAATCTTTATTGTTTCAATAAGCTTTTTTAAATCAAATTCTAAACTAAATTATAAAATAAATGGCTAACGAACTAACTAAACCGGCTAAAATAATGGAAAAAACAATTTTTTTTTTTAATGTTCTTTTTTGATCTGATCGAACTCTATTGAGTAAAACATTTATATCAGTAGTTTTAATCTTACCTACTCCTAAATTTTTGTTTGTAGCAATATCATTACTCAATAATGATATATCTTGATCATTTTTTTTCACAACTTATTTAATCAGCTAATGAGCTTAAATACAATGATTTAAAACAAACTATATTTTTTTAAAATCTTTTGTATTTAGTGGATTTGAAATAATTTTGATTGGATATTTGACCTTCTCAACTTCTATAAACAAATTTTTATCTTTGAGTGTATCTATTGTGCTTCCTGAATTAACATAGCCAAATGATAAATTTTTATTAAAGCAGAATGAATAATTTCCTGAGGTTGTTCTTCCAATGATTTTATCATCTAAATAAATAGGTTCTTCATTTAATAATAAAGGTTCACCGGGCTTACTATCTTTTAATGTAAACATCATCATTTTTTTTTTCAAAGGTTTATCTTTGATTTTTAGTAGGGCATCTTTACCTATAAAATTGACATTTTTTTTAAAGCTTATTGTAAATTGTAAACCTGCTTGGTACTGATTTTCTTCTGGTGAAATATCATGACCCCAATGTAAAAAACCACTTTCCATTCTCATTATATCCATTGCATGCATACCACAATGAGACAAGTCAAAATTTTTACCTTCATTAATTAAAATTTTGTATAAATCCACAGCATCATCTTTATTTACATATAATTCAAAACCAAGTTCACCTACATAAGATATTCTTTGTGCCCAAACTTTAATATCCTGTATATTTATATTTTTGCCTGTACCGAATTTAAAGTTTTCAGAAGTAAAGTCATCACTACTTATCTTTTGGATCATATTTCTGCTTTTAGGACCAAATAAACCGAGACAACAAATCTCTTCTGTAACATCAGAAAATTTAACATCCTCAGATAGATATTTTAAAATATGAAATTTATCTCTTTCTCTAGTTGCTGCTGAACTAACTACTCTAAAATGATTTTTATCAATACAGACAACTGTTAAATCTGTTTCTATACCACCATCCTCATTTAGCATATGTGTATAGATAGATTTACCAATTTCATTTTTAATATTAGCTGTGCAAATTTTTTGTAAATTACTATGAGTTTTTTCACCTTTTAAATCAAACTTTGAAAATGTTGAAAAATCAAAAAGCCCAACATTTTTTCTAGCATTTATTGTTTCATATTTTGCAGACGGGTACCAATTTTGATAATTAAAACTATAATTATACTTTGGTTCTTTGCCATTTAATGAGTACCACATAGGTCTTTCAAAACCACCAGCAACTCCAAAACATGCACCTGCTTTTTTTAATTCTTCATGATAAGGTAATAATTTTTCATTTCTTGAAGTTTCGTGTTGTTTATAGGGCCAATGCATGGCGTATAAATCCCCTAAAGTCTCTGTAACTCTCTCCAAAATAAATTTTTTAGATGAATTAAATTTTTGAAATCTCTTTATATCTAAAGAAAATAAATCTTCATATGTATGACCGTTAATCATCCATTCTGCAGTTACTCTTCCTGCTCCTCCAGAACTTGCTATACCAATACTATTGAAACCACAACACGTATAAAGGTTTTTTACTTCTGGTGTTTCTCCTAGTAAATACTGTGTATCAGGTGTGAATGACTCAGGACCTGAAAAAAACTTTCTTATACCAGCATTTTCTAACATTGGAAGTCTATGAAAAGATTTTTCAAGGTAAGGTTCAAAATGATCAAAATCATCAGGAAATTCTCCAAATGAAAAATCATCAGGAACTCTGCCGCTATCTTTAAAAGCAGGTTTTGCATTTGGCTCAAAAATACCAACTAACATTTTTCCAGCATCCTCTTTTAGATAAAGACAAGCATTGTAATCCCTCAAAACAGGTAAATCTTTTGGAAGATCTTTCATTGGCTCCGTAATCACATAGAAGTGTTCGTTAGGATATAGCGGAATACTAACACCAATATCCTCTCCAATTTGTCTAGACCACATTCCTGTGGCTAAGACTGCATATTCGCAATTAATTTTTCCTTGGGAAGTTTCAACACCACATATTCTTTTATTTTTTACTAAAATTTTTTTTACTGGTGACTTCTCAAATATTTGAACACCTAGCATTTTAGCAGCTTTAGCCAATACATTTGTAACTCCAACCGGATCAGCCTGACCGTCTTTTGGGATATAAACACCACCTATTAGATCCTCATTTTTTAATACTGGATATAATTCTTTTATTCTTTGTTTATTTAAAACCTCAACTTCAACATTAGATAGTTGTGCTGTTGTGGCTTGCCTTAACAACTCCTGCATCCTATCTTTTGAAGATGCAACTGTTATTGCTCCATTTTGTTTAAGACCAGTAGATAATCCTGTTGTTTTTTCTAATTCTTTATAAAGATCTAAAGAATATTTTCTTAATTTAGTAATTGTAGAAGTTGCTCCTAATTGACCTATTAATCCTGCTGCATGCCAAGTTGTACCAGATGTTAATTGATCTCTTTCTAATAAAACTACATCTTTCCAACCGAATTTAGCTAGATGATAAGCGCAAGAGGTGCCAGCAACTCCTCCACCAATTACAATAACTTTTGCAGAAGATGGTATATTTTTTGACATTACATTTTATTTTTAGTCGACAATTCATGCTTAATCATATTTTTTAAAGAATCATCCAAATTTTTGGTAATTTTCCATTTAGGGAAATCTTTTTTAAATTTTGAATTATCAGTAATCCACCAAATATGATCTCCAACTCTATTTGTCTTTAAAATTTTATAATCACATTTAATATTACTAAAATTTTCAATTTTTTGGATTGCTTCCAGTATTGAACAACTATTTTCTCTTCCTCCACCTAAATTGTAAACGTTTGCTCCTTTTTTTGGTTTTTTTATAAAATTATCAAAAGCTGTTACTACATCGAAACTGTGTATATTGTCTCTAACCTGCTTACCTTTATAACCAATAATAGAATATTTTTTTTTATTTATTATTGTTTTAATCAAAAAAGATAAAAAACCATGCAATTGAGTACCAGAATGGTTTTCGCCAGTAAGACAACCTCCTCTAAAGCAAGCTGTGTACATATTAAAATATCTACCATATTCTTGTACTAAAAGATCAGCAGAAGTTTTAGATACACCAAACAAAGAATGTGTACTATGATCTATAGTCATTTTTTCATTAATTCCTTTTTTGAAATACAAATGATTTTTTTTTATCTCATATCTATTTTTTTTTTCTTCTAATGGTAAAAAGTTAGGTGTATCACCATATACCTTATTGGTAGAAGTAAATATAAAAGGAACGTTTGGACAAAATATTCTGGCTGCCTCTAAAAGATTTAATGTAGCATTAGCATTTACGTTAAAATCAGTAATAGGCTCTTTGGCAGCCCAATCATGGGAAGGTTGTGCAGCTGTATGTATTATTGAGGTAATTTTAAATTTATATTTTTTAAATAAATCAAATATTTTTTTTTTATTTCTTAAATCAATATTGTAGTGGAAATAATTTTTATTTTTAATTAATTTTTTTTCTTTCCATTTATTTTAGTCTAAAGAGGCTTTAAGATTTAAATTAAAATATTTTTAGAAAGAAATTTTTATGAGCACACAAAACAAAACAGCAATTCCAAATTCTTTAAATGAGCACTGGATGCCATTTACATCTAACAAAGATTTTAAAGAGAATCCAAGATTGATTGTTGAAGCTAAAGGTGTGTATTTAAAAAACCATCAAGGACAAACTCAAATCGATGCAAGTTCAGGATTATTTTGTAATCCTTTAGGTCATGGTAGAGAAGAAATTATTGAGGCAATAACAAATCAATTAAAGACATTAGATTATTGTCAACCTTTTCAACAAGGATTTGGTGGATCATTTGAATTAGCTACAAGAATTTCAAAACACACTCCAGGGAATTTAAATAGAATGTTTTATACTATTTGTGGGTCAACAGCTGTTGAAACTGCAATTAAAATTGCAATCGCTTATCATAGAGCAAGAGGAGACAGTCAAAGATTTAGATTTGTTGGTAGAGAAAGAGGTTACCATGGAATGAATATTGGTGCGACTTCTGTTGGAGGTATGGTTAATAACGTAAAAACTTTTGCAAGTGTTTTAATGCCAGGCGTTGTGCATATGAGACATACACATTTACCAGAACATAAATTTGTAAGTGGCCAGCCAGAAACAGGTGTTGAGTTAGCTGAAGATTTAGAAAGAATTTGTATGAACTTTGGAGCTGAAAATATAGCAGCTTGTATTGTTGAACCTATTGCAGGATCAACAGGCACATTAGTTCCACCAAAAGGATATCTACAACGATTAAGAGAGATTTGTGATAAACATGGAATACTTTTAATATTTGATGAAGTAATCACTGGCTGGGGAAGAACTGGATCTCCATTTGCATCACAGGAGTATGGTGTAACCCCAGACATGATGACAATGGCAAAAGCTACTACAAACGGAATTAGTCCAATGGGTGTTGTTGCATGTAAAGAAGATATTTATGATGCTATTGCAGAAAATGCTCCCAAAGGAACTATAGAATTATTTCATGGTTATACTTATTCTGGAATACCAATTTCTGTAGCTGCTGGCTTAGCTGTACAGGATATTATTGAAAAGGATGATATTTTTAATAGAGCAAAAAATTTAGCACCTTATTTCCAAGAAGGTTTAATGTCTTTAAAAGATATCGATGTTGTTGATAATATTAGAGGATATGGAATGATGGGTGGAATTGATATTGTAATGGATAAAAAACCAGGTGCAGCAGGATTTACTTGTTTCAAACATTGCTATGAAGCAGGTGTAAATTTCAAAGCTACAGGTGATTGTTTAATTATTGCCCCAATGTTTATTTGTGAAAAAAAACATATTGATGAGATTATTGAAAAACTTCGAACTGGAATAACAAATTACGCAAAAAGCAAAAAGAATTAATTTTCGTTTATGAAAATTGGGGTTCCTAAAGAAATTAAACCACAAGAAAATAGAATTGGTTTAACACCTGATAGTGTTAAGACTTTAGTGTCAGAAGGTCATGAGGTTTTAGTTGAAAACAATGGTGGATTTGAAGCTGGTTTT
>CACIOP010000011.1 GCA_902588315.1 uncultured Pelagibacteraceae bacterium
AACTACTGCTAAGAGATTAGAAGAAATAGAAAAACTAGTTGAAACTACTAAAAAGGAAGGAGCTAAAGTATTGATGGGTGGACAAAGACCCTCTGGTTTCAATAAAGGATATTATTATGAACCAACAGTGTTTGATGACGTTAAAGATAATTTTACAATCATGAAAGAAGAGCCTTTCGGTCCACTAGTTCCAATTTTAACTTTTAAAACTTTTGATGAGGTAATTGAAAGAGCAAATGATAATGACTTAGGATTATGTAGTTATTTATACACTAACTCTATGGACAAAGCTCACATTGGATCTGAGAAATTAGAGTCAGGTTGTGTTGCAGTTAATACTGGAGTTGTTGCTATTGCTGAGGCACCTTTTGGAGGAATAAAACAAACTGGTTATGGACGTGAAGGTGGTTCAGGTGCGATAAAAGATTATCTAAATGTGAAATACACTCACATGGGTTTAAAAATCTAGAAAATGAGAAAAAATAAAATTAAACAAATGATGAAGGAAGGTAAGCCTGTAATCAATGGTTGGTGTGCCATTCCTAGCACAGTATCTGCTGAAGCAATGGCTCATCAAGGATGGGATTCTCTTACAGTAGATATGCAACATGGTTTAGTTGATTACAGTAATGCACTTCCAATGATGCAAACAATATCAACAACAGATGTAACTCCTTTAGCTAGAGTTAACTGGAATGAACCAGGTCAAATTATGAAAATTTTAGATGCTGGTTGTTATGGAATTGTTTGTCCAATGGTAAGCAATAAAAAAGAGGCAGAAAATTTTGTTCAAGCATGCATGTATCCACCTGATGGCTACAGAAGTTTTGGCCCTATACGAGGGCTAATTTATGGTGGAGCTGATTATGCTGATCACGCTAATGAAGAAATACTAAAATTAGCAATGATAGAAACAAAAGAATCTTTAGAAAATCTTGATGAGATAATGTCTACACCAGGTGTCGATGGTATTTATATTGGCCCAGCAGATTTAAGTTTAGCAATAGGTGAAAAACCTGGTTTTGATAGGTCAGAGACTACAAAAGCTTATTCTGAAATTTTAAGAATTTTAGAACATGCAAAAAAAAATAATATTTTTGCAGGAATTCATAATGGTACTACAGAATATGCTACCAAGATGATTGAAAAAGGTTTTGATTTTGTGACTATAGCATCTGATTTAAGAGCTTTAAGTGCTGGCGCTAAAGCCATAGTAGATAAAATGAAGGGTTCTTTATCAAAAAAAGACGACAACTCTACTTACTAATCAATTTGTTCTAAAAATTCCTCAAATTGTTTTTTTTCTAAATTAGAAGATTGTTTTTTTCCTGGAAATTTTCCATTCATTGAATCTTTTTTAAAAGCCTTCAGAGCCTTTACTCTTTCTAGTTTAATTTCATTTCTAAGTCTCAGTAAATTTCCATATGCTTTTGAATGTCTTGGGGGATTTTCTGTATCACCACAGATATCTTCCATAAATAAATACATCACATCAGCGTTTTTACCTGAACCTAATGAAACAGTAACTATATCTGTACGCTTTGAAATTTCACCCATTACATTTTCAGGTATTACTTCACACTCAGCCGAAAAAGCACCTGCATCTTCTAATCTTTTAAACTTTTGAAAAAGTTCGTATGCTTCATCAGCAGTTTTACCCACAGCTCTTAAGCCGCCAATCCAAGTAGATTTTCTTGGAACTAAACCTAAATGACCCATTACTGGAACATCTTCCTTAGCCAGCATTTCAACTATATCCATACTTCTTGGTGTCATAACTGCATCCGCACCATTCTCTAATGCTTTAAAAGCTCCACGCATAATATCCTCTGCTGTTACAAACTCATTTAATACTAAAGCAGCTGTTAAAAATAAATTTTTTGAACCTTCTCTTACAGGAATTACATTTTTTGCATTTGATATAATCATATCAAAGCCTGCTTTTTCAGCTGCTTCAGCTTCCTCAACACTATTCGCTGTAACTTGTGTAAATTTTCTTTTTCCTTTTGCTGCTTTTAAATCCCCAACAGTCAAAGTTCGTTTTGCCGGTTTAGCAGCCCAAGTATAGATATTCTTCATTTAATTCCTTTATATAGAATATCTCTCCTATCAATAAATTCCTCAAAGGTTTTAATGGTAATTACTGAAGGTAAAATAAATATAGATCTCTTGTCTCTCTCGTTTCTTATAATTCTAAAATAACCTTTTTTAATTGCTGTATCGATATAGACGTTCGAGGTCAAATATGATTTCTCGATTACTTTAAGTAATTGATTTTTAGTAATTGATTTATTTTTATAATAAGCAAGCATAACCATATGCAACATTATCCAATGTTGCGGGGTTAAAGAAAACCAATTCAATAATTCATTAGCTAATCTACCTTCAAAATCTCCAAGTGATATTTCTGCTAATTGAATTCTTTTTTGAGTAAGTTTTGGAATTTTTTTTTGTTCTTCAAAGTGCTTGGGATACTTGAACTGTCTTTTCATTTAAATAAATTTAAACTCATTGAGTTTTCTATTCAATACTATTTTTACTTAATAGTTCTTTATAAATGTTGTTAACTCTATGAACTTCTGTTGCGGTATTAAAATAACCTTCATATTCTATTTCTTCAGGTGATACATCAAAATGATAATGTCCTGCATCTCTCTCATGTTCGTAAGAATGAAAATGAGTATGTTCACCAGACTCTCTTAGATTTAATTCTCCTCCAGTAGGATCACCAGTCCAAAGAATAGAATAACATTGTAATTTTGGTCCAACCGGTTCATAAAATTGAAGAAAATCTTTTACACATTTCATTTGTTTTGGATCGTAATACTCGTGTTTAATATCTTTATAATCAGGCTGCACATGTGATCTTATTTTTCCATTTAATACTCTAAATACGCCAGCAAGAGACAAATGTTCATTGTCTTTAATTTTTAAATTTTTTGATAAAGAAGACCTCATTGCTTGAGGCAAAGAGCCTTGTTCTCCATTTCTACCTTTGATTTTTATTTTAATAACTTTTCCCTGTTTACCGTCTGTATAATAAATGTTTCCAAGTCCACCATGTTTTTTTGCTGAATACTTTTCAACAATACATTTTTTATCTGGACTTACTCTTGCTATTATTGATTTAGATTCATCAGTTATTAAGTTTTCATTAATAACTAATTCTCCACAATGACCATTTAAACATGACATTGCACCTGATCCAGCTCCTAAAGCATAAGATTTTTCAGAATCAATCATTTTAGATATTTCTTCATAATCAAATTCTGCACCAATAAATTTTGGATCATGCATATAAGGCTCTCCACCAACATCTATTATTTTTTGATTTCCACTTATTCCTTCTGATGGACAATCCCAATCTCTTAGATTTGGGCAATCTACTACTTCTACCTCAACGTTTTTGAAATTTTCAGACAATCCTTTTCTTAACGCATCTGAAATATCTTCTAATGGATAATCTTTAAAAGTTCCTTTTTCTATTTTTAATTGCATGATGATAATAAGCTATAATTTATTTTGCATATTGTCTATAGATAATATATATAATTTCTATACATAAATAATTTTAAATAAGGTAACGATGATTAACAAAGATTTGAAAGTAGCTGTCCTTGGTGCAGGAGCGATGGGCTGCTTGTTTGGAGGTTTGCTTGCAGAAAAAGGTTTAAATGTAATTTTAATTGATGTTTGGAAAGAGCATGTAGATGCAATTAATAAAGATGGTTTAAAAATGGATGGACATGGTGGTGATCGAGTAATCAATGTTAAAGCTACTTCAGATCCATCTTCTTTAGATAAAGTAGATGCTGTAATAGTTATGTGTAAAGCTACTGCTTTAGAGCCAGCATTAAACAGTATTAAAAATATCATAGGAGATAAAACAGTATTTATGTCTTTTCAAAATGGTATTGGTCATGAAGCAATTATTCAAAGTATTGTGGGTAATGAAAAAGTAATTGGTGGGACAACTACTCAAGCATCAAACATTTTAGGACCAGGTCATATTATGAATCATGGTTCGTTACCATCTTGGATTGGTGAGTACGAGGGAGGAATTACTGATAGAATTAAAGAAATAGCAGATACTTTTACAGAACATAATCTTGAAATGATTGCGGCTGAAGATGTAAAGAAAAGAAAATGGATGAAGCTTTTTGCTTTAACAGCAATTGGACCATTATCTGCAATTTTTGATCTTCATCATACTGACTTGTATATAAACAACAAAGCAAACGAAGTATCTCGAGGATTGGGTAAAGAAATAATTTTAGAAACTAGGGAAGTTGCACTTGCTGATGGTGTAAATGTGTCTGAAGATGAATGCTTATTTATGTTCAATAAAATTGTAGATTCAATGCAAACTAACAAGTCATCTATGGCTTTTGACGTTCAATACAAGAGAAAAACTGAAATAGATTTTATTAGTGGTGCAGTTTCAAAAATAGGTAAAAAACATGGTGTAAAAACACCTTTAAATGATCTTATGTATAAAATGATTAAAGTGAAAGAAGGTATGTACAGCTAAATGCTCAGTACAAATAAATTAAAAAAAATCAAAAGTAACTTTCCTGTTTTAGTTGGAGACAACATTGTTTCGAAAAAAATCTGTAATTTATTAATTAAAGAAATAAGCAACTCAAAATCATTTGATGATATGATTATGGGAGGTAGAAGCAGGATTAATAAAGGTTCTAAAAATTTTAATTTATATATTAAAAATTCAGTTAATTCTGCAAAACTTTTTAAGCTTTTTAATAGTAAGTCTTTTTATAAAAAAATTGAAAATCTTTTTACAAAAAATTTTGAGGATGGATCATGGGTAAATTTACATAAACCAAAATCATTTAATCCTAAAAAGTTCACTATAAAAAAAAAATTAAATTCTAGTGAATTAAAAAAAATGTTGGGTAACAACTACACAAATCCTAAAGTAAATTTAGATATAGACTTTTCGGTATCAAAGGGAGGGTATAGATTGAGACCTCATCGAGATGATATAACTAGATTATATAATTTCTTAATTTATTTAACAGACATTCCAAAAAAGAATGGTGGCTCTCTCACTATTTATAGAAAAAAAGCAAAAAAAAATTTAAGAAAAAGCTTTAGAAGATTTCCAAAAATAACCGAACTTGAAATAGTGAAGTCTTTTACGCCAAAAAAAGGAACCGTTGTTTTTTTTCAGTCTACTCCAAATTCCTATCATGGCGTGAAGCGGTTTATAGAAAGAAATTGTCCAAAACGTTTTTTCATTTATGGAAGTTATGCCTTAAATAAACCGGTTATATGGAATTACAAAGGGATTTCATATTATCCGCACATAATTAGCACCAAAAAAAGAATGTTAACCTCTTTTCATGATGCGAACTATTTAACCACAGCACCAAAACATTGAAATATTGTTAATGATAAAATAAATTTTAATGATGACAAATAGTCTTCAAAAAAAATTATATGAGAATGGGTACTTGATTGTTAAAAATGTACTTAACTTTAGAAGAGACTTAAAACCAATTCTAAATGATATGGAATTTGTTATGGATTGTCTTATCCAAAAATATGCAAAAAAAAGAGATATAAAAAAAGTTCTTAATTTTGATTTTAAAAAAAAATATTCTTATATCTCAAAGCTTAATATTTATGATTTGGATCAGTATTTTAATACCCGATTACCAAGAGACCACGTAAAAAAAGATAGTGATTATTTTGCTACTCAATCATTATGGAATTTAATTACTAATAAAAAAATTTTGGATGTTGTAGAAAAAATTTTAGGTAAAGAAATAATGTCTAACCCTGTTCAAAATACTAGAATTAAACAACCTGAAAAAAAATTACCCGTGGGATCAATTCATGATGGTTTAAGTGGCAGAACACCATGGCATCAAGATGCTGCTGTTTTAAATTCAAGAGGACAAAAATTAACTGACATGGTTACTGTATGGATCCCTTTTACTAAAACAACTAAGAAAAATGGATGCATGATTACAGTAAAAAAGATAAATAAAATGGGATTATTAAATCATGTATCAGGATACAGAGGGCAAGTAGAATTAAAAAATAGTAAATTACTTGATGACATGGAGCATATTTATTTAGAAGCAAATGTTGGAGATGTAATATTATTGCATAAACATTCTATACATTGCTCTTTACCAAATAGATCAAATGATTTTAGGATAAGTGCTGATCTAAGATATAATGTTGCTGGACAACCATCAGGTAGAGAACCACTTCCAAATTTTTATGTAAGAAGTAAAAATAAAAAAAATCTCAAAGTTCAAAACTTTAAACAATGGTTATCTCTATGGGAAAAGGCAAAAGAAAAATGTATACCAAGAAAATATGCCTTTAAATATCCACTTCCAACCTATAAAAATAATAAAAGAGACTTATCTAATTTAGTTTAATATTTATAAATAATTAATGACTAAAATTTTAATTACTGAATTCATCAACCAAAATAGTTTAGAAAATTTAAATAAAAAATTTGATGTTAACTACGATGAAAAATTATGTGAAGATGAAAAAGAAATAATAAAAATAATTAAAGACTATGATGGTCTAATTGTAAGAAATAAAACTCAAGTAAATTTAGATATTTTAAAAAATGCATTTAAATTAAAATTTATTGGAAGGTTAGGTGTTGGTTTGGACAATATTGATACAGAATATTGTAAAAATAAAAACATTCATGTTCAGCCAGCTACAGGAATGAATGCAGACTCTGTTGCTGAATATGTTGTTTCTTCATCAATGTTTCTTATAAAAAAAATCCCAATGTTTCACAATGGAACTATTAAAGGTGAATGGCCAAGAACAACAATTAAGTCGACAGAAATAAAACAAAAGAATTTAGGAATAATTGGATTTGGCACAATTGGAAAAAAAGTTGCTGAGTATTCTTTAAAAAACGGTTTAAAGATTTTGGCCTACGATCCTTATATTAGCGAATTAAATGATAAAGAAATTGATGCTAAATTATCAAGTTTAAATGAGATATATGAAAAATCAGATATCATTTCCATACACCTACCTTTAACAGATGAAACAAAAAATATGATAAATAAATCATCATTTTCTCAAATGAAAAATAAACCGATTATAATAAATACTTCTAGAGGAAGCATCATAAATGAAAGTGATTTAATTGAAGCTTACCATAAAAATATTATTTCTGGCTTTGCTCTAGACGTGTTTGAAAAAGAACCAATAGAGAGTGAATTTTATAACAAAATAAAACCAGGTATGAATTGTATATTAACACCTCATATTTCTGGTGTAACAACAGAGTCAAACATCAGAGTAAGTGACTTTATAGTTAAAAAAATTACAGATTTTTTTAACTAATTATTTCTTCTAGATTTATTAATCGACCTTGTTTTATTGATTGTTCTGCAGCCTCTCCCACAGCAACAGCAATTAAACCATCTTCTAATGAAACCTCTGGATCTGAAATATTTTCAATAGCTTTCAAAAAAGCTAAGTGTTCGTAGTAAGTAGATCCATGATGGTGGCCGGCCTCAAGAATTTTTTTATCTACTTCAATATTTTCGATATGTGTTTTACCATCTCTCATTCCAATTCTTATATTTGATGAGGTTTTACCTGAGTCATCGGAGGGCACTGAAGTTTCAATTTTTCCTTTATTTCCTGTGGCTACAAGCTCTTCTTGCATATCAGAATTTTCTGCAAACATACAAAGCTCAAGTAAACTTCTTGCTCCATTTTCAAAATTTACAATCACATAGGCATTATCAATGATGTCTGGCTTTTTTCCATTATAAACTTCATCTAAATGGTTAACGTCTTGACCACCGCTTGCATAAACACTTAGTGGCTTACTTTGGATAATCAATCTCATTAAATCAAAGAAATGGCAGCATTTTTCAACAAGTGTACCACCGGTATTTTCTTCAAAACGATTCCAATCATTTACTTTTTTTAAAAAAGGAAATCTATGTTCCCGTATAGTTAAAGTCTTTAAATCACCAATTTTGTTATTATGAATTTCATTAATAAACTTTGAAACTGGAGGCATATATCTATACTCCATCGCAGTCCAAAATACTGAAGGATAATCTTTTGTAAGTTTTTTTATTTCTAAACAATCTTTTGTATTAGTGCATAATGGTTTTTCTACTAATATGTGTTTTTTAGTTTTGATTACATCTTTCAAGATTTCTAAATGAGTAAAGTTGGGGGATGAAATTAAGTATACATCAACAATATTTTTTTCAATCATTTCTAAATGATTTTTAAAACAAAAAATTTTTGTTTTTATAATTTCTTTACACTGATTTAATGAATCTTCATGAGGATCAGCAAGTGCAACTACTTCAGCATTATCAATTAATGATATATTTAAAATATGTTCTCGAGCCATTGTCCCTGCTCCAATAATTCCATATTTTATTTTTTTCATATTCTGTTTGTATCAGTTTAATTTAAAAACTTAATCAATACTTAGCCCGCTTGGCACTTTATCTGGTTTACCTAGCGGTCTCTGATTTCCACTTCTACCAGTTAAAGATTCGAGAAAAGAAACAAGTTCATCAATTTCTTTATCATTCAATTCTATAGGCTGTATGTCAATGCTTGATAGAATTCTGTCTTGTTCTCTTTTGTCTGAAAAAGTTACAAAATCGATTTCTTCTAACCAAGTTGCCTTAGGTAAATTTGCATATTCAGGTTTCCAATTCTTATTCATTTTAATTGGATTTAAATGATGCTTAATTATTGATTTTAAAGTTGGATAAGCACCATTATGACCGTAGGGTGCAGTTAAAGAAACGTTTCTTAATGCTGGCGTTTTAAATTTATACATGTCGTTTATATTGTCCGTTTCAACCATTCGTCCAACGTCACGTGCATAAGGATCAAAAGGCCGTGTTCTTCCAGGACCAAATTGAGGAATTCCTATTGAATGAAATTTTTGATCTGACAACAAAGATCCTGAATGACAAGAGCTACAGTTTGCTTTACCATAAAACAAGTTCATGCCATTTATTTGCTTTAGAGTTAAAGCTTGTTTATCTCCATTTAAATATTCATCAAAGGGTGAGTCAAAAGATGTCCATTCATGAATTTCAAATGCAGCAATTGAATTAACAATATGTGTAATGTTAATATCTAAAGGACTATTAACATCATCAAAAGCATTTTTAAATAACTCAACATACTCTGGAATTCCTCTAATCCTGTGTGTTATTACAGGCCATACCCTATCAATTCTCATACTATCTTTGCCAACTTTTGAGACTAAACCTATAATTTCATTTTCACCTGGATTTCCTGCCATCTCAAACTGTCTAGTCATTGGAAACAAAGCTTGAACTGCAACTATATTATCAAGTCCTTTAGGAAGAGCTTCTTGAGCAGGTGTATTAAAACCGTTACCAAATATATTCGATTTAGTTACTCTTCCATCATGCAACAAAGTAGTTATGTCTTTAAATCCTAAATTCCATAAAGCTAAAGCATTTCTTGGAATTCGTTTTTTTATTTTATCATCGCCTTCACCTGCAGTTCTCTCTAATCCTATACCTTGACCTCCTTCACCAATGCCTAACGAAAGTCCATCTGAACCTCCTAGATCATGACTATGGCAGGTTGCGCAAGCAATGTTTCGATTTGCAGATAAAATTTTATCATGAAATAAAAGTCTTCCAATTTTAACTTTTTCTATATCAACTTGATGGAAATCTTCGCTCTTTAACGGTTTTGGTAAATCAGTTGCGTAAGTTTTATTTACTGAAATTAAAAATGGAATTATAAATATTATTATTTTTAAATGATTAAATATCTTTTTATACTTTTGTTTCTTCCATCCATAGTTTTTGCAGAAATAGAAAATGCTCGAGATTTGATGGAGCAAGGAAAATTTAAAGAAGCTATGGAAGAACTTATGCCAGCAGCTAGATCTGGTAATGCTGATGCTGAAGAGCTTATTGGAATTATGTACGCTATGGGTCTTGGTGTCGATAGAGATGATGTTAGAGCTTTTGAATGGTATCTCAGATCTTCTATGAAAGGTCATCCTGGTGCTCAATCTGGTGTTGGGTGGTATTACGAAATTGGTAGAGGACTCCCTGCTCCCGATCTTGTTAGAGCTTATATGTGGTACGGTTTGTCTGCTATTGGTGGAGATCCTGATGCTGCAATTTCTCAGGAAGAAGTTATTAAAAAAATGACTCCTGAACAAATTGAAAAAGCTCATATTCTCATAAAAGATTATAAATCTTGGATATATCCTTTTAGATAATGAGGCGAACTAAAATCCGCCCCATTATATTAATTTAAAATTATAAATCTTTTTTGTATGCGCTCGATGCTTTTTTCTCTGCTTTAGCTACTGCTTTAGTTAAAGCGTTGAAAATCTCTTTTCCACCTTTAACATTAGCTTTAAACCAATCGTACACTGGGCTAGCTTCTTTTTTAAAACTAGCTTTTTGATCAGGCGTAGGAACGTATAAATCTCCACCACCTGCTACAAAGTCCTCGTAAGCTTTGATTGATTTTCTCTTAGGAGAAGCAAAAGTTGCTTGTTGCAAAGCATAGAAACCATCAGTCACAACTTTTTTAAGATCTGTTGACATCGATTGATATTTTGCATTATTCATCCACCATAATGCACCCATGTATGCATGACCGTCTAAAGTAACGTATTTTAGACCTGCATCAGGAAACTTCATGTTCATAATGTCAGTTATTCCATTTTTAGATCCTTCAACTACACCAGTTTGAAATGATGTAAACAATTCTGGCCATGGAATAGGAGTTGGAGATGCACCTAATGCTCTTACAAGTTCCTGAGGTAAATCAGCTACAACTGTTCTGATTTTTAAACCTTTCATGTCAGATGGATTTGCGACTCTTCTTTTTGTATTAGCAAAATTTCTCCATCCTCCAGTATTTCCAATTGTCATCAATCTAATTGAGTCATTAGAATCTTTTAGAGCCATTTTTCGCATTGTTCTTACAAAATCACCTTGCATTACATCTTCAGCAATTCTGTCATCAGCCATTAGATAAGGTAAATCTAAAACTTGAACATATGGGAATACGCCTGCAGCACCTCCAGAAGTAGAAATGTAAATATCTATACTTCCATCAGATACACCTTGTAAACACTCAGCACCTTTTGAACAAAGCTGCGTACCTACAAATAGTTCTACAGCTATTTTTCCATTTGAAGCTGCTTCTACGTAGTTTTTAAATACTACAGCGCCATCATAATCTTCATCTTGATCATTAGAGTTCATTGTCATTCTCAAGTTATAATCTGCAGCTGAAACAGATGCAGTAAAACTAATTAAGAATAATAATGAAAAAAATGATTTTATTATTTTATTCATAATTATTTCCCTCTCTTTAAATATTTATGTATATAAACTATACTTAAATTGATTTAGAGAGTCTATCGAGTAGTAAAAAAAATTATATTTATTTTGCGAAACCAGTAAGCAAAGGAATAGTCATCGATATTGATGGAAAATAGGTTATTAAAAAAATAACTATAGCTTCTACTGCTAAGAATGGCAATATAGCTTTTGCTATTGTTTCAACTCTTTCCCCAGATACAGAGGATGCAACAAATAATACAAGACCCATTGGCGGAGTTGCTAAACCAACTGTTAAATTAACGGACATAATAATTGCAAAATGCACAGGATGAACTCCAAGTTCAACAAACACTGGTCCAAGAATTGGTCCTAAGATGATTATCGCTGGACCTGCATCTAAAAACATTCCAACAACAAATAATAAAATATTTATAAGAAATAACAAAACATAAGGATTGTCAGTTAATCCTAAAACAAATGCAGCAAGATGCTCAGGTGCATGAGATAAGCTTACAACTGTTTTAAAAGCCATTGCAGCACCAACTAAAAGAAGAACTACTGAAGATACCATCGCTGCTTTTGTCATCACTTTAGGAACATCTTTCCATTTTAATGATTTCAAAACAAATAAACCAATAAACATTGCGTAAGCAGCTGCTACAGCTGATGCTTCTGTTGGTGTAAAAATTCCTCCAAGGATACCTCCTAAAATTATTACAGGTGTCATCAAAGGGAAAAAAGCTTTAAGAGATGCTTTGCCTCTTTGGCTCCAAGTTGTTTTTTCAGTTACTGCTGGAAAATTATATCTCTTAGCCATAAATTTTATTGTAATCATCAAGCTAACCCCAACTAAAATACCAGGTACTATTCCTGCTAAAAATAATGCAGCAACACTCTCACCCATTACATATGCATAAATAATCATTATCCCTGAAGGTGGAATTATAGGTCCAATTACAGAACTCGCTGCTGTAATTGCAGCAGCAAATTTTTTTGTATAGCCTTGCTTTTCCATTGCAGGAATAAGCATTGATCCAATTGCTGATGTATCAGCTACAGCTGAACCAGATAAGCCTGCAAACAACATTGAAGTCAATACGTTGACGTGAGCCAATCCACCTTTTAAGTGACCCATCATCGCCTGACTAAATTCAACTAGTCTATGAGTTATTCCTCCTCTGTTCATTAACTCTCCTGCTAACATAAAAAATGGTATTGCCATCAAAGGAAAGCTATCTATTCCATTATAAATATTTCTATAAAGCATAGCTCCATCTCTAGCTTGATCATTTAGCCAAAGCAAAATTCCTGGTGCTGCTAACAATCCAAAAAATACAGGTAAACCAATTAACAAAAATAATAAAAATAAAGGAAGAAACCAAACTAACATTATTGTGTCTCCAACTTTTGTTTATCGTAATCTTCAGGCAAGTCTAACTTTGTAAAATTAGTAAGAATATTTCTTAAAATTAATTCTATATTCACAGAAATTAAAAAAATTATTCCCACAGGTAATGACATATACATCCAAGCTAATTTTATTGGTTCTGCTTTCCCACCAATTAAATGGAAAGGGATCTTTATCGATGAAGAATTGAATATCCATCCAGCATTAATATGTTTAAATCCTAATTCTAAACCTATTACTAAGACAAAAAGAGAAACGATTAATAAAAATAAAGTTAATAATGTGGAGATAAGTTTTGGTAAAAATCTCTCTAATAAATCAATAGAAACAAAGCCACCCCATCTATACGCGGAGGGTGCTATCAATCCTGTCATCCATAACATCAAAAATCTTGCAACTTCATCAGGCCAAGGCAGTGCATTATTTAACACATATCTAAAAAATACTTGAACTAAGATAACGATTACCATCAAAAGTATTGCTATCCATGCAAACTGTCTACCAATTCTTAAAAAAAAAGTATTTATTTTCTCAAGGGTCTTAAAAAAAGATAGTAGAATATTAATTGTCAAATTCACAACTAAATTTATTTTAAATATTTAATAAATACAACTTTAATCAAAAAACTAATTTACTTTATAGAATAATTCTCGTATTAAAAATGCTCTCTAAAAAATTGATATATAATTATGAGCAATAAAAAAAAGATATTAATTATTCAAAAAGTCCATGAAAAAGGTATGGAATTAATAAATAACCATCCTAATTTTGATGTTGAGGTAACTGATGACACTTCTGTAGAAAATTTAAAATCAAAATTAAAAGATTGTGATGGCGCATCAATAAGAATTGCAAAGCTTCCTGGAGAAGCATTTGAAGAAGCAAAAAATTTAAAAATCATTTCAAGACATGGTGTTGGTTATGACAATATAGATTTAAAAAAAGCTAAAGAAAAAGAGATTAAAATAGCAATAACAGCTAATGCTAATGCTGTTACGGTTGCAGAACATGTAATGTTTGTTTTGTTAAATATTGCAAAAAGAAAAGGCTTATTTGACAAAACAGTAAGAGAAGGAAATTTTAAAGATAGAAATAAATTACCAAAAACAATTGAAGTTTGGAAAAAAAATTTTTTAATTATGGGTTTTGGAAGAATAGGAAAAGCTTTAATCAAAAGATGTCTGGGCTTTGAAATGAATGTCTTTGTTTATGACCCATTTGTAGATAAAGATAAAATTGAAGAATTAGGTGGAAAAAAAATAGAAGATCTAGCTGAAGCAGTAAAAACTATGGATGTTATTTCACTCCATATGCCTTTAACAGATAAAACAGAAAATTTAATAAATTATGATTTACTAAAAACAATGAAGAAAACTTGCATTATTATTAATGCAGCAAGAGGTGGAATCATTCATGAAGAAGATCTAGATAAAGCGCTCAATGAAAATTTAATTTTTGGAGCTGGTATTGATGTTTTTAAAAAAGAACCACCTGACGACAATAATCCACTTCTTAAAAATGAAAAAGTTTACTTGAGTCCGCATACTGCAGCTTTTACTGATGAGTGTATGACTAGAATGGGAAAAGAAACAATTCAAAACATTATTGATTTTTTTGAAGAAAAATTAGAAAAATCTAAAATTGTAAAATTATAAACAGCAGAGAATAACAAGCATACTTTAATTAAAAGATTTTAATTTTTAAAGATCTGAATATTACTTTTATTTAAGGTCTCGGTTAAATATTTATAACCAATCTTTGCATATTCAAAAGGATTTGCTTTTGCTGGGTCTTGCTCTGCTTCAACAACCAGCCAACCTGAATAATTTTTTTCTTTTAACACATCAAATAAAGGTTTGTAATCAATACAGCCATCTCCAGGTACCGTAAAAGCACCCTCTAAAAATGCACCTCTAAAGCTCAAATCTTCTTTTAATGATTTATCTAAAACATTTTTTCTAATATCTTTGCAATGCATATGAATAACCCTATCACTAAAATTTTTTAATATTTCAAGAGAGTTACCTTTAGCAAAGAGCATATGACCAGTGTCTAAAGTAAGTTTTACACTATCATCAGTATTCTCTAGCAATTTTATAGTATCTTCTTCGGTTTCTATAACTGTCCCCATGTGATGATGGTAAGCAAGCGGCATGCCTTGATCTTGTAAATATTTGCCCATTTCCGAAATTTTTTTATAGTAATTTTTAGACTCTTCTTGATCCATTTTTGGTCTAGTCGAAAGCTTTTTGTCTGGATCTCCTTGAATCGATCCAGCAACTTCTGCAAAAACAATGCAAGGTGCATTACAATCTTTAAATAATTTTAATTGATCTTGTATGACTTTTTTTTCCTCTTCTACTGTATTTTTTCTTAAATTTGCACCATACCAACCAGAACAAAGGTTTAAGTTAAACTCATTTAATTTAGGAATTAATTCCTCTGACTTGTTTGGAAATTTTCCACCCGACTCTATACCAATAAATCCTGCCTGACTTGCTTCTAACAAACATTGTTCCAAAGGTGTATCACCCCCAAGTTCTGGCATGTCATCATTACTCCATGCTATTGGTGCTATTCCTAATTTTACTGACATAAATATTTTTTTTGCTAAGATATATTCAATGTTTAAATCAAATAAAACTAAAAAATTAAGTTTAGGAATAGTTGGGGGTGGTCCTGGATCATGGATTGGTCATGTTCATAGAATCTCATCTAGATTTGATGATCAATATGAAATAGTAGCAGGAGTTTTTTCAAGAAATGTAAAAATTTCTACTAAGTTTGGAAAAAGTATAGGGATTTCATCTGATAGATGTTACTCAAATTATAAAGATATGGCTGAGAAAGAAGCTAAGAGAAAAGATGGAATTAATGTAGTTGCTATAATGACACCACCATCAAGTCATCAAATTATTGCTGAAAAATTTATTTCAAAAAATATAAATATAATTTCTGATAAACCTTTTGCAGGAAATTTAGATCAAGCAAAAAAACTTTTCAAATCAATTAAAAAAAATAAAAAAATAAAATATGCGCTAACTCATAATTATTCCGCTTATCCAATGGTGAGAGAAGCAAAAAAATTAATTGAAAAGGGTAAAATTGGTAAAGTTGAATATATTAATGTTGAATATATTCAAGATTGGTCTGGTGGAACAAAAATTAATTCAAAAAATGCAAAAAGAAAACTTAAATGGAAAATTGATAATAAAATAGTTGGAGCATCCGCTGTTTTAAATGAAATTGGAACTCATGCGTACCATCTAGCCTCTTATATTTCGGGTTTGAAAGGACAAACAGTTTTTGCAGATATAAAGCAAATATCAAAAAAAATTAAAATGGATGATAATGCGCAGGTTATGATCAATTTTAACAATGGCGCAAAAGGAATGTTTTGGACAAGTGTAATGGCCAAAGGTGGTGTTTATGGTTTAAGAATAAGATTATTTGGTTCTAAAGGTAGTTTAGAGTGGGTTCAAAATGATCCAAATTATCTTAAATTTAATCCAGAAAAAGGCGCTGTAAAATTATTAGAAAGAGGATTTCATAATTCAGAATTTTCAAAGCAATTCTCTAGAATAAAATTTGGTCATCCAGAGGGATACCTTGATGCATTTGCTAATATTTATAAAGAGTTTGCCGATTCTTTGAAGAACAAAACAAAAAAAAGATACTTTTATCCAAATGAAGATGAGGGTTTAGAAACAGCAAAATTTATTAGTGCGTGTAAAATTTCCTCAAGAAGAAAAAGATGGGTAAAAATATAATTAATATTGCACTATTTGGACTTGGAAGAATTGGTCAAATGCACGCCAATAACCTGATAAATCATAAAGATTTTAATCTGAAATATATTTTTGATAAAGATCAAAAATTAACAAAAAAACTATCCAAAAAGTATAACTCTATTGATATTCAAAATCCAAAAATTGCATTTAAAGATAAAAATATCAAATGTATATTTATTGCATCAAGCACAAACACACACTTAAAATTTATTGAAGAAGCGGTTGTAAATAAGAAAGTTGTATTTTGTGAAAAACCTTTAGACCTTGATTTAAATAAAATTAACAAGTGTAAAAAAAGAATTTCTAAATATAAACCAAAAATTCAACTCGGATTTAATAGAAGGTACGACCCAGCGCATAATTCTTTAAATCATAATTTACTCAAGGGTAGAATCGGTAAATTAGAAAAAATAATTATTACTAGCAGAGACCCGGAGCCTCCACCAATAAACTATTTAAAGACATCTGGAGGTATATTTAAAGATATGATGATTCATGATTTTGATTTAGCAAGATTTTATGCTGGAAATGATGAATTTGAGTCCATATTTGCTACTGGGAAACGTTTCTCGGATAGAAAACTAAAAAAAATAAATGATTTAGATTTAGCTACTGTAATTATGAAAACTAAAAAAGGAGTACAGTGTATCATTACTAATTCTAGGCATTGTAGTTTTGGTTATGATCAAAGAATTGAGCTTTTTGGGTCTAAAGGAATGATCATTTCGGATAATCAAAGAGACTTGGAAACAGTTTTGTACTCAAAAAATTCAACAGACAACAAAACACAATTAAAAAACTTTTTTATTGAAAGATATTCTGAAGCCTACAAAATTCAACTAGATGACTTAGTAAAAATTTGTAAAAAAAACTCTAAACCTTTAGCTAATTTTGAAGATGGTAGAAAATCTCTTATACTAGCAGAAAGTGCAAAAAGATCTTTGAAATCTAAAAAATTTGAAAAAGTGATATTTTAATTAAATTAACTTCTTACAAACAAAGTTGAAAATATTTTACCTTTAACAGGATCACTATTTTTATAGAAGTTAGGTTTTATAGTATTTTAATGCACTAAAGTGTCTAGTAATAGTTGAAATTAATATATTTAAAATAAACATAACTAATATTTAATTTTTTCATTAATTTTTTTTCTTCTATAATGTTATTTTAAAAAAAGGAGGAAACTATGGCTAAATTTATAGTAATGGGCAATTATACAGCTCAAGCTTTTAAAGGATTTATAGGTAATCCAGACCAAGACAGAGCTGCAGCTGCTACTGCTTTATCAGAGGCAGTAGGAGGAAAGATGGAGTCTTTTATGATCACAAGAGGAGCTTATGATTTTGTAGGAGTTGTGAGTGGTAGTATTGGATTTGAAGGCGCAGCAGCAGTTAAGCTAGCAGTTGAAGCTTCTGGAGCTATAACAAATTTTACCATATTAGAAGAAATGGATATGGGTAAAGCTGCCGGCATGGCATCAAAGGCTATGGCTAATTATAAACCAGCAGGTTAAAGCTAGATTTTTAAGTTAATTCTATCATGATTAATTTTATTAATTATGATAGCTTTAACTTTAATGAATATATTAAGAGATAGCTTTGGTAGGACTTTTCCATATATAAGACTTTCGATTACTGATGTATGTAATTTTAAGTGTGGGTATTGTTTACCAAATGGATATCAAATTGATAAGAGTGATAATAGAAAATTTCTTCACTTAGAGGAAATCAGACGTCTAGCAAAAGTTTTTTCAAAATTAGGTGTATGCAAAATTAGACTTACTGGAGGTGAACCTACAGTAAGAAAAGATTTTTTTGATATAATCAAGATCTTAAAAAATGAAGCTGGAATAAAAAAAGTTGTAATTACCACAAACGGTTATTATTTAGACAAAAAAGCAAAGATGTTAGTAGATAGTGGGATAAATGGTATTAATATTAGCATTGATAGTCTGAATAGAGATATATTCAAAAATGTTACAGGTCATGATCGATTACCAGAGATTTTAAAAGGAATTAATATCCTACAAGATTTAAATTTTGAAAATATTAAGATTAATGCAGTTCTTTTAAATGGAATAAATGCATCAGACAAAGATTTTGAATCCTGGGGAGAATTTGTAAAAAAAAACAAAGTGGATTTTAGATATATAGAATTAATGCAAACTGGAGATAACCTAGATTATTTTAAAAAATACCATGTATCTTCAAAAATCTTTAAAGAATACTTAAATAAAAACAATTGGATTTACCAAACTCTAGGTAAGGATGCAGGGCCGTCATTAAATTATATAAATCCAGAATATAAAGGGAAATTTGGAATTATAGCACCCTACTCTAAAGATTTTTGTAGAAGCTGTAATAGATTAAGAATTACATCAAGAGGAGATCTTAGATTGTGCCTATTTGGCAATACTGGAATAAGTATAAGACATTTATTGCAAAAAGATGATCAAATAGATGAATTGCAAGATCTCATTATGGGACAAATGAAATTTAAAAAAGAAACTCACTATTTAGAACTTGGTGAAACTGGTTTAACTAAAAATTTATCTACTACAGGTGGCTAATGTCAAAATTAAAAATTATAAATCAAGAAGAACTTAAAGATTGGGCCAAAGAAATATTTCAAAAAAATTCTTTCAATATGGTTGATGTATCTTCAAAAAAAGAAACTTTTAGAAGAGCACTTGCATCAGGTAAAATTTATGTTGGAAAAGAGGTTTTTGATCTCATTAAAAATAAAAAGATGCCTAAAGGAGATCCTATTACCTTAGCTGAGGTATCAGCTGTTTTGGGTGTAAAAAAAACAAGTGAACTTATTCCTTTATGTCACCCACTTCCAATAGACCATACGGCTACTAAAATAATTATGAATGAATTAGACAGTTCATTAGAGGTTTTTTGTGTTGTTTCTGCAGTTGCAAAAACAGGTGTTGAAATGGAAGCTATAATGGGAGTTAACTCAGCCTTAATTACAATTTACGATTTAAGCAAAATAGTAAATCCACATCTTAAAATTGATAACGTAAAATTATTAATTAAAGAAGGTGGAAAAAGTGGATTATGGAAAAACCCTGATGGGCTCCCAGATTTTTTAAAAAATATTTTTTAATGAAAATATCAGTTGAACTATTTGGCGCAGCTAGAGAATTTAGTACTAAATCCCATTTAGACTTTGAATTAATTGAAAATTCCTCAATAAAAGATCTTAGAAACCAAATGATAGAGTTTATTGATATAAAATTTAAAGGAAATGAAACTTTTAAAAAAATTATTAAATCATCAGCTTTTTGTTCGTCTGATGATAAAATTGTCTCAGATAATTATAAAATAGTTAAAAAACAAAACTTTAGCATTATACCTCCTATAGGAGGCGGTTAATGCTACATACTAAAATTATTGATGCTTCAAAAAATGAGAAGATAGAAATTTCAAAAGCAGAAAATTATTTAAATCAATCGAAATTTGGTGCTGTAATATATTTTGTTGGGACTGTAAGAGATTTAAATGAAAATAAAACAGTTACTGGTATTACCTATGATGCCAAAGAAAGTATGGTTATAAAAAGTTTTGAAGAAATTTATGAAGAAGCTGATAACAAGCTAAATATTAAAGAAAAAGCAGTCTTTATTGAGCATGTTAAAGGATATGTGGGTTTAAAAGAAAAAAGCATCATTATTGGTGTAGCTTGTAAACATAGAGATCAAGCTTTTGTGTTATCTAGATATATAATTGAAGAAATTAAAAAAAGATCTCCTATTTGGAAAAAAGAACATTATGAAAATGAGGACAGTGAGTGGTTGAAAGGAGTATCTCTAAATAATTAAATGATAAAATTTAAAAATTCAGAAATTACACCAGAAAATATTTATAAAAAAAGAAGATCATTCATTAAATCTATAGGTCTTGGTGCAAGCTCACTAGCTATTTCTAGTATACCTTTTGTAAATAAATCTTTAGCAAGTGAGAGAGATAAATTAACAAGTTATAAAGATATTACGACTTATAATAATTATTATGAGTTTGGAACATCTAAGAGTGATCCTCATAGAAATTCTCAAATATTTAAAACAACTCCTTGGGAAATAGGTATTGAAGGAGAAATTGAAAAACCGATTAAATTATCAATGGAGGAAATCTCAGAAATGTTTATTTCTGAAGAAAGAATATATCGATTAAGATGTGTTGAGGGTTGGTCTATGGTTATTCCATGGATGGGTTTTTCTTTAAGTAAATTACTATCAAAAGTAAATCCAACTAATAAAGCAAAATTTGTTGAATTTGAAAGTGTATATGACCCTGCACAAATGAAAGGTCAAAGATACCCTGTTTTAAACTGGCCTTACAATGAAGGTTTAAGAATTGATGAAGCCATGCATCCTTTGACAACAGTTGTGACAGGTTTATATGGTAAAAAACTCCCTAATCAAAACGGAGCACCACTAAGAATTTTTATTCCATGGAAGTATGGTTTTAAAAGTGCAAAAGCTATTGTTAAAATTAAATTTGTTGAAAACATGCCTACCTCATCATGGATGTGGGCTTCCCCTAGAGAATATGGATTTTACTCAAATGTTAATCCTAATGTTGATCACCCAAGATGGTCTCAAGCAACTGAAAGAATAATAGGTGAAGGTGTTTGGGCACCTAGAGTAAAGACCTTAATGTTTAATGGTTATGGAGATGAAGTTGCAAGTCTCTATAGCGGTATGGATTTAAAAAAAAATTTCTAAATTAAATTGAGAAGATATTCTAAAACTCTAGTTTTTTTTCTCTCTCTTTGGCCAATTTATGTGATTTCTTATCAAATAATTTTTAATCAACTAGGTCCAGAGCCTGTTGATAGAATCATAAATCACTTTGGAGAATGGACTTTGATATTTATTCTTTTAACTCTTTCAATGACACCGCTTAAGCAAATCACAAAATCAGTAGAGTGGATCAAGTTTAGAAGAATGCTTGGTTTGTTTACTTTTTTTTATGCATCTATTCATATGTTAAGTTATGTTGGTCTTGATTACAGATTTGATTTTGAGCCTCTGATAAATGATGTCTTAAAAAAGAAGTTTATCTTTATAGGATTTTCAGCTTGGCTATTATTAATTCCACTTGCTATAACCTCATCTGAGAGAATGGTGAGACTATTAAAACAAAATTGGAAAAAAATTCATAGATTAATTTATATAATTGGGATTTTTGGTGTACTTCATTATATTTGGCTATCAAAGACAATATTTTTTAAACCACTAATATTTTTAATACTTTTAATTGTTCTTTTACTTTTTAGGATTAAAATTACTAAATCAGCTTTTAAAATCTGAAACTTTATCAAAATCTTTAAAGGATTTAAGGCTGCTTGTATTAATAAAATTTGTTCTATTTTTAAGCCTTTTAACCATAAATTTTGCTCCAAACTGACCTTTAATATTTTTAAATTTTTTTATCAAAGAAATATCAAAACCAATAGGATTACCTAGTCTATTTTTATAATTTAATGCATGGACTAAAAATTTTTTAGTTTTTATAGATCTGCAAATTTTATTTATATCTGATAGTTTAACAAATGGCATATCTGACTGAGCTACAATAAAACCATCGTCGTTTTTAGATACTTTTTTTAATCCCACTTTTATAGAAGAGGCCATTCCTTTTTTGTAGTTTTTGTTATAAGTAAAAATAATCTTTTTATTTTTTTTAATTATTTTTTTTACTTCTTTAAATTGATGACCAAGAACTATAACAATTTTATTTGCTTTACTTTTTTTTAATACATTTAGTGAATAATTAATTAGAGGTTTTTTTTTATATAACTTAATAAGTTTATTTTCTGATTTCATTCTTTTAGATAGGCCAGCAGCAAGTAATATAACTTTAATCACTTTTTATAAGTTTGTGATACTAATTGGGCTATAATAGATAAAGCAATTTCTGGAGCAGATTTGCCACCGAGCTTAATACCAATTGGTCCATGAATTGAACCAATTTGATCATTAGTAAATCCAGCCTCACTTAATCTTTGACATCTATTTTCGTGAGTTTTTTTACTGCCAAGTGCCCCAATGTAATAAAATTTATTTTTTAATGCGTATTGCAAAGCAGGATCATCTATTTTTGGATCATGTGTTAAAGCTATTAAGGCTGTACTTGAATTTGTTTCAATTTCTTCAAAAGCTTCTTTTGGCCACTTGTTAATAACTTTAATATCAGGAAATCTTTGCTCAGATGCAAAATATCCTCTTGGATCTATGATACTAATTTCAAAATTTAAACTTTTTGCAAAATCAACTAAATATTGTGCAATATGCACAGCCCCAACAACAATTACTTTTATTGGTTTTATATACGTTTCAATAAATATCTCTGAATTTTCTATAACACCGTTTTTTTTTGATTTAAAAAAATTTTCTATTTCACCAGCATATTTTGAAAATTCTCCTTTTGGAGTAGTGCCAGGTAAATAAATTTCACTATCACCATTTTCTAAATTTGTAAGAATTGCAAACTCAGTTTTTGATGATTTTTTTTTTAATATTTCTTCAAGTGTTTTAATTTTCATTAGTGTATCTGCTCAATATATACCGCTATCTCTCCGCCACATGCTAGACCCACTTCCCACGCGCTCTCATTTGAAACTTTAAATTCTATTTTTTTACAAGGTTTGTTGTCTTTAATTAGTGATAGACATTCGCTTACAACTGCAGACTCCACACATCCTCCAGAAACTGATCCTGAAAAATCTCCTTTTTCGTTCACAATCATTCTGCTACCAACTTGTCTAGGTGATGATCCCCAGGTTTGAATTACTGTTGCTAAAACTACTTTTTGATTAGCATTGATCCAATCTTGAGCTTCGTCTAATATTTTCTCATCAAATGAATTTTTCATCTGATAAAATATAGTTTTTAACTAACAAGCATCAACGGCTTTTTTAGCCTGAGTGACAACTAAACTAGCTCTAAATTCTGCAGAAGCATGCATATCAGAGTTCATTTCTGAACTATCTAGATCCATTCCATCTATTGAAGAAGAGGAAAAATTACCCGATAGAGCTTTCGACATTTCTTTATCATTATAAACACATGATTTTGCACCAGTAACTGCAACGTTTACATCGCCTTTATGTTTAGCCACATATACTCCAACGATTGCATATCTAGATGCAGGATTAGGATGTTTTTGATAGCTAGATTTTTCTGGTATTTGAAATTCTATAGCTTCAATTAACTCACCCTTTTTTAAAGCTGTCTCAAACATTCCTTTAAAAAACTTTGCCGCTTCAATTTTTCTTTCGTTCGTATGTATTGTTGCGTTTAAAGCGATACAAGCTGATGGATAATCAGCTGATGGATCGTTATTTGCAATTGAACCACCTATCGTTCCTCTATTTCTTACTTGTGGATCACCAATTCCTTCAGCCAAACTAGACAATGATGGAATTGCTTTTTTAACATCTTTAGAATTTGAAACTTCAACATGTTTAGTAGCAGCTCCTATTGTAACTGATTTGCCACTTACTTTTATACCACTTAATTTTTTAATATTTTTTATATCAATTAAATCTTTGTAAGTAGCCAATCCTAATTTCATTGAAGGAATAGTAGTCATGCCTCCTGCTAAAAAAGCAGAACTAGATGAAGCAAGTTTAGATGCCTCTTTACTATCTTTTGCTGAATGATAATTAAAATCTTTCATAAACCTCCTATGCTGCTTTTGCGTTAGATTTTTTTAGATTTTTACAAGCCTTCCACACTTTTTCAGCTGTAGCTGGCATAGTAACCTCTTGTCCACCTAAGGCATCAATTACAGCATTCATCACAGTAGGTGGTGCTGCTATTGCTCCCGCTTCTCCACAACCTTTAACTCCTAAAGGATTTGTAGTTGCATGTGTACAAGTATAACCAATGTTAAACTCAGGAAAATTATCTGCACGTGGCATCGTATAATCCATATAAGATCCAGTCATCAACTGACCTGTTTCATCATACTCTGCATTTTCATACAATGCTTGACCAATACCTTGAGCAAGACCACCATGAACTTGTCCTTCGACAACCATTGGATTAATTATTCTTCCAAAATCATCGCAAGCTGTATATTTTTCAAGCTTAACATGACCTGTTTCAGGATCTATCTCAACTTCTGCAATATGTGTTCCTGCTGGAAAAGAAAAGTTTGAAGGATCATAGAAAGAAGTTTCTTTTAATCCAGGTTCATCACCTTCTGGCAATGGAGATTTCATTTCATCTCTTACACCAGGTAAATAACAAGCAAAAGCTACTTCTCCTATTGTTTTCTTTTTATTTGATTTAGAAACAATAAATTCTCCGTCTTTGAACTCAACATCTTCTGGATTTGCCTCTAACATTTTAGCTGTAACTCTTTTACCTTTTTCAACTATTTTTTTACAAGCATTGACGATAGCAATACCACCAACAGCTAAAGATCTAGAACCGTATGTTCCCATACCGAATGTTCCTTTGTCTGTGTCGCCATGAACGATATCTATATTTTCTATTGGAACACCTAATTCATCTGCTGCTATTTGAGCAAAAGTTGTTTGGTGACTTTGTCCATGACTATGTGAACCTGTGTAAACAGTCACTTGTCCAGTTGGATTGAATCTAACTTCTGCAGATTCCCACAATCCAACACCACATCCTAATGACATTACAGCAGCTGAAGGAGCAATACCGCACGCTTCAAAATATGAGGTAACACCAATTCCTCTAAGTTTTCCTTTAGCCTCAGACTCTTTTCTTCTCGCCTCAAAACCTTTGTAATCTGCCATCTGTTTTGCCTTTTCCATTCCAGCAACATAATCACCAGAATCTACTGTATGAACTAAAGTTTGTTTAAAAGGAAATGCTGTAGGGAAATTTTTAATTCTAAGTTCAGTTTTATCTATCCCTAATTCCATTGAAGCTTTTTCAACTAATCTTTCAATAGTATATGTAGCTTCAGGTCTACCTGCACCTCTATAAGCATCTACTGGCGCTGTGTTTGTATATACGGCTTTTACATTTGTATAAGCTGCTGGAATTTCATAAACCCCAGTTGCACAAGGTCCAAATAAATAAGTTGGTGTCACTGTGCCAAATACTCGGGCATAAGCTCCAAGGTTAGCTATGGTCTCATTTTTAAAACCAAGGAACTTTCCATCTTTGGTAACTGCTAATTCTGCATGAGTTACATGATCTCTTCCATGTATGTCAGTTAAAAAAGATTCTGACCTTTCTGCAACCCACTTAATAGCTCTATTAATTTTTTTAGCTGCCCAGCTACAAACAATATCTTCGTTATAGACATTTATTTTAGAACCAAAACCACCACCAACATCTGGAGCTACAACTCTTAACTTATGTTCAGGAGCTACATTTCCAAAAGCAGACATTATCAATCTTGATAGATGTGGATTTTGACTTGTTGTATATAAAGTAATCTCTTCAGATGCTGCATTGTAATCAGCAACACATGCTCTTGGCTCCATTGCATTTGGAATTAATCTATTATTAATGATATCAATAGAAATTACTTTATCAGCCTTATCAAATGCTTCTTTAACTTTTTGTCTATCACCTAATAACCAGTCAAAACATAGATTTTTATCGATGCCTTCATGAATAGTATCTCCATTCATAGCATCTGCAGTACTTGTGACTGCTTTTAATACTTTGTAATCAACTTCAACTTTCTCTGCAGCTTCTTTTGCTTCTGCTAAACTTTCAGCAATTACAACTGCAACAGGATCTCCAACAAAATTTACATTATCTTTAGCTAGCGGAGGGTTTCCAGGACATTTCATTTCTGTACCATCTTCACTTCTGATTGCCCAACCCGCAATTAAACCTCCAATTTTATCATCTGCTATTTCTTTGCCTGTAAGTATGCTTACTACTCCTGATGATTTTAAAGCTTTATCAATATTTAATTTTTTAATAGATGCTCTCGCATGTGGAGACCTAACAAAAATCGCGTAAGTTTGATTTGCTAAATTAATATCTGCTGTGTATCTACCTTTACCAGTTAAAAATCTTTTATCCTCTTTTCTCTCAACTCTAGAACCTACTAAGCTTGCCATTTTCTTTTTCCTCCTTAAAATTACATTTTTGTTGCTGCTTCTTTAACCGCGGCAACAATGTTTTGATATCCTGTACATCTGCAAATATTTCCTTCTAACCAATCTCTAATTTCTGTGTCTGATGGTTTTTTGTTTTTTTGCAAAAGGTCAACTGCGCTCATAACCATTCCTGGAGTACAAAAACCACACTGTAAGCCATGAAGTTTTTTGAACGCTTCTTGCATTGGATGCATTTTTCCATTTGTTTCTAAACCTTCAATTGTTGTAACTTTTGATCCATTAACATCAGCTGCTAAAGCCGTACAACTTTTTAAAGAATTTCCATCAACATGAACTACACATGCTCCGCATTGACTAGTATCACATCCAATATGTGTACCTGTTAGCTGTAAATGCTCTCTTAAAAATGTAGATAGTAAAGTGTTATCAGGAGCTTCTTTTTCAACTTTTCTTCCATTAACTTCTAATGAAATTTTACCCATAATCTCTCCTTATAAATAATATTTAGATTTAATCATTTTGAGAATATGAAGGCAAGTGTCAAATTGAACACTACTTGGACTAGAATTTTATTTTAAATACATCCAATAAATTAAGAAAATTCCTAGAACTACTGCGGCTGTTAAATATCTATAATTAATTTTTGTTTCTGGAGCTTTTTCATTATCTGAATCAGTTATCTCGATAGTTTCATTTTTTTCAGAAGAAATTAATTCAGAAAATTTACCAAAAAAAATATCTGCCATTTTTTTTGCTGTCATATCTATAAGTCTTGAACCTACTTGTGCAATTTTACCACCTACTTGTGCTTCAACAGAATAAATTAAATTTGTTCCAGTGTCTGTGTCCTCAAGTTTAACTTCAGCTTCACCTGAGGCAAAGCCAACTAGAGAATTTCCAGATCCTAATATCTTATAGCTGTTAGGAGGATTTAAATCTTTTAATTCAATTTCACCAGAAAAGGTTGCATTAAAAGGTCCAATTTTATTTGTAGCTTTTGCAGAAAATTCAGTATCAGATTTTTTATTAAATTCTTCACATCCCGGGATCGCTTGTTTAAGTATTTCTGGATCATTTAATGCTTCCCAAACTTTTTGTTTTTCTAAATTAATTTTATAAGATCCTGTTAATTTCATAAATTAAACATATAATAAATTATGGACGAAAATACAAAAAAAGAATTGCAATCTGCAGCTTTTGAAAGATTAATTTCTCATCTTAGACAAAGAAAAGATGTACAAAATATTGATCTAATGAATCTTGCGGGTTTTTGTAGAAACTGTCTTTCTAAATGGTACCGAGAAGAAGCTGGAAAGAAAGGTATAGAAATTTCCGATCCTGATGCAAGAGAACATGTTTACGGGATGCCTTATTCTGAATGGAAAGATAAATATCAAAAATAATTATTTCTCTTTAAGTCTAGGGAATAATTCTACAAAATTACAAGGTTTATGATTAACGTCTAATTGATGCTTTAATATTCCATCCCACGCATCAGTTACACCGCCTGAGGATCCTGGTAATGCAAATATGTATTTACCATTAGATAAAGCTGCACAAGCTCTAGATTGTATAGATGATGTTCCAACTGTTTTTAGACTTATTGTTCTAAAAACTTCTCCAAATCCAGGTATATGTTTATCTGCAATTTCGTTAACTGCTTCAGGAGTTATATCTCTTCCAGTAAGACCTGTTCCTCCAGTAGTAATAATAACGTCTATATCTTTTTGATTAGTCCATTCTTTTAAAATTTTTACAATATCTTCTTTATTGTCTTTACAAATTTTTCGATCAATTAATTGATGTTTTGCTTCTTTAATTTTTTCAACTAAGATTGCACCCGATTTATCATTATCAAATGTTCTTGTATCTGTTACAGTTAATAAAGCTATATTTACATCCATAATTTAAAAATGATTATATTATCAATTCTTTTCTTTGTAACTGCATTAATATACTCAAGTGTTGGTTTTGGTGGAGGCTCAACATATCTTGCAATACTTTTAATTTGGGGTGTACCTTACGCAATATTTCCCGTTATAGCTCTTGTATGTAATATTATTGTTGTATCTGGTAATTCTATCAATTTTATAAGATCTAAAAATATAAATATTAATTTACTTTTTCCTTATTTAATTGGCTCTATTCCTTTTGCATTTATTGGAGGATCAATAACAATTGAAAAAAGTTTATTTGAGATTTTATTATTTTCTGTTTTGTTGATTGCAGGCATTTTTTTATTAATTGAGAGTAAATCTTTTAATAAAGAGCAAATTAAAATTAACAAAATACCAAGATTAATCTCAATTTCTATTGGATCAATAATTGGCTTTATGTCAGGTATAGTGGGAATTGGTGGAGGAATTTTTTTAAGTCCTCTTCTATTTTTAATGAAAGCTGGATACCCTAGACATATAACCAGTAGTGCATCTTTATTTATATTAATCAATTCTATCTTTGGAATAGCTGGACAGCTGACAAAAGATCAGATTTTAGATGAAGTTATTACCTATTGGCCATTATTTTTATCGGTACTTATTGGAGGACAAATTGGTAGCGTGTTAAATATTAAATTTTTATCGAACAAAATATTAGCTCTACTAACTTCTTTTCTTGTAATTTTTGTCGCAATAAGAATGGGAATTAAACTTGTTGCTTAATATTGAATATATTTCCTTTTAATATATTTAAAGCATTATGAAAAATATTAAGCCTTTTGGTCCGTCAATAGGAAAAACAAAAATTTCAAAGAAATTTTTTAATATCTTGAACAAAGAAATTGATAATAAAGTTTTAACAAAAAATAATGATTATAGCTCTAAACTAGCTAGTCAAATTAAAAAAGAAATTAAAATTTCATATAATTTTATAAAAAAAAATTTAGAGAGGGAAATAAAAAAAAATATCAAAGATTTTCTTAAAAATGAAAAAATTAAAAAAGTTAACAATATTAAAATATTAAATTTATGGGTAGTTAGTCAATTTAAAGATGAATATAATCCTATTCATTATCATGATGGAGATATATCTGGAGTAGGTTATTTAAAAGTCCCAAAAGATATGACTAAAAATAAACTTTTAAAAAATAAAAAAAATAATACCAATGGCACAATTGATTTTATAAACGGACAAAGAGGTTTTTTAAGCAAAAGTATTTTTAATATTGTGCCTAAAGAAAGAGACTTGATAATTTTTCCAAACTATTTAATGCATACCGCTTATCCATTTAATGTTAATGCTGAAAGAAGATCTTTTTCTTTTAATGCTAAAATTATTTTAAGTAGATAGTTTACAAACGTTTAAACAACATATTGAAGCAATGGAAAATTAGATTATTTGTTTGTTTCCACCTTTTTTAACAAAATAAATACCAATGCAAACTGCAATTAAAGAAACTAAAACTTTTGTAGTAATTAATTCTTTTAAAAATATATAACCTAAAATAGTTCCAAAAATTGGTATTAAATAGGAAACTTGAGATTGAAAAATTAACCCATTTGTAGTCAAAATTCTAAAACGTAACAACCAAGCAATACCAGTTGGGACAATTCCTAAATAAATTACTGATATAAGCGAATCTGTTCTTGGCATAGTTTGAAATGGTTGTTCAATTAAAAATGTTAATGGTAACAAAATAATTATTGCCCAAATAAGAATAGATCCAGTTACATTTTCATTTTTTTTCTTACTTATTTTTAATGTTAGCACCCCACCTACAACATAACAGGTGGATCCAAGTAATATCAATAAAGCTGAAACAAAATTATTTTCATCTATTAAAAGATTATCAGAAAATAAAAATACTATTCCAGAAAACCCAATTAAAATTCCAATAGTTTTTATTAAATTGAATTTTTCATTTTTTGTATAAAAATGAGCTAACACTGTGGAGCTTAACGGCGTAGTTGACATCAATATAGCTGCTAAATTACTTTGAACAGATTTAACGCCATAAGCAATTAAGAAAAATGGAGCTACCAAATTAATAAATCCTATCATTGCAAACCAATGCCAATCTTTAGAAAAAGCCTCAACTTTAATATTTTTAAAATAACACAAAAGTAAAACTGGAATTGCGCCAAATAATACTCTTAAGAATGCAATTGTAACTGGGCCAAAAGAATAAGTTGCTATTTTAATATTAAAAAATGCAGAAGCCCATATTAGAGACAATATTGTCAATAAAAGGTAATCAATTAATTTTGGTTGTCTCATTCTGTTATCTCTTTTATCTCACCAGAAGTTAATGCAATTAAATTTTCAAAATTTATTGCAAAAACTGCATTAGGATGTCCTGCAGCTGCAAAGATAATAGAAAATCTATTTAAAGTTTCATCTATAAAAATTTTTATTTTTGTTAAATGTCCTGTTGGAGATACTCCGCCGATTGTATATCCAGTAATTTTTTTAACATCATCTGGGTTTGCCATTGAAACATCTTTTTCATCTAAAATTTTTTTTAATTTATTTAATGAACATCTTTTGTCTCCAGACACTAAACATAAAATAAAACTATCCCCTGCTTTAAAAAGTAAGCTTTTGACAATGGCTCCTACTTTGCAACCTAAAGCTGTAGCTGCGTCGTTAGCTGTTCTGGCAGTTTGCTCTAAAACAATCACTTTAAGATCTGGGTTAAATTGTTTTAGCGATTTTTCTGCTCTTAAAACTGGCTCTTTATTTAATATTGAATTCACAAGTTAATTATATTTATTATTTTAGTGACTAATTACACTACTTATGTGAAAATTGCATAGGTGTTATTTATTAAATAAGCAATATTTTTAAGTATTTTTTTGCTAATTAGGCCAAACAAAATTACATAGGAGACAAAATGAGTGCAGCAAACGTATTAAAATTTATCAAAGAAAAAGAAGCAGAATTTGTGGATCTAAGATTCACTGATCCAAGAGGAAAACTTCAACACTTAACAATGGATGCTTCAATAGTTGATGAAGGTATGTTGAATGAAGGTGTCTTTTTTGACGGTTCGTCTATTGCTGGTTGGAAAGCAATTAATGAGTCTGACATGATTTTAAAACCTGATACTGCAAGAATGTTCATGGATCCTTTTACGTCTCATAATACTGTGGTTTTGTTTTGTGACATTCTAGATGCAATTAAAAAAGATCCTTATGAAAGAGATCCAAGAGGTGTTGCTAAAAAAGCTGAAGAATATTTAAAAGCTTCTGGTATAGGTGATAAAGCTTTTTTTGGACCTGAGCCAGAATTTTTTGTTTTTGACGATGTAAGAATCAAAAATGATATGAATGAGTGTGGATTTAAATTAGATAGTAAAGAAGGTCCTTACAATTCAGGTAAAGAATATGAAAATGGAAATATGGGTCATAGACCTCAAATTAAAGGAGGATATTTCCCAGTACCACCAGTTGATAGTGAACAAGACATGCGTGGTGAGTATCTTAAAAATTTAAAAGAAGTTGGTATTAAAGTTGAAAAACATCACCATGAAGTTGCTCCTAGTCAGCACGAACTTGGAATGTATTTTGGAACTTTAGTAAACCAAGCTGATAACGTGCAATTATATAAATATGTTGTTCAAATGGTTACACATTCATTTGGAAAAACTGCAACATTTATGCCAAAGCCAGTTGCTGGTGATAATGGTTCGGGAATGCACATCCATCAATCCATTTGGAAAGGTGATACTCCGGTGTTTTCAGGTGATGCCTATTCTGGATTAAGTGAAACAGCATTACATTATATTGGTGGAATTCTAAAACACGCTAAAGCAATTAATGCTTTTGCTAACTCTACAACAAACAGTTACAAAAGATTAATTCCAGGTTTTGAAGCTCCAGTTCTTCTTGCATATTCAGCAAGAAATAGATCTGCTTCTTGTAGAATACCGATCACATTAAGTAAAAAAGGTGCAAGATGTGAGATTAGATTCCCAGATGCAGCAGGTAACCCATATTTAACTTTCGCAGCTATGTTGATGGCTGGAATTGATGGAATTAAAAATAAAATTCATCCTGGTGAGTCTTTTGATAAAGATTTATATGAATTACCACCTGAAGAAGTTAAAGCTATCCCAACAGTTTGTGGTTCTTTAAGAGAAGCAATGGAAAGTTTAGATAAAGACAGAGAGTTTTTAACTCAAGGCGGTGTCTTTACTGATGATCAAATTGATGCTTACATTGCTCTTAAATTTGAAGAAATTCACAAATTTGAACATGCACCTCATCCTGTAGAGTTTGAGATGTATTACAGTAGTTAATAAATTTAATTACTGTCTAGTTGTTGCAATTGTATCTTTGTTAACACCTTTTTTAACTACGTAATCTTGTGTGCCGTTCGCACCGGTTTCAACTTCTTTACGTAGTTCTTTAAAGAATGTTTTTTCCTTTAAAGAGTCTTTTAAGTTTTTAACAAGATTTTTAAACTCAAATTTGTTCATAAAGAATCTATATACTAGATATGCATATAATGCAACACAGATATGCGTTAAATGGGATAATACAACTTATGATATTTTGAAAGACTCTCCGCAGCCGCAACGCTCAGTTTCATTTGGATTATTGAACACAAATGATGAGGACAATTCCTCCTTTTTATAATCCATTTCAGTACCAAGAAGATACATAATAGCAGCTGAATCAACAAATACTTTCACACCCTTATCCTCAATAATTTCGTCATTAGGATTTAGCTCTTTTGTATACTCCATTACATAAGACATCCCTGCACAACCACCTGATTTAACTGACACTCTAACACCAATAGAATCTTTTTCAGCATTAGACATTATTTCTTTTATTCTTAATGCTGCGTTATCACTTAATTTAATTATTGGGTTCATTATAAATTCAATTCCAATTTTGCTGCTTCTGACATCATATCTTTGTTCCAGGGTGGATCCCAAACTAACTCAAGATCAACATCCTCTATACCTTCAACTTGCATTGCACCATTTTTTACTTCTTTAGGTAAACTTTCAGCTACTGGGCAATTTGGTGTAGTTAAAGTCATTTTAATTTTAGCAAACTTATCGTCCTCAACCTTAATATCATAAATCAAACCCAATTCGTAGATGTTTACAGGTAACTCAGGGTCATAAATTTTTCTTATTTCCTCAATTATCTGTTCTTTTTTTGACATAATTTAATTTTCCGTTTTTACTTCTTTTGTTTTTTCATCAAAAGCAGAAACCATTGTATGCCAAGATAAAGTTGCACACTTAACTCTCATTGGATATTGCTTTACACCAGATAAACACATTAGTTTAGTTTTTTCATCTTCATTCAAATACTTAGATTTTAATTCAGGATTTTCCTTAATCATACCTAAAAAATCCTCAACTATCTCTTTAGCCTCATGCTCATTTTTTCCTTTAATTAAATCTGTCATTATAGAAGCTGAAGCCATTGAAATCGCACAACCACTCCCTTCAAAGGATGCATCTTCTACAATTTTTTGTCCATTTAGTTTTAAATAAACATGAACATTATCACCACAAAGTGGATTATTGCCTTTAGCATCTTTATTAAAACCCTCTGTCTTTCTAAGATTTCTAGGATTCTTACCGTGTTCTAATATAATTTCTTGATAAAGTTCTTTTAAATTCATTATAAATTAAATATTTTTTTACAGTTGTTAATTGACACATTCAACTGATCTAAATCCTCTTTTGTATTATAAATACCAACCGATGCTCTAGCACTAGCTGGAATATTTAATTTGTCATGTAGAATTTGACAACAATGATGTCCTGCTCTTATTGCAACCCCATCTTCATCCAAGATAGTTGCTATATCATGAGGGTGAACTCCTTCTATAGTGAATGATAAAACCCCTCCTTTATTTTTTGGATTTCCAATAAGTTTAACTGAGTTATTTTTTTGTAATAGTTCTTGCCCGTATTCAACTAAATCAGCTTCATGTTTCATAACATTTTCGATACCAATGCTTTCTATAAATTTTATTGATTGGTCAAAAGCAATTACTTGTGCTGTAGCCATAGTACCGGCCTCGTATTTATTAGGTAGTTCACCATAGGAAATCCTATCTTTTTTAACTTCATTTATCATTCCTCCACCACCTTGGTATGGAGGTAATTCTTCTAACCATTTTTTTTTGCCATATAGAACTCCCAAACCTGTAGGACCATACATTTTGTGACATGAAATTGCGTAGAAATCACAACCTAAATCTTGCATATCTAATTTTAAATGTGGCGCTCCTTGACATCCATCGACTACAACAATTATTCCTTTTGAATGTGCAAGCTGGGTTATTTCTTTTACAGGTAAAATTGCACCTGTTACATTCGACAGATGAGTAATAGAAATTAATTTTGTTTTTGAAGTTATTTTCTTTTCTATTTCTTCAAGTGTAATTTCACCTTCTTCATTTATTTCAGCAAAATTAATTTTTATATTTTTTGATTTTCTTAAGAAATGCCATGGCACATAATTTGAATGATGCTCAAGTTCAGTAATTAATACTTCATCACCTTCCTGTAGGTAACTTTGGCCTAATGTATTAGCAACTAAATTTAATGCTT
>CACIOP010000012.1 GCA_902588315.1 uncultured Pelagibacteraceae bacterium
TTAATATCTCATCTTTATAGTCATTACTCCAGATTGTATCAGGATTAAAAATTATAAAATCCGTTTCATTAGAGTCTTTAATCATATTTTGAATACCTCCCCCTGTATCTAAAATATGCTCACCATCCTCAATTATTTTGATATCAATATTGAAATTTTTACTATTTAAAAAAACTGAAAATTGATCCTTTAAATAAAAAGTATTTATTAAGATTTTTTGAATATCTAGTTTTTCGATTAAATTAATGCATCTCTCCAGCATACTTACGTCTTTAATCTCTAATAAGGGCTTAGGGGTATTTAAAGTAATTGGATTTAATCTCTTACCAAAACCTGCACATAAAATTAAAGCTGTATTTATTCTCACAACTCTACCTTATAAGTTTTGGAAAATTATTTTTTAATAGCAACATCAAATTATTGAATTCACTTTGCTCTTGAAATCTGTGATTAATCATTTCCCAAGCGTAGGGAATTAATTTAAGATATTTTTTTTTATTATCTCTAACAGCTAAACGCATAAATATACCAATTATTTTTAAATTCCTTAAAACAGATAATATTTCAAAATCCTTTTTAAATTTTTTCAAATCAATTTTTTTATTTGTTTTAATGTAAAACTTAAATACTTTGTCTTTTAATTCATTAGATGTTTTTAATCTTACGTCATCAATTAAAGATGCTAAATCGTAAGCTCTATTGCCCATTAGTGCATCTTGACTATCTATTACTGCAATTTTTTTGTTATGATACATCAAATTTGAAACATGAAAATCTCTATGAACAAATGTAACATTTTTATAATTTAATTTTGATAATAATTTTTTTATCTCTAATCTAAATTTTTTTTTAAATTGAATACTTTTGGATTTAGACAATTTCTTTGGTGCATACCAGTCACAAAAAAGTTTAGTTTCATCAAACAAAATTTTGTTTTTATATTCTTGAACTTTATATAATTTGTTTTTAAAATTTTTTACTTTTTTATTTTTTATTAATTGTATTTTATTTAAAATTTTTATTATCTTTTTAAAAATAACATATTTATTATTATTTTTGTTTTTTAAAATTTGAAACAAAGTTTGATCTCCAAAGTCATTTATTTCTATATAATTATTAATATAATTTTCACTTATTAGATATGGTGCTAAAATTTTATTTTTAATTAAAATTTTATTTATAGCATCGTAAATTAAAAGATTTTTTAACTTTTCTTTCTTAGATATTACAATAATAGATTTATTTTCTCTGTTTCTGTAAAATTCTCTAAAAGACGCGTCACCTTTTATTTTTTTCAATTTTGCTAAGCTTTTCATCAAAATAGGTTTTAATTTAAACTTTTATATCTACAGTTCTATCATTTAATTGATTTAAATAATTAAATGTTAAAGTTATAAATTTTATATCTTGTTTGTCAGCAATCAATTGTGGCCATTCTATAAGTGTTATTAATTTATTATCTTTTTCAAAAATATCTAAATTATTGATGTCTTCTTTCCTATTAATTCTAAATAAATCATAATGTTTTATTCTTATATCTTTCACCTGATACTCATTTAATAAACTAAAAGTAGGGCTTGTAATTTCTGATTGTGTTAAATTATTTATTTTTTGATACTCATTTATAAAATATTTAACAAAGGTTGTTTTACCAACGCCCATCTCTCCATATAAAAAAACAAACTCGCCACCTTTAAGATATTTTGTAAATTCTTTAGCTAATTCTTTTGTTAACTTCTCTGAAGTGATATCGATTGTGCTATCTTTAATAGCGATAGGCATCTGGTTTGAAAGGACCTTCTGTTCCAACGCTTATATAATCTGCTTGCTCTTTTGATAATTTTGTTAGTTTTGCCCCAACTTTTTTTAAATGCAAAGTTGCTACTTTTTCATCTAAATGTTTTGGAAGTACATAAACTTTATTTTCATAATTTTTATGATTATGCCAAAGTTCTATTTGAGCAATAACTTGATTAGTAAATGATGCACTCATTACAAAACTTGGATGTCCAGTTGCACAACCAAGATTAACTAGTCTTCCCTCAGCTAAAAGAATAATTCTTTTACCACTAGGTAACTCTATTTCATGCACTTGAGGTTTTACTTCCGTCCACTTATAATTCTTTAGAGCCTCAACTTGTATTTCATTATCAAAGTGACCAATATTACATAGGATGGCTCTATCCTTCATATCTCTCATGTGGTCTGCGGTAACAATATCTTTGTTACCTGTGGCTGTTACAACTATATCCGCTCTACTTATAGCCTCCTCCATTAATACCACTTCATAACCTTCCATTGCAGCTTGGAGAGCACAAATTGGATCTGCCTCAGTAACTAAAACTCTAGCACCACTTTGTCTTAAAGATGCAGCACTTCCTTTTCCAACGTCTCCAAAACCTGCAACAATTGCAATTTTTCCAGACATCATTACATCAGTAGCTCTTCTTATTCCGTCAACTAAGCTTTCTCTGCATCCATATAAATTATCAAATTTTGATTTTGTAACAGAGTCATTCACGTTTATTGCTGGAACTAAAAGCGAATTATCTTTTTCCATTTTATTAAGTGCTTTAATTCCAGTGGTAGTCTCTTCTGAAACACCCTTTATATCTTTCATTAAATCCTGATATTCATTGTGCATGATAGCTGTTAAATCTCCACCATCATCTAATAACATGTTAGGTTTCCAATCTGGTTTTCCAATTATAGTTTGTTTAATACACCATAAATATTCCTCTTCAGTTTCACCTTTCCAAGCGTAAACAGGAATCCCAGCCTTTGCAATTGCAGCAGCTGCATGATCTTGAGTTGAAAAAATATTACAAGAAGACCATCTCACTTCAGCACCTAATGCAACTAAGGTTTCGATTAGTACAGCTGTTTGAATTGTCATATGAAGACATCCTATAATCCTTGCACCCTTTAATGGTTTTTCTTTAGAATACTCTTCTCTTAAAGCCATTAAACCGGGCATTTCACTTTCAGCTATTGATATTTCTTTTCTACCAAATTCAGCTTGGTTAATGTTTTTTACTTTATAATCTTCCATGGCAAGCTTTATACAACTAAGTATTTATTTATCAAGATATGATTAAACGTTGGGAAATCTTATCTCTATCATTGCTCCTTCTTTTTCAAGACGATTAGATGCTACAATTTCACCATCGTGGAGTTCAACCAAGTTTTTTACAATGTTTAAACCTAAGCCTGAATGTTCTCCAAATTTTTCAGGTCTATTACTATAAAATCTTTTAAATATTCTTGAGGTGTCTTTTTCTTTAAATCCTTGTCCTTCATCAATAATTTTGATTGATATTTGATTTTTTCCATTAATAGAAACATCAACAAAAACATTTGTGCCGTCTTTACTAAATGATATTGAATTATCTAATAAATTTGCAATGATTTGTTCAATTCTGTTTTCTATACCATTTATTAAATATTTATCTTTACCGTCATTTTTATATTCAATTTTAATTCCTTTTTTCACTTGATGGATATTATTATAATCATCAACAACAGATTGAATGATAGGTTCAATATTAATTTTTTTCATTTTTTCTTTACTTAAAGCAACTTCATCCTTTAACATTTGCGAATAATCAGTAATTAATCTTTCTATTCTTTGAACATCATGACTAAGTATATTCAATAATCTATTTCTTTGTTTGCTATCATTTGTGTCTTGCAAAATTTCTGATGCACTTTTTAAAGATGCCAATGGATTTCTAATTTCATGAACTAAATCTGTCGAAAAATTTTCAGCATGTGTAACTCTATTTTGAAGCTCATTTGTCATATCCTCTAAAGAATTTGATAAAAGTCCCAATTCGTCATTTCTTTTTTTAAGATTTTCAATACCTGGTTTGACTTGACTCTTTTCTTTAATACGAATTGTATATCCAACAAGATTTTGTATTGGTTTAATAAAGTATCTACTTAACACAAAAGAAAATATTAATATTACAAATCCTACAGATATAGCTGTTCTTATTACAAATGCTTTTCTCTCATCTATCGCTGTTTTTATTTCATTGGCATTTTCTGTAATAGCTACATACCCAATATTAATTTCATTCTTTGCAACATTCTTAATAGTTGTTACATTAAATTGATTAAAATCTTCTTGAATAAATGTGTAAGGAGTCCCTAAATTTTCAGAACTAGAATAATTTTTTAATATATCTTTGAATGAAACGGGTTTTTTTTCATCAATTTTTATATTTTTTTCCTCAATAGTTTTTTCTGTTTCCTCATTATCTAAACTTTCAAATTCAATTTTATCAAGTCTTGTAGAGAATGATCTTGGATCAAGATCTAAAGTATCAGTATCTCCAATAAGTTTAAGTTGATCATCAAAAAATATTACTCTATCTAAATTTTGAAAAATAAACCTTGTAGAAAATAAAAATCTTCTAATATCGTCTGATTGGAATTTAACATCTAGCCTTAAAATATTATCAATAGTGTTGTTAATAATGTTTGTGTGGTTTTGAGATTTTTTTTTTATTAAGCTTGGCTGAATATTATTTAGATATATGAATGTAAACAGTCCAATTATTGTAAAAATTATAAAATTTATAAATAAAAATTTTTTTAATATAGAAAGAGTTTTTAAGTATTTACTAAACATTAGCTAACATTCCATCTATATCCACTACCATACCTAGTTTCAATAGCTGAAAAATCAGGATCTACTTTTTTAAATTTTTTTCTAATTCTTTTTACGTGACTATCAATAGTTCTATCCTCAATATCGGTGTCCTCTCGATAAGCTATATCCATTAGCTGAGCTCTTTCTTTGATTATACCAGGCCTCTTAGCTAATTCTTTAACGATTAAAAACTCAGTTGTCGTCAATTTATCAGGCAGCTGTTTTCCATTCCATTCACACTCGAGTTGTGATGGATCTAATTTTAATCTTCCATGAGATATCAGGCTTTTATTTTCCTCTAGAATATTATTTGAATCTTTTTTTCTTAACTGCACTCTAATTCTTTCAATCAAAACTTTTATAGAAAAACCTCCTGATTTTTTTACAAAATCATCTGCGCCCAGCTTTAGACCTAACAACTCATCAATTTCATCATCTTTAGATGTTAAAAAAATTACTGGTAAAGAAGTTTTTTTTCGAAGTTTTTTTAGTAATTCTTCTCCATCCATCTTTGGCATCTTTATATCTATGACTGCTAAGTCGGGTGGCATTCTAGTTAAACCAATTAATGCACTTTCACCATCTATGTATGTTTGAACTTTAAAACCTTCTTTTTCTAATGCGATACTTAAACTTGTTAAAATATTTCTATCGTCATCTATTAAAGCTATTGTCTGTTTTTGCATAAAGTAGTTTAAAAATACTAAATTGTTCTAATTTGGGCAATGTTATAAATTTAATGTAGCATTCCCCAATTATCTCCAACATTAATATCAACTGTTAAAGGAGTAGAAAAAGAATGATAATCACTTTGAGCTACACTAGTCATTTCTTTCTCAATTAATTTAATCATTATTTTTTCATCTTTTTTTGGAATTTCAAAGATTAATTCATCATGAATTTGCAAGAGCATTTTTGAATTAGAATTTTTTTCTTCTGATAATTTCTTATCTAATCTTATCATAGCTAATCTCATTACCTCAGAGGCAGAACCTTGAATGGGTGCGTTAATTGCAGCACGTTCTTGAAAATTTCTTACATTAAAGTTTTTGTCATTAATTCCATTAAAATGAGATCTTCTTCCAAATATATTATTAACATATCCACTTTTCCTACAAAATTTAATTGTATTATCCATATAAACTTTAATTTCTGGAAACTTAGCAAAATATGAATTTAAAAATTCCTCTGCTTCATAGTTAGAAACATTTATTTGCTTAGCTAATCCATATTGCGAAATTCCATAAATAATTCCAAAATTAATAGCTTTAGCCTTTCGTCTGTGGTCTTGATTAACCTTTTTAATATCAATATTAAATATTTGGCTAGCTGTTAAAGAGTGGATATCTTCTTTATTTTTAAAAGCTTTTTTTAGTTCTTTTACATCTGCCAGATCTGCTAAAATTCTCATCTCAATTTGATTATAATCTGCAGAAATAAGTAAATGATCTTTTTTTGCTTTAAAAGCTTTTCTTATATCTTTTCCATCTTCTGATTTAATTGGTATGTTTTGTAAATTGGGATCACTTGATGCTAGTCTTCCAGTCGTTGTAGCAGCCAGCAAAAACGAAGTATGAACTCTTTTTGTATTTGGGTTTAAATGTTCGGGTAAAGCATCAGAATAAGTATTTTTTAATTTTGAAACCTGCCTCCAGTCTAAAATTAATTTTGGAAACTCATGACCTTTAAAGGCTAAATCCTCTAAAACACTTGCACTTGTTGCAAAACTTCCTTTTTTAGTTTTCTTTAATCCAGCTATTTTCAAGTCATTATAAATTATTTCACCTAATTGCTTTGGGGATGCGATATTGAACTCTTTTTTAGAAATTTTAAATACTTCTTTTTCAAGTTTTTGGATTTTTTTTTCAAATTTAGATGAAAGAGATTTTAAAAACTTACTATCAATTTCAACTCCCTCAATTTCCATAAATGCAAGAATTTTAATTAATGGCTTTTCAAAAATTTCATAGATATTTATCATTTTTTCAGATTTTAAATTTTTGATAAATTTCTTGTATAATCTAAAAGTAACATCGGCATCTTCAGCAGCGTAATCTTTTGCTTTATCTAATTCTACTTCGCTAAAATTAATTTCTTTCTTGCCTGTGCCTACCATGTCTTTAAAAGAAATAGTTTTATGTCCTAAATGAATTTCTGATAAAGTATCCATATTATGTCTATTTTTTCCTGCATCTAAGACATAAGACATCAGCATTGTGTCTTCCATTGATGAAAGCGTTATTCCACACTTATAAAATACGATAAAATCAAATTTTATATTTTGACCTATTTTTTTTATACTAGGATCTTCTAATACTTTTTTTAATTTTTTAATTACTGCATCTTTTTTAAGACACTTGGGTGACTTGTGACCAACTGGTATGTAACATGCTTTTCCAATTTTAGAACAGAGAGAAATGCCCACTAAATCTGCTTGGTGAGGATCTAATGAGGTTGTTTCTGTATCAACAGCAACTTCACCAACCTCTTCTGCCTCATCTATCCATTTATCAATTTCATCTAAGCTATTAATTAAGTAATAATTTTTATTATTTATCGTTTGTTGTTTTTCTAGATTTTGAGTTTCAATCTTGTTACTTTCTAGTTCAGGTTCTCCATAAGCAGAAATTGCAGAACTTAACAACCTGTTAAATTCCATTTCTCTTAAAAATTTATATAATTTATCTTTATCTATATTTTGCAATTTAAATTCACTTAACTCTCTATTAACAGGAGAGTTATGATCCAGTGTTACAAGTTTTTTGCTTATTAATGCTTTATCTTTATTCTCTATTAATGTTTCTCTTCTTTTATTTTGCTTAATCTCATGAGCAGATTTTAGTAAATTTTCTAAAGTGCCATATTTGTTTATTAGCTCTGCAGCTGTCTTAACACCTATCCCTGGGACACCGGGAACATTATCACTACTATCTCCTGCTAAAGATTGTACATCAATAACTTTTGAGGCATCTACTCCAAATTTTTTTATAACATCATCATCAGTTATAAATTTGTTTTTCATGGGATCAAAAATTCGAACCCCTTTTTTGTAAAGCTGCATTAAATCTTTATCTGATGAGACAATTGTAACCTTTGCACCTTTTTTAAGAATTTGATCAACATATGTGGCTATTAAATCATCTGCTTCATAATTAGGAAGATCCACAGATGGCAAATTAAATGCCAGGACTGATTTTCTTATATATTCAAATTGTGGAGCTAAGTCGTCAGGCGCTTCAGACCTATTAGCTTTATAATCACTATAAATTTCATTTCTGAAAGTTTTTCTTGCTGAGTCGAATATTACTGCAAAATGTGTTGGTTTTTGCAAGTTTTGATTGGATTTTGAATCTTCTAATAATTTAAATAACATACTGCAAAAACCACTTACAGCACCTGTTGGAAGACCATCACTTTTTCTACTCAATGGAGGCAAAGCATAATAAGCTCTAAAAATATAACCAGAGCCATCAATCAAATAAAAATGATCTGTTTTTTGAATTTTATTCATGAAGTAATATTAAATATTATAATGATAATATAATCTGTATATAAAAAAATTTACTTTCAATTATTATAACAATTATAAGTAGATTATTTTTTATATTTTGAGTATTATTTAACAATGGAATTAACAAAAAATCTCTCACAAGCTAAACTATTTAAATCTCTGGTTGTTATTGTTCTTGGTTCAATAGCACTAACTATATCTGCAAAGATCAAAATTCCTTTCTATCCGGTTCCTATGACTATGCAAACATTTGTTGTATTGTTTTTAGGAATAAGTTTAGGACATAAAATTGCACTAGCAACAATTGGTCTGTATTTAATTGAAGGAATTGTGGGTCTTCCTGTATTTTCAAATTCACCTGAAAAAGGTGTTGGATTAGTTTACTTTACAGGACCAACTATGGGTTACTTAATTGGTTTTTTAACAGCTTGTTACTTAGCTTCCAAAATTAAGATTGATGATAATTTTTTCGTTGTTTTGTTTAAGTTAATTATTGCAACTTCAACAATCTACATTTTGGGTCTAATTTGGCTTGGAACATTGATTGGATGGGATAAGCCAATTTTTGCTTTAGGTGCAAAACCGTTTCTATTAGCTGAGATTTTTAAAATTATGCTTCTAGCTCTTTTGACTAAGCAAATAATTAAAATTAAAAAATTTATCTAGGTGATCTTTTAGAAAGAATTCTTTGAAGAGTTCTTCTGTGCATTTTAAGCCTTCTGGCTGTTTCTGAAACATTCCTATTACATAACTCGAAAACTCTATGTATATGCTCCCACTTAACCCTATCTGCCGACATCGGGTTTTCTGGTGGGGCTGCTTTTTTTGAAGGATCTGCCAATAATGCTTTCTCTACATCTTCTGCATCAGCAGGTTTAGCTAAATAATCTATAGCACCTTCTTTGATTGCAGCTACTGCCGTAGGAATATTTCCATAACCAGTTAACATGATGATCCTACTATCACTATTTGAAGACTGAATTTCTTTTACAACCTCAAGTCCATTACCATCTGCAAGCCTTAAGTCTACAACAGCAAAACCAGGTTTTTTAGTTTTTACAGATTCAACTCCCTTTTGTACACTCTCAGCTTGAAAAACCTCAAATCCTTTTTTTTCCATCGCTCTTGCTAAACGCTCACGGAAAGGATTATCGTCATCCACGATTAATAATGACTTATTTTCAAAATCACTAAGATTCTGTAATTTTGCTTCTTCTTTCATGGTTCTTATATGGGGTCTCTACAAGATATTACAATATATGAATTTTACGCATTTCTGGCTTGAATTATTTGCTTTACTTTAGTGCTGTTTACTTTATATGCCAAAAAATATTAAAGTTTTTTTTAAAAAGACTTTTTTTTATTAAATTTTTTTTGGAGGCATTTAAAATGCAAAAATTTAAATCAGTTGAAGAATTAGTTAATCGGCTGAAACCTGAAAAACCAGTTTACTGTATTAGAAAGAATTCCATTAAATCTGCTGTTAAATTTTTCCTAAACAAATTTCCAGGTAAAATTTTATATGCAGTTAAAACTAATCCGCAACCTGAGGTAATCAAAACAATCATAGAAAGTGGAGTTGAGCAATTTGATGTTGCTTCAATTGAGGAAATTAAAAATATTAGAACTTTTAGCAATACAGCAAAATGCTCTTATATGCATACTGTTAAAAGTAGAGAAAGTATTAAAGAAGCCTATTTTAATTATGGTGTAAAAACTTTTTCATTAGATACTAAAGATGAGCTTATTAAAATAATTGAAAGTACAAATAATGCTAAAGATTTAGAGTTATTTGTAAGAGTTGCTGTTTCAAATGAACATGCAGAAATTGATTTATCAAAAAAATTCGGTGCTTTAACATCCGAAGCAATAGGTTTATTAAGACTTGTAAAACAATATGCCAAAAAGATCGGTTTAAGTTTTCATGTTGGTTCACAATGTATGCATCCAATTTCTTATTCAAAAGGAATTAGTGAGATTGGAAATATAATCAAAAAGACAAAAATTATTCCACATTACATTAATGTAGGTGGAGGTTTCCCTACAATCTATCCTGACTTAATTCCACAATCTTTAGATAGTTATTTTAATGAAATAAATAAGAGTTTAGAAAATTTAAAGCTTGAAAAACTTCCTGAAATTATTTGTGAGCCTGGTAGAGCTATAGTTGCAGAAAGTGGTTCAACAATTGTAAGGGTTAATTTAAGGAAAAAACAAAAGCTTTATATTAATGATGGTACTTATGGTACTCTTTTTGATGCTGGTACACCAAACATTGTATTCCCATCTAGAATGATTAAAGAAAATTCTAATAAAATAATTTCAAAAAAATTAACTGCTTTTGATTTCTTTGGACCTACATGTGATAGCATGGATTATATGAAAGGTCCTTTTTTGCTTCCAAATAATATTAAAGAAAATGATTATATTGAACTTGGTCAACTTGGGGCATACGGATTAACATTTAGAACTCAGTTTAATGGTTATTACTCAAATGAAATTTATGAAGTTGAAGATAACCCAATAATGACAATGTATGATAAAGACATTAACAAAGCTAACATGGTAGCTTAATGTCGAGTCAAAAAAATCCAGGTCATAACAGTAAAAGAGATTTCTTAAAAAATCCTGTTGAGCATATCGATATAACTTCTTTCGACTCTAGAAAAATTATATCCTCAATGGAAAAAATGTCATTTGTTTCTAGAGAAACAGCAAATGCTGCTAATATTTATAACGAGATGCTTAAAGATAAAGATTGTACAATTTTCCTTACTTTAGCAGGCTCTACTTCGGCAGCTGGATGCATGAATATTTATAAAGATTTAGTTAAATATAATATGGTAGATGCAATCGTTGCAACAGGTGCCTCAATAGTAGATATGGATTTTTTTGAAGCTCTTGGTTTTAAACATTACCAAGGTTCACAATTTCAAGATGATACTGAGCTGAGGAATAACTATATAGATAGAATTTACGATACCTATATAGATGAAGAAGAGCTTCAAATGTGTGATAAAATCATATGTGAAATCGCAAATAACTTAGAAGCGAGAAGCTATACTTCAAGAGAGTTCATTTATGAAATGGGAAAATATTTAAAGAATAACTCAAAGAAAAAAGACTCTTTGATTGAAACCGCTTTTAACAACAATGTTCCTATCTTCTGCCCTGCTTTTACCGACTCAAGTGCAGGATTCGGGTTAGTTATGCATCAAGAGCAAAATCCAAAAAAACATATGACGATAGACTCGGTTAGAGAATTTAGAGAACTAACAGAAATTAAAATCAAATCTAAAGGTTCTGGATTATTTATGATTGGTGGTGGTGTGCCTAAAAACTTTATTCAAGATACTGTAATTTGTGCTGAACTATTAGGAAAAGATGTAGACATGCATAAATATGCTGTTCAAATTACTGTTGCTGATAGTAGAGACGGTGCTTGTAGTAGCTCCACATTAAAAGAAGCAAGTTCATGGGGAAAAGTAGATATTACAAAAGAACAGATGGTGTTTGCAGAAGCAACTAGTGTTTTACCATTGATAGCAAGTGATGCTTATCATAAGGGTGAGTGGAAAAATAGAACAAGAAAAAACTTTACTAAAATTTTTAAATAAAATTGAAATATCTATCAAATAAAAACGGGTTTTTAGGAATTGATAATAAATTTAGCTTTAAAGAAAAAGCTGTAATTGTTCCATTTGGTTTAGAAAAAACAGTCAGTTATGGGGGAGGAACAAAAAATGGACCTAAAGAAATTATAAAAGCATCTTATCAAGTTGAGCTGTATGATGAAGAGCTTAATTGCGAACCTTATAAAAAAATAGGTATTAAAACTTTAAAACCATTTAAAATTGATAAAAATATCAAAAAAGCACTGAATAAAATCTCTAATATTAATAAAGAAATTTTAAATAAAAAACTCTTTCCAATGACTTTGGGTGGAGAGCATTCAATAACTCCTGGATGTATTGTTCCTTTTACTAAAAAATATAAAAACATTTGTCTGTTACATTTTGATGCTCATGCAGATTTACGTCAAAGTTATAATGGAGAAAAATTTTCACATGCCTCAGCTATTAGAAGGTGTCTAGATTATAAAAACGTTTCGTTAATTTCATTTGGCATAAGAAATATCTCGGAAAGTGAAATCCCATTTTTAAAAAAAAATTCTTCAAGAATAAATATTTTTTGGGCGAAAGATAAAAAAAAATGGAATTTGTCTAAATTTAAAAAACTAATTAAAAATAAAACTGTTTATCTTACATTTGATGTAGATGGGCTAGATTCAAGTATTATGCCTGCAACCGGTACACCTGAACCAGGAGGACTTTTGTGGGATGAAACATTGGATATAATAAGAATTGCAGCTAAAAACTCGAAAATTGTTGGTGCAGATATTAATGAACTGTCTCCAATTAAAGGATTTAATTCTTATAATTTTCTTGTTGCAAAGCTAGCTTATAAAATCTTGTCTTATAAATTTTTATATTAAACTTTAATTGGTTTAATAATTTTCAATAACATTCTAAACGGTATCAACATTATTAGAGCAACTAAAACTTTTACTGCTAAATCTCCAAGAGATAAAGTAACCCAAGGTACCCCTGTTGCATAAAATGATATTGAGAAAAATAAAAATGTGTCAACTGTTGATCCAATCAAAGATGAAGTAAGTGGAGCTACAAACCACTCTTTTTTTCTTAATCTATCAAAAATTTGAATATCTAATAATTGAGCAGTAATAAAAGCTACCCCTGATCCTATTGCAATTCTGACAGATATTAAATCTGCAAAATCAGTTGAGAATAACAATGTAAATATAATTCCTATTAAAAAGCCCAAATATACAATTTGCCTTGCTAATAATTTTCCATAAGACCTATTTGCTAAATCTGTTATTAAAAAAGCTATTGGATAACTAAAAGCTCCATAAGTTAAAATCTCATTTAATCCAAAATAGTTTATTGGGAACTGAACTAAATAATTAGAAGATAGTACAACAACCCCCATCATTATTGACAGGGTGATAAATAATTTGTTCATTAAGCTGATTTAGCTACAGGTTTCTTTTTAAAAGGGGATTTAATTAAAACTACTTTTTTCAACTTTTTTAATCTAGGAGATAAATTTTTATTTTTTACAGTTTTTAAAAATTCATCAAAACTTCCTTTTTTGTCAACTGATCTTACACCTGAATTGCTTACAGTAAGTTTTAAACTTCTTCCAGTAAGCTCACTTGTAAATTTTACTTTTTTAAGATTCGGTAAAAATCTTCTTTTAGTCTTGTTGTTAGCATGACTAACATTATGACCTTTCATAGGAATTTTACCGGTAAGTTCACATTTTTTTGACATAATAACAGTGCCTATATAAGGGGAGATATTGAAGGCGTCAAGTTTAATACATTTAAGAAACAGTTTTATTTCCCACAATTTCTGTGAAATTTTTGACACCATCTCTTATTAGTAATTCTTTTAGGTCCTTTTTAATCATCCCAGCAATATTGGGTCCTTGAAATACCATGCCGGTATACAACTGAACATAATCTGCTCCTAATAAAAACTTGTCATAAGCTGCTTTACCAGAGTCAACGCCACCTACTCCAATTATTTTAATTTTACCTTTTATTAAGTTATAGAATTTACTTATTAAAAGATTTGATTTTTTCTCAATAGGTTTTCCAGATAAACCACCTTTTTGATGTCTCTGTATATTTTGAAGTGTTTCCCGAGAAGATTCGGAAGTATTTGAAATTATTATTGCGCTTATTTCATTTTCTAAAAGTATTTCTGAAATTAAGTCAATTTGATTTACATTTATATCTGGTGAAATTTTTACAGCTACAGGAATTTCAGTTTTTAATTGTTTTTTTTTCTCTGATATAGATTTTAATAACTCTTTTAATTTATTCTCATCATGAAAGTTTCTTAGATTTTCAGTATTTGGTGACGAAATATTAATTGTAATATAATCTGCAACTTCAGAAAATTTTTCTAATCCAATTAAATAATCATTCAATCTATCATTAGAATCTTTGTTTGGACCTACATTTACACCAAGCACACCTAGTTTTTTATTAGATTTTATTCTGTTTAATATTGTATCTGATCCATGGTTGTTAAAACCTAACCTATTAATTAATGCTTGATCTTCTACCAATCTAAATACTCTTGGTTTTTCATTTCCATATTGTTTTAATGGAGTAACTGTACCTACTTCAACAAATCCAAAACCCAGCTTAAATAAAGGGTTATATACCTCTGCATTCTTATCAAAACCTGCAGCAATACCGATAGGATTATCAAGATTTTGATTAAATAATTTTGTTTTTAAAATTGGATCGTTTTTGTTTTCATCAAATATATTTGAAACTAAATTGAGTTTGAGTGATTGAATTGCTAAAAAATGTGCTCTTTCAGGATCTATTTTAAATATTAAAGATCTTAAATTTGAATACATTATTTCAATTTACTAATTATCAATTCTTTTGTTTCGTTAACACCGAAAAAACTTATAAAAAAACCCATTCTAGGTCCATTTTCATCTCCAAACACCACTTCATAAATTAACTTAAACCAATCTCTTAAGTTTTCTGCATAACCATTTTCTTTGCCTGTTGAATAAATTAATGTTTGTATATCCTCTGGAGACATTTGGTCATTACATTGTTCTAAAGTTTTAACTAAGGCTTGTAGAGCTAATTTTTCATTTTCAGATGGATTTTTATATTTTTTTTGAGCCTTAATAACATCATTAAAATACTTAATTGCATAACCAACTAGTCCATCAAAAATCGGAAAATTTTTTTCATGAATATTAGATTTGTATTTTTTAACGAACTTCCATAATAAATCCTTGTTATCAGCGTTACTTGTTTCAACTAAATTCAACAACATAGAAAAGGTCATAATCATCTCTTCTTTTGGAATATGTCCATTATGAACATGCCAAACAGGATTCATCACTAATTGTTGTTCAGTTTGTTTTTTTGATTTTTCAATATTATCAAGATACTCATCTACAGCTTTAGGCACTATTTCTTTATAAAGTTTTTTTGCTCTTTTTGGATTTTGATACATGTATAAAGATAAGCTTTCGGGTGAAGCATATTTTAACCATTGGTCGATAGTAATACCATTTCCTTTTGATTTTGAAATTTTTTCACCCTTTTCATCAAGAAATAATTCATAAGCAAATCCAGATGGATGTTTTTTACCAATCAAATTTATTATTTTAGTTGATAAAATTGCGCTCTCAATAAGGTCTTTTCCATACATTTCAAAATCTATATCTAGAGCATACCATCTCATTGCCCAATCAACTTTCCATTGTAATTTACAATTTCCATCCAAAATACTAGATTCTAATTTTTTTCCTTTATTATCAAAAATTATTTTAGAATTTTTTTTATCAATTTCTATAACTGGAATTTCGAGGACATGATCTGTGTCTGGACAAATAGGTAAAAAAGGGCAGTAAGTTTGTTGACGTTCTTTGCCTAAAGTTGGAAGTATAATGTTCATTATACCATCATAATTTTCTAAAATAATTTTTAAAGTTGAGTTAAAAAAACCACCTTTGTATAAAGATGTCGAACTTTTAAAACTGTATTTAAAATTAAAACTATTTAAAAAATCTTTTAACATTTCATTATTATGTTCTCCAAAACTTGCAAATTTTTCAAATGGATCAGGAACTTGTGTTAATGGTTTATGTAAGTTTTTATTTAATAATTCCTGATTAGGAACATTATCAGGAACTTTTCTTAAACCATCCATATCATCAGAAAAAGTAATTATCTCAGTTGGTAAATCTGTAAGTTGCTTTAAGGCATTTACCATCATTGAAGTCCTTGCAACTTCACCAAATGTTCCGATATGAGGAAGGCCACTTGGGCCATATCCTGTTTGAAGGGTAATTTTCCCTTTTTTATCAATAAATGATTTTCTCTCTCGAAGCATTTTTTTTGCTTCAACGAAAGGCCAAGCACTTGTTTTGTCTAAAATTTCTTTTTTAATCACGAGTATATCTTTTATAAAAATCTTAAATTGGCGATTTTATTAATTCTTATAGAGTTGAAATTTATTTACCATAAAATAATGTTCTTTCAAAATGTCTAATTATAAAACTGTTTTTTTTACACTTGGAATTTTGCAAATAATTTTAGGGGTCTCAATGTTCATCCCTATAATTGCTCAATTTATTTATTCTGAAATAGATTCATCATTTTTTGGTGCATCTATTGTGACAATAATTTTTGGATCATTATTTTTTCTTTCAAATCTAGACCACGACAAAAAGTTAAATTTACAACAAGCATTTTTATTAACTGCTTTGTCCTGGTTAAGTATTGCTATTTTTGGATCTTTACCATTTATATTTTCGACTATGGAACTTTCAATTACTGATGCTTTTTTTGAGAGTATGTCTGGTATTACAACAACTGGATCTACAATTATTTCCAACTTAGAGAATACTCCAAAAGGCATTCTATTATGGAGAGCAATACTACAATGGCTAGGTGGCATTGGTATTATTGTGATGGCAATTACACTAATGCCAATAATGAATGTTGGTGGTATGCAATTATTTAAAATTTCTAGCAACGACTCCTCTGAAAAAATTCTTCCTAAATCAAAAGAAATAGCTTTGAGACTTATTTATATTTATTCAGGTCTAACCGCTCTTTGTGCATTATCATATTGGATATTTGGAATGGGGAAATTCGATAGTTTAACTCATTCTATGACTACCATAGCTACTGGTGGATTTTCTAATTATAATCAATCTATCGGATATTTTGACAGTGTTCCTATAGAAATATCATCAATGATTTTTATAATTTTAGGAAGTATTCCATTTATTGCATATATTAAATTTATTAGTGGTAATAAAAAAATATTTTTAAACGATATTCAAATCAGAACATTTATTAAAATAATAATTATAAGCATAATTATATTATCAATTTATTTATTATTTAATAATAACGGAAACTTTAGTTTGAGATCTATTTTTTTTAATACAATTTCAATATTGACTGGAACAGGTTATGTAAATGCTGAATTCGACGGTTGGGGAAGTTTTCCTATAACAATATTTCTTGCATTAATGTTTATTGGGGGCTGTGCTGGATCAACTACTTGTGGTATTAAAATTTTTAGAATTCAGATTCTATATTTATTTATATTAAATCAATTAAAAAAAATTATATATCCCAAGGGAATATTTGTAATTAAATACGATCAAGGATCTGTTGATGATAAATTTATTGCATCAATAATTTCATTTATTTATTTTTATTTTGTTATTTTTTTTATTTTAGCTGCATTATTATCATTAACAGGTCTCGACTTTATAACCGCTATGTCTGGAGCGGCAACATCAATATCAAATGTTGGTCCTGGTTTAGGTCCTATAATAGGACCTAATGGAGATTTTTCATCTTTACCTGATATTTCTAAATGGATCTTAACTGTAGGTATGATTTTAGGTAGACTTGAGTTGTTTGCAATATTAGTATTGTTCTTACCATCTTTTTGGAGAAATTAATTATGTCTGAAACAAAAAAACAAACATGGCTTGATTCTCTTGCAGTTTATAAAGATATTCGAATGGTAAGAATTCTTTTATTAGGTGCAATAAGTGGATTTCCATGGGTATTAATTGCAAGCAGCTTAAGTCTTTGGCTTAAAGAAGAAGGTCTTAGTAGATCAACAATTGGATGGGCAGGTTTAATTTTTGGAGTATATGCTTTCAATTATTTGTGGGCTCCCATTATAGATAGAATTCAAATTCCAATACTAACAAAAAAATTAGGTCATAGAAGAGGATGGATAGTTTTGATGCAATTAATTATTTTGTTAAGTCTTGTTGTTTGGAGTGTGATTAATCCAACTGAAAATTTGGCTTTATTAATCACTGTAGGTTTAATTATTGCTATTGCGTCAGCAACCCAAGATATAACTGTAGATGCATTAAGAATTGAACAGATAAATGAAAATGAAGGAAAATCAATGGCTGCTGGTGCAGCTATGGCTGTTGTTGGTTGGTGGACAGGTTATAAATTAGGTGGAGTTGTTGCTTTATTCACAGCAGAATTTTTTGAAAACCTAGGGGTGGCTGACTATTGGCAAGCTACTTTTTTAATTTTAGGTATTTTAATAATTTTAATGAATATTGGATTAATGTTTGTTCATGAACCTATAGAGACAAACAGACAAGCAAAACAGAGAGAAACAGACAAATTAATTGAAGGAAAACTTGGATCTAGCAATATTATTACAAACTTTATCGCATATATTACAGGAACTATAGGCGGACCTATCATTAGTTTTTTTAGAAAAAATGGTTTTGCCATTGCAGCTGGAATTTTAGGATTTGTTTTCTTGTTCAAGATAGGTGAGGCATTTATGGGAAGAATGTCTATTGTTTTTTATAAAGAAATTGGTTTCTCCAAAGGTCAAATTGCAATTTATTCAAAAGGACTTGGCTGGATAACAACAGTTGTATTTACTTTGTTGGGTGGAGTAATGGCCATGAGAGCTGGAACAATTAAAACTATGTTCTTTGCTGGTGGATTAATGGCTATAACCAACCTTTTATTCGCAGTTTTAGCGTGGACTGGAAAATCAGAAATTTTATTTGCAATTGCGGTTATAGCCGATGATATCACAGCAGCTTTTGCAACTGTAGCATTTGTTGCATTTATATCATTACTAGTTGACAGAACTTATACAGCCACACAATATGCATTACTTGCTTCAATTGGTACTGCTGGTCGTACTACCTTAGCTTCATCCTCAGGCGCTCTAGTTGACTGGTTAAACGGAGATTGGGGAACATTTTTTGTTTTAACGACTATAATGGTGATACCATCATTAATTTGTTTGTGGTTAATTAAAAACAAAATTAAAATTGGTGCAAAATAATTTTTATTTCATAGGTAATTTTTCGAATATTTACAAAAATGCTTCGAAAAGATCTGAGGTAACTTCACAAATTATACATGGTGAAAAATTCAAAATACTAGCAAAAAGTAAAAATTGGATAAAAATTAAAACTTTATTTGATAATTATAAGGGGTTTATAAAAAATTCAAAATATATAGAAAAATTTAGCCCCAATTATAAAGTCAGTTCACTAAAAGCAAAGATTTATAAAAAACCTGGAATTGGAACTATCAGTTGGCTTCCATTTGCATCCAAATTATCTGTATTTGATCAAAATAAGAATTACGTAAAAATTGAAAAAAATAAATGGATTAAAAAAGCTGATATTAAAAAAATAAACCATAAAGAAAATAATTTTACAAAAATATTTAAAAAATTTCTCGAAGTAAAATATGTTTGGGGTGGAAAAACATTTAAAGGTGTTGATTGTTCAGCTTTATTGCAAATTTTTTATTTTTATAATAATTCGTTTTATCCAAGAGATACAAAAGATCAGATCAAATATACAAAAAAGAATTCAAAGAAAAGACTATTTAAAAAAGGAGATATTATTTTTTGGAAAGGTCATGTTGCTATGTGCTTAAATTCTAAACAACTAATTCATGCTTATGGTCCAGAAAGAAAAGTAATTATTATGCCAATTATAGAAACAATTAATAGAATTGAAAAAACTGCCAAGCTAAAGGTAAAAAAAGTATCTAGAATAAAATATTAATTTCTTCCAAAATCAGGTTTATCAATATCTTGTTTCAATTTGATGATTTTTGACCTTACTTTTTTAGTCTGAGTAAGTTTCTTTACGATAGACTTATTATTTTTTGAATTAATATCTTTTTTAAATTGATTTAAATTTTTAATAAATAAATCAATCGCTTTTGAAATATTATTTTTATTGTTAAAAAAAATATCTCTCCACATGATTTCATTTGATGCTGCAATCCTAGAAAAATCTCGTAATCCACCAGCACTATATTTGATTAGCTCATAATTTTGTTTTTTCTCAAAATCTTGTGCAGATTTCACCAGATTATACGCAATTAAGTGAGGTAAATGACTAGTAATAGAAAAAATTTTGTCATGTTTTTCGGCGCTCATAACAACTACTTTTGCTCCAATTTTTTTCCAAAACTTAGTTAGAATATTTATATAATTTTTTTTAATATTTTTTTCTTTAATTATTATGCACCATCTATCAGTAAACATATTTTCTTTACCATGCTCTGGTCCACTGACCTCTGATCCAGCTATTGGGTGACTTTGAATCCAATGAATACCTTTCTTTAAAAATTTATTTATAATTTTAGAAGTTTCAATTTTTGAAGAACCAATATCTGTAATCAATGTTTTCGATGGTATAAATTTATTAATTTTTAAAATAATATTTTTGTATTCACTCATTGGTGTACAAAAGATGATTAAATCGGAATTACCTACACCTTCTTTTAATGATTTAACAATTGTTCCAGGTAATTTTAATCTTTTTATCTTAGCAATATTTGATTTTGATTTTTCATAAATAAATATTTTTTTTGCTATTTTTTTTTTGCTAATACGCCTTAATAAAGATGAACCTAATAATCCACAGCCAATAATTAAAATATTTTTCATTTTTTCAATACTTGCTTAATAACACTCATAAATTTTATGTTTTCTTTTTTAGATCCAATAGTTAACCTTAATTTATTCTTTATATGATAACCATCTTCTGTTGATCTTAAAATAATTCCCTTATTTTTAAGTTTTTCATACAGAAATTTTGCTGAATATCTGCATTTTTCAAAATTAAGTAACAAAAAATTTGCTGAAACTGAATTTGAAAAAATATTATATGCCTCAAGAAATTTCTTAATTTTTTCAGAATATAATAAATTATGTCTAATAGATTTATTTATGAAAGCTTTATCCTTCAATGACTCGGTGGCAGCTAATTGAGCAATACCATTTACATTAAATGGTGGTTTTATAACATTTAGTGCATCAACTATTTTTTTTGAGCCATATCCCCAACCTACTCTAAGAGAAGCTAATCCAAACATTTTTGAAAAAGTTCTAAGGATGAAAACATTGTCTTTATTTTTAAACAAATCTAACCCAGATGAATAATCTTTGTTTTTCATATATTCTGCATAGGCATCATCTATAACTAGTAAAATTTTTTGATTTAATCTTTTTCTTAATTCTAAAACTTCTTTTTTCGTTAAGTAAGTTCCAGTAGGATTGTTTGGGTTAGCTATAAATACAATTTTAGTTTTTTTCGTTATTTTTTTTAAAATTTCATTTACTGAAACTTTAAAATTAATTTCTTTTGCAAATACAACTTTTGCACCTACAATTTTTGAGTAAATTCTGTACATTAAAAAACTGTACTCTGGTACTACAACCTCATCTTTTGGTTTTAAAAACAACTGACAAAGCATTTGAATAACTTCATCTGAACCAGCTCCACAAATAATTTTCTCAGAATTACATCTATAAGCTTTAGATATTGCTTTTCTTAAATTTTGAGATTTTCCATCTGGATATTTATCTAAATTCAGATTTTTGTTTGATATTATTTTCTTTGCTTTAGGGCTCATACCTAAAGCAGACTCATTTGCAGAAAGCTTAATTACGTTCTTAAGTTTATTAACTTTTGATTTGCCAGGCTTATAAGCCTCAATTTTAAAATTTTTGAAATTTAGAGTTATCATTTTTTTTAATTTATGTGCTCTTTATAGATAAAATTACAAAATTTTATAGAGAATAAGAGGATTTTTTAAAAAATTGACATAATAAATAAGTTCTAGTAAAAAAAATTGTGCGCTGATTTAACTGAATTGCGAGCGCTTAAAAAAAACCGCTAAAATAGTTTTTTTTCTCACAATTCGAAACAGTCAAAAACTATGAATACTGAGAAAAACATAAAAACTTTAATTGTAAAAAAACCACTAAAATTAGACTGTGGAAAAACCATAAAAGATTTTCCAATAGCCTATGAAACTTACGGTTCACTTAATTCAAAAAAAGATAATGCAATATTAGTTTTTCATGCTCTAACAGGAGATCAATTTGTAACGGGAATTAATCCTGTAACTAACAAAGAGGGTTGGTGGAGTTATGCAGTAGGTCCTGATAAGGCTATCGATACGAATAAATATTTTGTTATTTGCTCTAACGTAATTGGTGGATGTATGGGATCATACGGACCAAGTCATAAAGATCCTGATCAAAAAATTTTTGGAACAAATTTTCCCGTTATTACAATTAATGATATGGTGAATGCTCAATATAATTTACTTGATCATTTTGGTATTGATAAACTGTTTTCTATAACTGGTGGTTCAATGGGAGGTATGCAAGTCCTTCAGTTTATTAGCAACTTTCCTGATAAATCCAAAACAGTGATACCGATAGCAACCACATCTAGTCATTCAGCTCAAAATATTGCTTTTAACGAGCTAGGTAGACAAGCTATTACAGCTGATATTAACTGGAAAGATGGGAATTACACATCAAGCGATACTAATCCTGGAAAAGGATTGGCAGTAGCTAGAATGGCAGCTCATATTACTTATTTATCTAAAAAAGGTTTGCAGGAAAAATTTGGAAGAAAGTTGCAAGAAAGAGAAGATCTTAAATTTGGATTTGACGCTGATTTTCAAATAGAAAGTTATTTAAGATATCAGGGCTCAGTTTTCGTAGATAGATTTGATGCAAATAGTTATCTTTATATTACTAGAGCTATGGATTATTTTGATTTAGCTAAGCAATTTAATGGTAATCTTTCAGAAGCATTTATAAATACAAACGCGAAATTTTTTATAATTTCTTTTACTTCAGATTGGCTTTATCCAACCCAAGAAAACAAAGATATTGTAATTGCTTTAAACTCAATAGGAGCTGATGTTGGATTTGTAGAAATTGAGTCAGATAAAGGTCACGACTCCTTTTTACTAGACGTTCCTGATTTCTTAAGTGCACTTAAAAACTTTTTAGATAAATCTTACGAAGAAAATTAATTATGAAAAATGAATTTCAGGTAATAGCAGATTTAATTGAAAAAGATAAGAAAGTCTTAGATGTAGGTTGTGCTGATGGAACTTTGATGAAATTTTTAAAGGATAATAAAAACATAAATATAAGAGGATTAGAGATTTCAAAAGAAAAAGTTCAAGAATGTATTGCAAAAGGTTTAACTGTAATTGAAGGAAATGCTGAAAAAGATTTAAAACAATTTCCAGACAAATCATTTGATTATGTTGTTTTAAGTCAAACTCTTCAAGCTTTTCTTAATCCTGAATTAGTTTTAGATGAACTTTTAAGAGTTGGAAAAAAAGCAATAGTTACGATTCCTAATTTTGGATACTGGAAAGTAAGATTTCATTTATTATTTAAAGGTACAATGCCAATTACAAAAACATTACCAGATGAATGGTATAACACACCAAATTTACATATGTGTACAATCAAAGATTTTTTTCACTTTGTAAAATCAAAAGATATTAAAATTTTTAAATCACTCGCTTTAAATAATCTTAATTCATCAATAATAAATGAGAGCAATTTAGGAGTTAAAAATTTGTTTGCAGATCTAGGTATATTTTTGATAGAAAAATAAAATGCGTATTGAAATTATACCCTGTCTTCAAGACAATTATAGCTATTTAATAATAGATGAAAGTAACAATTTTGCATGTGTTGTAGATCCCAGTGAGTCTGAACCAATAATAAATTTCCTAAAAAATAAAAATATAAAATTAAAATATATTCTTAATACTCATCATCATTATGATCATATTGGAGGAAATCAAGAATTAAAAAAAAGATATGGGTCAGTTGTTGTGGGTTTTAAAGGAGACTCAAAAAGAATACCTGGAATAGACATATTGTTAGAAGACAATCAAATATGGAAAGCTGAAAACTTTGAAGCTAAAATTATGCATATACCTGGACACACATCAGGCCATATTTGTTTTAATTTTTTTAAAGAAAAATTAGTTTTTACTGGAGATACACTTTTCTCACTTGGCTGTGGAAGAATATTTGAAGGCTCTTATGAAGAAATGTTTGAGTCTTTGAACAAAATTAAATTATTACCAAAAGAGACAAAAATTTATTGTGGTCATGAATACACTCTTAACAATGCAAAATTTTGTAAAAAATATGATTCAGAAAACAAAGATTTACAAAAAAAAATAGAAAAAATAGAAAAATTAAGAGAAAATGGAATTCCTACCATACCCTCAACTTTAAAAGAGGAATTGGATTGTAATATATTTTTAAGAGCAAAAGATGTAAAAACCTTTTCAAAATTAAGAGATTTTAAGGATAATTTCTAATTAATTCGGCTTGACTAAAGGCTGACTACAACTATATTGCGGTAACTTTAAATTAAATCATACTATGTCATACGCAGTAATAAAAACAGGTGGAAAACAGTATAAAGTAAAATCTGGAGAAATTCTAAAGATTGAAAAACTACCAGATTCTAAACCTGATACTAAAATAGAGTTTAATGAAATTTTGGCATACGGTGATGACAAATCAATTGAAATTGGAACTCCAAATGTTGAGGGTGCAAAAGTAGAAGCTAATTTAATTAAAAATAGTAAAAATAGAACTATTTTAATTTTTAAAAAAAGAAGAAGACAAAATTCAAGAAGAAAAAATGGGCATAGACAAGAATATTCTATGATAAGAATTAACAAAATTTTTTCAAAAGATGGTAAAGTGTTATCAGAAGCTGAAAAAATTTCTAAAACTTCAAAAAAAGAAGAAGTTAAGGAAGCAGTAAGCAAATAGTTATTAGGTAAGTTATGGCAACAAAAAAAGCAGGTGGATCATCACGAAACGGACGAGATAGTGCCGGCAGAAGACTTGGTGTAAAAAAGTATGGTGGTGAAACAGTAATTCCTGGAAACATAATTGTTAGACAAAGAGGAACTAAGATTTTTCCAGGTGAAAATGTTGGTATGGGCAAAGATCATTCAATATTTTCAGTTGTTAAGGGAAAAGTTGTCTTCAAAAAATCAAAATCAGATAGAACTTTCGTTTCTGTAAAGCCCAATTAATAGTACAACCAATTAAAATAGATGTTGTATTATGAAATTTCTCGATCAAGTTAAAATATATATTAAAGCTGGAAATGGCGGAGATGGATCTCCTAGTTTTAGAAGAGAGAAATATGTTGAGTTTGGTGGACCAGATGGTGGGGATGGTGGAAAAGGTGGATCAATTATTTTAAAGTCAGAGGAAAATTTAAATACCCTTATTGATTATCGATATCAACAACACCACAAAGCCGAACGTGGGGAAAACGGTTCCGGTCAAAATCGAACAGGAAAAGGTGGTGAAGATTTAATTTTAAAAGTTCCTCTAGGTACACAGGTATTTGAAGAGGATAACAAAACTCTTCTTTTCGATTTTAATAAAAAAGGTGAAGAATATGTTGCGGCTGCCGGTGGAAAAGGAGGTTTAGGAAACACAAGATTTAAAAGTTCTACAAATAGAGCTCCAAGAAAATTTACTAAAGGCACTATCGGAGAAGAATTTACAATATGGCTTCAATTAAAAACAATTGCTGATATCGGTATTATTGGATTACCAAATGCAGGAAAATCAAGTTTGTTAGCAGCTCTAACAAACGCAAATCCAAAAATTGCAAATTACAAATTCACAACTATTAATCCAAATCTTGGTGTTGCTTCTTACGATGATAAAGAAATTACCATTGCAGATATTCCAGGATTAGTTGAAGGAGCTCATGAAGGTATAGGCTTAGGAATACAGTTTTTAAAACATATAGAGAGATGTAAGTCTTTACTGCACTTAATTGATGTCACCAACTTAGATCTGAATGAGTCTTATAATCAGGTGAAAAATGAATTAAAAAGCTACAGTGCAAAGTTATTAGAAAAAAAAGAACTAATTGTGCTTAATAAAATTGATTTGATTGATGAAGAAACAGCAAATGAAGTTATAGATCATTTTTCAAAAGGTAAAAATTGTGAGATTATGACAATGACAACTCTGGAAAAAGAATCTGTATCAAAAATTAAAGCAAAACTTTTGTCTTATGTATCTTAAAAACTCCAAAATAATTGTTGTCAAAATTGGATCATCTCTACTAGTTGATCAAAATAAAAAAATTAGGAGACAATGGTTATCTAGTTTTGCAAAAGACATTAAAAAATTAAGAGATAAAAATCAAAGAGTAGTTATTGTTAGCTCTGGCGCTATAGCTTTGGGTTGCAAGAAAATGAATTATAATAAAAAAAATATTAAATTAGATAAGAGTCAGGCTATTGCTTCTATTGGTCAAATAGAGCTGATGAATTTATTTTCTCAAACTTTTGCAAAATATAAATTAAATATTTCTCAGATTTTGCTTACATTAGAAGACACTGAGGAAAGAAGAAGATCTCTCAATGCAAAACGAACTTTTGATAATCTTTTTGAACTTGGTTTTATTCCTGTGGTCAATGAAAATGATACTATCGCAACGAGTGAAATAAAATATGGAGATAATGATAGATTGGCATCTAGGGTTGCGCAAATTACAAACGCAGATACCTTAATTTTATTATCTGATGTTGATGGTTTGTATACAAAAAATCCTAAAATTTTTAAGGATGCTAAACTAATAAAGAAAATAGATGACCTAAATAAAGATCTAAAAAAAATTTATATTAAAGGCGTAAATGAATATGGGAGTGGTGGTATGCATACAAAAATTGAAGCAGCAAAAATATGCCAGCTTGCTGGTACTAGTATGGTTATTGCAAATGGACTATATTCAAATCCTATCTCAAAAATAATTGAAAAAAATAACTGCACCTGGTTTAGTCCAAAAATTTCAAAGTTAGATGCTAGAAAAAAATGGATAATAAGCTCTGTAGCACCTAAAGGAGCATTAATAATTGATGATGGTGCTAAAAAGGCATTAAAATCTGGAAAAAGTTTGTTAGCAGCAGGAATTAAAAAAGTTTCGGGAAGATTTAATAAAGGTGATCATATTAAAGTATTAGATAAAAAAAATAACGAATGTGCCAGAGGGTTAAGTTCCTTTACTTCTGATGAGGTGAATAAAATTATGGGTCATCATTCGAATGAAATTGAAAAATTATTAGGCTATGTTGCAAAATCAGAAGTTATTCATAAAGATGATATGGTGGAAATTTAAATGATTAAATATATGAATTTAATTGGAAGAAAAGCTCGCAAAGCTAGTGAGTATAAAGTTACAACTGAAGTAAAAAATAAAGTCTTAAATGATTACGCGAAATTAATTAAGAATGAAAAAAAATATATTATAAATCAAAATTCAAAAGATATTAATTACGCAAGAAAAAGAAGGTTAAAAGAGAACTTAATAAAAAGACTTCATTTAGATGAAATTAAATTGAATGGAATTATAAATTCTATTTTAAAAATAGCTAAATTAAGGGATCCTATAAATAACACTTTAGAAAAATGGAAAAGGCCAAATGGTTTAAATATAAAAAGAGTATCAATACCAATTGGAGTTATTGGTGTTATCTATGAAAGTAGACCAAATGTAACTTCAGATGTTGCTAGTCTTTGTTTTAAATCTGGAAATGTAGTGATTTTGAAAGGAGGCTCTGAGGCCATAAATTCAAACAAAGCTTTAGCTAAGTTGTTTAGAAAAGCACTTAAAAAAAATAAAGTTGATGAAAACTTTATACAATTTATCGATTCAAAACAAAGGAGGATTGTGGATATTATGCTTTCTAAAATGAAAAAATATATCGATGTCATAATACCTCGTGGTGGAAAAAATTTAGTTAAAAAAGTTTTAGAATTATCCAAAGTACCTATAATTGGGCACTTAGAGGGACTTTGTCATACTTATATAGATAAGGATGCAGAATTAAAAATGGCTAAAGAAATTGTTTATAACGCTAAATTAAGAAATACAAGTATTTGTGGTGCAACTGAAACTATTCTTATTCATAAAAATATAGTCAAAAAATTTTGCAATCCTATTTTGCAGGCACTTGAAAATAATGGTTGTAAAATAATTGGTGATAAGATTTTGAAGAGTTATTACAAAGGTCAAGTATATCCTGCAAAAGAAAAAGATTGGTCAACTGAATATTTGGCATCAATTGTATCTGTTAAAATTGTTAAAAATTCTGAAGAGGCAATTAAGCATATTAATAAATATGGTACTATGCACACTGACTCCATCATTACAAAAAATAAAAAAACAGCAAAATACTTCTTAAAAAATGTTAAAAGTTCAATTGCAATGCATAATACCTCAACTCAATTTGCTGATGGTGGTGAATTTGGATTTGGTGGAGAAGTTGGAATTTCTACTAATACACTGCCACCAAGAGGTCCTGTAGGTTTAAATCAATTAATTTCATATAAATATGAAATCACTAGTAATGGTAAAATAAGAAATTAAATTGAATAACACAAAAATAAAAATTGGTTTATTAGGTGGATCGTTTGATCCTGCACATAAAGGACATTTGGCAATTTCTAAGGAAGCAAAGAAAAGATTCAAACTCAAAAAAGTTATTTGGGCAATTACAAAAAAAAATCCATTTAAAATAGAGAGTAAGACATCTGTTACTGACAGAATTAAATATTGTAAAAAAATTATTAGTACAAATTCATTTATTAAGGTTAAATTTTATGAAAAAATTATTAAATCAAATAAAACTATTAATTTAATCAATCATTTAAAAAAAGATAAAAGCATTGAAATTTATTTTTTAATGGGTGCCGACAACCTTATTAACTTTCATAAATGGCATAAATCTAAATTAATTTCACAAAAATGTAACATCCTAGTTTTTGACCGACATGGGTATAAAAAAAATTCTTTAAAATCAAAGACATTTAAGCAACTTAATAAGACCAATCTAGAGTTTATTGAGTTTAATAAAGTCAACATTTCATCTTCTCAATTAAGAAAAATTTGATAATCTAAATTCAATTAATGGACAAAATTTCAGACCTAAAAGAAATTGTAATCAACACACTAGATCTCAATAAAGCTCAAGACATTGTAACAATTGATCTTAAAGACAAAAGTTCTATGGCTGATTACATGATCATAGCAAGTGGAACATCATCTAGACATATTCAATCTTTATCAGAACAAGTTTTAGAAAAACTTAAAAATAACGGTGTAAAGGATTCTAAAATTGAAGGTAAAGAAAGTGGAGAATGGAAACTTGTTGATGGGATTGATTTGATTGTTCATATTTTTCATCCAGAAAAAAGAAAATTTTATGAATTAGAGAAAATTTGGTCAGAGCTAATTCCAAAAGAAAAAGTGATGATATGAAAAAAATTAAATTTTTATTATTAATTTTTTTTTCTGTCTTTTATTTAAATAAAACAGTTATTTCAGCTGAAATTGATATTTATAAAAAAATTGATCTCTTCGGTGAGGTTCTAGAAAAAATTAATAAAGAGTATGTTGATGAGTTCAACCAATCTGAGAGTATGGACTCTGCTATCAATGGACTTTTACAATCCTTAGATCCTTATTCATCCTACATGTCTCCTAAAATTTTTGATGAAATGCAAACAGAAACCAGTGGTGAATTTGGTGGACTAGGAATTGAAGTTAGCATGGAGGCTGGTGTGGTAAAAGTAATTTCACCAATAGATGATACACCTGCATCTAGGGCTGGATTAAAAGCTGGTGATTACATAGTCAAAATAAATGATGTCCAGGTTCAAGGAAAATCATTAAGTGAAGCTGTTGATTTAATGAGAGGACCTGTAGGTTCTGGAATAGAGTTAACAGTAAGACGAAGAGGCGAAAGAAAAGCGCTAACATTTAATATCATAAGAGAAGTTATTCAGGTTCAATCTGTAAAATCTGAAATTATAGATGAAAATATTGGATACATCAGGCTTACTTCATTTAACGATAACAGTAGTGATCAAATAGAAAAACAAATTAAAAAACTTAAGAAAGATAAAAACTTAAATTCATTTATTTTAGATTTAAGAAATAATCCTGGAGGTCTTTTATCTCAAGCAATAAAGATATCAGATTTTTTTCTGGAAAATGGAGAGATAGTTTCAACAAAAAGCAGAAAAAAATCTGAAAATAGAAAATGGTTTGCAAAAAAAGGAGATATTACCGATGGAAAAACACTATTGGTTTTAATTAACTATGGTTCAGCATCTGCTTCTGAAATTGTTGCTGGAGCTTTAAAGGATCACAAAAGAGCAATCATCGTTGGTGAAAATAGCTTTGGTAAAGGTTCTGTCCAATCCATTATTCCTTTAAAAAATCGTGGTGCTATCAGATTAACTGTCGCAAAATATTATCTTCCTTCTGGAAAATCTATTTCTGAAGTAGGTGTTAGACCAGATATTGAAGTAAATGAGGAAGGTGATGATTTTAGAATAAAAACTGATACTGATAATCAATTAAACTACGCTATTAAGTTACTTAACGGATAATATGAATAAAAATTTAAAAGATTTACCACTGAGAAGTGGGGTCGGAATTGTGTTATTAAATAAAGAAAATAAAGTATTCGTAGCGAAAAGAATAGATAATCCTAAAAATTTTTGGCAAATGCCTCAGGGTGGTGTTGATGAGGGAGAGGATAATTTAAAAGCTGCATTTAGAGAACTAGAGGAAGAAACAAGTATCAAAAGCGTAGAACTTATAAAAGAATTAGATGGTACATTAACCTATGATTTACCTGATAGATTACTAGGTATTATTTGGAAAGGTAAGTACAAAGGTCAGAAGCAAAAATGGTTTTTAATGCGATTTATTGGAAATGATAATGAAATAAACATTAATACATCTAATCCAGAATTTTTAGATTGGAAGTGGATCGACTTAGATTTAATTACTGATGTTGTTGTTGATTTTAAACATCATGTTTACAAAGAACTTAAAGAAAAAGTAAAAAAATTAATTTAGAGTTTTTAAAACTTCAACTTTTTGATCTGCTAAATATTTAGATTGATCATTAATATCGGTTTTATTAGCCTCTTCTTCTGCCTGTTTAAGTAAATCTTGTTGCTTTGATTTATCCATATCAGCAAGATTAAAAATTGTACTTGTTAAAATAGATAGATTGTTATTTTTAAACTCAACAATCCCATCTTCAACATAGTAATTTTCATCACCTGATTTTGATAAAATCTTAATTATCCCAGGTTTTAAAAAGGAAATAATAGAAATATGATCCTTCAATATTCCCATCTCTCCTTCAAAAGCAGGGACCACAACTTCTGAAACATCATCTTTTACTAAAAAAGATTTTTCAGGATTTACTATTTCAACTTTAAACTCTTCGCTCATTAAGCAGCAGCTTCTTGTTCCATTTTCTTAGCTTTTTCTATAGCTTCTTCAATTGTTCCAACCATATAAAAAGCAGCTTCAGGTAAGTGGTCATATTCACCTTTACAGATTGCATCAAAACCTTTGATAGTTGAGTCAAGATCAACAAGTTTTCCTGGAGAACCAGTGAATACTTCTGCAACAAAGAATGGTTGAGATAAAAATCTCTGGATTTTTCTTGCTCTTGCTACAACTAATTTATCTTCTTCTGATAACTCATCCATACCAAGAATAGCTATAATATCTTGTAGTGATTTATATGATTGTAGAATTCGTTGAACATCTCTTGCTACTCTATAATGTTCATCTCCAACAATTCTTGGATCTAAAATTCTTGATGTAGAATCAAGTGGATCTACAGCAGGATAAATACCAATTTCTGCAATTTGTCTTGAAAGTACAGTCGTTGCATCCAAGTGAGCAAACGATGTTGCTGGAGCGGGGTCTGTTAAATCATCAGCAGGTACATAAATTGCTTGTACAGATGTGATTGACCCTTTGTTTGTAGTCGTAATTCTTTCTTGTAGGTTACCCATGTCAGTAGCTAATGTCGGTTGATATCCAACAGCAGATGGAATTCTTCCCAACAAAGCTGAAACCTCTGATCCTGCCTGAGTAAATCTAAAAATGTTATCTACAAAGAAGAGTACGTCCTGACCTTCCTGATCTCTAAAGTATTCAGCTACAGTTAAACCTGTAAGTGCAACTCTTGCTCTTGCTCCAGGAGGTTCATTCATCTGTCCATAAACTAAAGCAGCTTTTGAACCAGCTCCCTCCTTTTTAATTACTCCAGACTCAATCATTTCATGATAAAGGTCATTTCCTTCTCTAGTTCTCTCTCCAACTCCCGCGAAAACTGAGAAACCACCATGAGCTTTTGCAACGTTGTTAATTAATTCCATAATTAAAACTGTTTTTCCTACTCCTGCTCCACCAAATAATCCAATCTTTCCACCTTTTGCATAAGGCGCAAGCAAATCAATTACTTTGATACCTGTTACAAGGATTTCAGTTTCTGTTGATTGGTCATTAAATTCAGGTGCAGCTCTATGAATTGGCCAACTTTCTTTAGTTTTAACTTCACCTCTTTCGTCAATTGGTTCACCAATTACATTAATAATTCTTCCAAGAGTTTCAGGCCCAACCGGAACTTGAATAGGAGCATTTGTGTTGGTAACTTGATCACCTCTTTTTAGTCCTTCAGTAGCATCCATAGCAATTGTTCTAACAGTAGTTTCACCTAAGTGTTGTGCTACCTCTAAAACTAGTCTGTTATCACCATTTTTACATTCCAATGCTGTTAAAATTTCTGGTAGTTCACCATCAAATTTTACGTCTACTACCGCTCCAATAACTTGTGTGATTATTCCTTTGCTCATAATTATAAACTTTCTGCTCCTGATATGATTTCTATTAGTTCTTTTGTAATTGCTGCCTGACGACTTCTATTATATTCGATAGTAAGTTTGTCAACCATTTCACCTGCGTTTCGGGTCGCATTATCCATTGCACTCATTCTAGACCCTTGTTCGCTAGCTGAATTCTCTAACATAGCCTTAAATATTTGCGTAGAAATATTTTTTGGCAATAAATTGCTTAAAATTTCATCTTCATCTGGTTCAAATTCGTAACTTTCTTCTGAACTGTTTTCTTCTCCTTCATTGTTTAAAGGGATAATTTGCTGTGCTTGAGGAATTTGAGTAATTACATTTTTAAATTGGTTATAAAAAATTGTACAAAAATCAAATTCACCTGCCTCGAATTTTTCAATTACCATTTTCCCAACTTTATCAGCATCAAAATAATTTGCATTTTTAGATTCTTTGAAAGAAATATTTTCAATTATTTTGTCACCATAAACTCTTTTTAATTGATCATTTCCTTTTGAGCCTACTGTAATAATTTTAAGTTCTTTACCTTCATCTAAAATTTTTGCAAAATAACTTTTGGCTTTTTTAATAATATTAGAATTAAATCCACCACATAAACCTCTATCAGAAGTCAACACCACACAAAGATGAGTTTTTTCTTGACCAGTCCCTGACAATAACTTTGGTGCATTTTCTTTATCAGATATACCATTTGATAAATTTAAAATAACATTATTCATTTTTTCAGAATAAGGTCTTCCCTTCTCAGCGCTTTCTTGAGCTCTTCTTAATTTAGCTGCTGCAACCATTTTCA
>CACIOP010000013.1 GCA_902588315.1 uncultured Pelagibacteraceae bacterium
AATAAGAATATACTTAGCTTAAGCCATTTTATTTATAAAGTTTTTAATCAAATAAGAATAATCAATAACTAATTAGACTTTCTTAAAAAATAAATAAAAATAAATCCAGTTATATACATGATTAGTGCATAAGCACCTGTTGGTAATGCATATAATATATCAGTACCAAATATTTGCGTAGAGACAAATAGCGCTAACGTACCATTTTGTAATCCACATTCTAAAGCAATACACTTCATTTGTTTAACACCTGAAGTAAAAGCTTTTGCAATAAAATATGCGATAACCATCATTGAAATATTTAAAATTAAAGCAATTAAACCTGCTTGTTTGATAAAGCTAAGAATATTTTCTCTTTCTTCATAAAACGCTGCTACAAAAAAAACAGCAAACAATACTATGTTAAGTTTGTTAAATATTTCAACTTTAGAAGATACAAAATTTTCAGCAAATTTTCTGATAATCATTCCTAATATTACAGGTACCGTTACCACTAAAAACATTTTTAAAGCTATTCCTGTCATTGAAATATTTTGAGAAACCTCTGTTATCCCTAACATATCTGCAGATGTAAAGATTATTAACGGAACAGTAATAATACTTAATAAACTAATAACAGCTGTTAAAGATATTGATAATGCAACATCACCATCGGCAAACTTTGTCATTACATTAGATGTTACACCTCCTGGAGCTGCAGCTATAATCATCACCCCTATTGCTATTTCAGGTGGTGTTTTTAGAATTAAAAGTAATATGTATGCTACAATTGGAAGAATTATTAATTGAGAAATAAAACCAACAATAAAATCTTTTGGTGTTTTGAATACTCTTCCAAAATCTTCCAGTTTTAATCCCAGGCCTAAGCCTAACATTATCAAGGCCAATATGATTGGCGCAATTTTAGTTACAATTTCCAAAGTCTCCCCCGCTCAAGACTAATTATATAAACTTGTTAAATTTATATAAAGAATTTTTTTTTATATACATGTTAAGTTTTTTCACTTATTTGTAGAAAAAATGCTTTCAAACAAAGAAATTGTCTGTCCAAATAACTTATTAGATTTAGCTCATAAAAAAAAAGGAGTTAAAGTTGCAGTTGTAAATGCTGGCAAACCTTTGCCTATGTTATCCGTTCAAGACGCGGTTAATGAAAATTTAATTGAGCCCATATTTATTGGTCATGAAGTAGAAATTCAAAAATGTGCTGAAGATATTAAATGGGATATTTCAAAATACGAGCTTATTCATGAGCCTGTGGAAAATGATACTGCTAAAATTGCTGCTAAATTAGCAAGTGAAGGCAAGGTACAAATAATAGTGAAGGGCCATATTCATACAGATGTTCTTATGAAAGAAGTTCTTAAACGTGAATATAATTTATTAGGAAAAACAAGGTTAAGTCACATTTGGCATATGACTATTGATAAAGAAGATAAGCCCTTAATTATTACTGATGGAGCATTAAATGTATTGCCCAATGTAAAAACTAAAATGCATATCTTGAAAAATGTAGTAAATTTTTCACATAGAATAGGAATAGAAAGACCAAAAATATCTGTTTTATCAGCAACAGAAGAAGTTTTAGAAAGTGTGCCAAGTTCCATTGAAGCAGCAGAAATTACAAAGTTAGCTAAAGAAGAAAATTTAAATGCTGATGTTTTTGGTCCTTTAGCATTTGACAATAGCATTTCAAAAAAATCAGCAGCAATAAAAGGAATTAAAAATTTAGTTGCTGGTGAGGCAGATGTATTGTTAGTGCCAAGTGTAGAAACTGGAAATGCGTTAGTAAAAATGCTGATATATTTTAGTGGAGCATGTGCCGCAGGAGTTGTTGTCGGTGGAAAAGTGCCAGTCGTTATAACAAGTAGATCTGATGAAGCTCAAGCACGATTAGCTTCTATTGCAGCTGCAGTTGTTGCATTGGACTAAATGATTCATTGAATTTCAAAAGAAATTCATTTAAATAAACTGAAATTTAAAGGAGAGAAATGGCAATTACATACTTAAAAAAATCACCAAAAACATCATCAACTGATGACACAAAAACAAGAGAAATAGTGGAAAATATTCTAAAAGATATTGAGACTAGTAAAGAAGAAGGTTGTAAGGAGCTTTCAAAAAAATTTGATAAATATGAAGGTGATGTAATTGTTTCAAAAGAAAAAATTGAAGAAATAAAAAAAAATTTAGATCAAAAAACTAAAGATGATATTCAGTTTTCTCATGAAAGAGTGAGAAAATTTGCTGAAGCACAATTAAAAAATTATGGTCAGGACTTTGAGGTTGAATTATCTGATGGTTTATTTGCTGGCCAAAAACTTATTCCAGTAAATACAGCAGGTTGCTACGTGCCAGCAGGGAGATATGCTCATATAGCTTCAGCTGTAATGAGTGTAACAACAGCAAAAGTTGCTGGGGTTAAAAATATTTTAGTTTGCAGTTCACCAAAACCTGGAGTTGGAGTACATCCATCAATTGTTTATACAGCTGACTTATGCGGAGCTGATGTAATAATGAATTTGGGTGGTGTGCAAGCTATAGCAGCAATGACTAATGGTTTGTTTGGAAATGCCCCTGCAGATATTTTAGTTGGTCCAGGTAACCAATTTGTTGCTGAAGCAAAAAGAATTTTATTTGGAAAAGTTGGTATAGATTTATTTGCAGGTCCAACAGAAATTGCGGTTATTGCAGATGAAACTGCAGATCCTGAAATGGTTGCATATGATTTAGTTGGACAAGCAGAACATGGTTACAATTCTCCAGCTTGGTTGTTTACTAAAAGTAAAAAAGTTGCAGATTATGTAATGGAAAGAGTTCCAGAATTGATTGCAGATTTACCAGATCTTCCAAGAGAAAACTCAGGTGCTGCATGGAGAGATTATGGTGAAGTGATTCTTTGTGACACTGATGAAGAGATTGCTAAAGTTAGTGATGAATACGCTCCAGAACATTTAGAAGTTCAGACTAAAAATTTACAATGGTACCACGACAGATTAAAAAATTATGGATCTTTATTCATTGGTGAAGAAACAACTGTTGCTTATGGAGATAAATGCTCAGGTACAAATCATATTTTGCCAACAAAAGGTGCTGGTAGATACACAGGGGGTTTGTTTGTTGGGAAATTTATTAAAACATTAAGTTTTCAAAGAATGAGTAAGGCCGCAACAAAAGAAGTTGGTGCTGCTTGTGCAAGAATTTCTAGATACGAAGGAATGGAAGCACATGCCAGAACTGGTGATGTGAGATTAAGAAAATACGGATTTTCTAATTAATAATTAATTAGTTAATTTTAAATCTAAATATAGAGCTGCGGACCAAGAAAAATTATTTGCACCCATTGGTTTACCATTCTTGCAACTGTAATATTCATGAAATCCTTTTTTTTCTACCAATCTAATAGTGCTTTGTTTGATTTTTTTTGAATATTTTTCGTCCTTATTCATGAGACCCTTGCATATAAACCAATTACAATTAACCCACACAGGACCTCTCCAATAACGTTTTTCTTCGAAGCTTTTGTGATTAGGTTTTATTGAAGAAAAGAAATATTTTTCTTTTACATTATATTTTTTTAAGTTTTTGATTAATACATCATTTATCTTTTTATTATTAATATCGGCAAACAGTACTAAGTAATTTGTTATAGATGGGACTAATATTTTTTTTTTATTTCTTAAATCAAATGAAAAAAAAGTACCTTTTTTTTTGTCAAAAAATCTTAAAATATTTCTCTCAGTGAGTTTTACATAATTAATTATTTTAGAACAATCTAAATTAAATTTTTTTAAAAGTATGATTAAATCTTTATTGGCTTTAAGAAATATAGAATTAAATCCAATATCAACGACATTGAACAATCCAGTATCGAATATTTCTTTTGGATTATACTTCTTTTTTCTTAGATCGTTTTTAATCGTTACATATCTATCATAGTCAATATTTAAAGGTCTATGTTCTGGATTAACAACTTTATTATCAGCTCTTTTGTATTGTATATTTTTTTCAATTTTGACTTTACTCATTGGTCCATCCCAAAGTGAAGAATTATCATAACCACTTTCCCACGGATGAAGTATTGATACCAAACCAGTTTTTTTTGGATCTCTATATTTAATAAACCATTCATGAGATTTTATAATTTTAATTATAAATTCTTTAATTTCTTTTTTTTGTTTTTTATTAATTTTATTTTTATCTATGATTTGTTTTAAAATGCTTGCTAGTACTGGTGGTTGAGTTATACCGGAGGAGTGAATTTTATTTCCACAATTCCAAGCAGTATGATTAGGATAATAATTTGTATCTGTATTATGAAACAATATATGTGGAACCATTCCATCTTTCCATTGTCCATCTAAAAGAGTCTTTATTTCTTTCAATGCAAAATTTAAATTAAAATAAGAATATCCTAATGCAATAAATGCTGAGTCCCAGTTCCATTGAGCAGGATAAAGTTTATTATTTGTAGGTAAGGTATATCCTCTTTTTCTATTTCCAATTAAAATTCTTTCAGCATTTTTAATAAACCTACTCATTATCCTTTAACGCTTCCTGCTGTCAAACCGCTAACTAAATACTTTTCAAAATAAACAAATATAAATAGTACTGGCAATGTAACAACAACTGACCCTGCCATTAAATATTGTCTTGGGGTTTCAGCGTCTCCACTTAGGTATTGAATAGCTCTTGATAATGTAAATGAATTTGGATTATCCAAAAACATTAAAGAAAATAAAAATTCATTCCAAGCAATCATAAAAACATACAAAGCAACAGATGAAATAGCTGGAATACTTAAAGGAATTATAATTTTTGTAATTATTCCAAACCAACTTAATTTGTCTAATATTGCAGCTTCTTCTAATTCTTTTGGTATACTTTTGAAGTATCCTTGTAACATATAAATAGCTACTGGGAGTGTTGTTGCTGTATACACAATTAATAAACCCTCTATTGAATTACGTAAACCTAATTGACTAAATATTGTATACAACGGAATAACAAGAACTATTGCAGGAAACATGTATATTATAAGAATAGATGTAGACAAAAATGTTTTTCCAAAGAAATTTAATCTCGCAACTGCATAAGCAGCAGGTATTGCAAAAAGAAGAGTGACAATAACAGTACCGACAGAAACAATTGTACTAATCACAATGTATTTTCCAAATTTATAAGATTTAAAAATTACAAAATAAGATTTAAATAAATCTTTTATATCTTGGCTGAAATTTATACTAAAATCTAAAGGATTAACTAACAATGCTATTTGTGTTTTAAAACTTGTTACTAACATCATGTAAAATGGAAAAAGTATTACAAATGAAAAAAATAAAATTCCAAATAAAGTTAAAAAATCAAATAAAATTACTTGAGTAGAGTGTTCTTCTTTTAAACCTATAAAAGTATATTTACTAATTTTATTGGTAAAAAAGTATAATATTAAAAATACGCCAACATTATACCAAATTGGTAATTTTTGTATTAAGTAACCATCACAAAAAACGAATATGGAAGAAAAAATTATGGATTTATAAATTGATTTAATTCTATCACCTATTCCTAAGTGAGCTAATGATATTAAAAAACCAAATATCAAAATTATTTCTATATTAAAGCTATTAATACTTAGACCTTGCAATGTTGCTAATATCTTCCAAATCGAAATTAAAAAAATTAAGAAAAAAGTAGATATCAATGAAAATAATATTGTATTTTTAATTCTCATCTACTCTCTTTCCTAAAAGTTTAAAATAAAAAAACATAAACATTAAAAGCAATACAACGATTACTATTGAAACAGCGGAGCCCATTCCGATGTCTGATATTGCAAAACCTTGTTGATAAACATTTATTGGTAAAGTTCTTGTTCCTGATGCACCTCCAGTTAATAAAAAGACGTCCTCAAATTTATTAAAATTCCATATAAATCTAATCATGAACAAAATCGAAATTACTGCAGTAATTTGGGGTAGTGTAATATTAAAAAATTTTTGAAAGGGACTAGCCCCATCAACATCAGCTGCCTCATATAATTCTTTTGGAATAGCTTGAAGTCTTGCAAGAATAAATAAAAAGGCTAGAGGGAAATACCTCCAAATTTCAAACATTATTACCGTTGTAAGTGCTAACCTTAATTTAAAATCAAAACCTAAAATACTAATTTCAATATATTTTTGTCCAAGAAGGTTTATTGGAGTTTCAATAATTTGATAATTTAATAATAAACTATTTAAGGTACCACTATTAGGGTCTAGTAAAAGTTCCCAAGTATAAGCTAAAGCAACAACTGGAGCAACATAAGGGAAAAGGAGAACACTTCTCATAAATGTTCTTCCATAAAATTTTTGATTAACCATTTGAGCAGTTAAAATACCAAATACTATTGAACCAACAGTTCCAAAAAATGTATAATAAAACGTTGTTAGTAGTAAATCTATAAATTCATTTTCAAATAAAACTTTTTTAAAATTTTTAAGAGTAAAGTTGGTATTAAGTAATATATTATCAGATTTCCCATCCAATTTTGGTTTAATTGATTTAAGATTTTTTTTGTCTATTTTTGATCCATCATTTGTTGCAAATATTACTTGAAAATTTTCTCTATATTTAGCTGGCCAATTTCCAAATTCACATTTTAAGTTATACTTTTTAAAAGAACATCTTGGATCTAAATTTTCAATTTCAAAATTTTTTGGGAAATTATCTTGAAAAGAAACATCCCTTATTTCTTGAATTAATGAACTATTTCTTAACTTATATAATATTTTTATTTTAGTAGGTTCATCAGAAATAGATTTTACAATTTTTTTTGCTCTTGGTTCTGGAATTCGAATATCTTTTAATTCAACTTCTTTAAAACTAATCCAAATATTTGCAAAAATTGGAAATAAAATTATTGAAAAAACTAAAAGAACTGCAGGTAAAGTTAGTATGTATGCAGTTTTTTTTTCTGTATTTGTTAGAGTGTCATTCATAAAAAAAGCGGATAATTTATATTATCCGCTTTTTTATAAAATTAAAATTATTTGAATTTAGCTAATGATTTGTTAATCATATCAACAGCTTCATCGACGTCAATTTGATCATCAATATAAAGTCTAGTAATTCTATTTATAAATTGAGAATTTATGACTTTTGACGCTCTTGATAGTTCGCCTTCTTTAACACCCCATCTATTTGCAGTATCTAAACCAGCAACGATGTTATTAATAACATCTGGGTCATATAGATCTGACAAAGGAGCTTTTCTATCAACTCCAACAGGTAGTTTGCTCCAAGCTTTTGTGAAAGCTTCAGGGTCACTTGAATTTCCTCTTCTTACTGGAAATTTACCTTCTGGAGCTATAGATAATGTGCTTGTATAACCTTCATCCATTGAGTACATGATAAATTGTTTAGCTTCATCTGTATCAGCATCAGCAGTTATACCAAAATATCTAACATCTGCCCATGCAGCACCTTTCTTATTACTAGGTCCACTAAAATTAGTAATGAAACCAGTTTTAGAAGCTAGCTCAGGTGATGTTGGATCACTGTTAATTGTTGGTGGAGCTGAGTCTCTTAAACCTGCAAGCTCATCCATAATGAACGGTGACCAAATAATCATTGGAGTTTTACCTGCAAAATAAAGTGCTCTAGATTGCTTCCAGTATAATTCTCCTGGAGGACTAGCTTTAGCAATTACTTTATAAAACTCTAATGCTTCTTTTAATTTCTTACCTTGTTTCTTGATACCACCTTTTTTAACAATATTAACTCCATTTGCTAAAAGAACGTGCTCTAAAACTTGACTCATGAAATTTTCATCAGTTTTAGTTGCAGCAACAAAACCAAACATTCCGTTTTGTTTTGATAGCTTCTCAACAGCAGCTACGATGTTTGCGTAGCTTGTTGGTGGTGCTAAATCTGCATTTTCAAAAAGATCTTTTCTATAAACAACCATTTGTGTCCATCCATCAACTGGAACGGCTGCAATCTTTGAACCTTTTTTTGCCATGTTAAGTGCACCTGGTGCAAATGTATCTTTACCAAGTTCTTTAACAACAGCGTTATTAGCATCTACATCTAAAATTCCTGCTTCAGCCCATGGTAATACATATTGTAAAGTGTGATAGATAACATCAGGTAAGTCTCCTGCTGCTGCAGCAGCTGTAGCTCTAGTTCCCAAATCTTTTTCTTCTACTGGGATCACATCTACTTTAATACCTGTTTTAGCTTCAAAAGCTTTAGCCATTTCCTCTTGCTTAGCCATTCGGGCAGGCTGAACTTCTGTAGTCCAAAACTTTATGTCTGCGTAAACAATATTCGAAATAAAAAACGAAATTACGCAAAACATTTTAATTATATTTTTCATTTCCCCTCCTAATTTATATTTAAAACTATATTAAAATGATTCTATTTAGCAAAGAAAAGACTGACACATATCAGGTATGTGTTTGATTCATGGTAATTATTCATAAAAATGGGAAAATATTAAAATTAGTCAATTATAGGTTGTGTTATGATTTTAATCTTTTTCCATTTTCATCAAAAATAAAAATGTCATTTAGATCAAAACCTATGGAACTCCCTATTTCAACATTGCTCGGAATTTTTGCACTTAATTGGTGTTCATCTTTTTTCATATATACAATTTTTTCATTACCAAGGTTTTCAATTAATTCTATTTCAGGATTAAAAGTAAATTTTGTATTCTGATTTGCTTTTAAATGTTCAGGCCTAATACCCACAAAATGTTTAGATTTATTTAATTTTAATTTATCAAATTGAATGTCGTTACCTAACAATTTAATTGTATTTTCTGAAATAACATTTTCCTCGTTCACTTCTAAAATATTCATTTTGGGTGTACCTATAAATTGTGCAACAAAAATATTTGCTGGATCATTATAAATTTCCTCAGGAGTACCAACTTGTTCAATATTTCCCTGATTTAAAATAACTATTCGGTCAGCCAGGGTCATGGCTTCAACTTGGTCATGAGTCACATAAATCATATTTGTTTTGATCTGGTTGTGTAATTTAGATATTTCAACCCTCATTTCAGCTCTTAATGCTGCATCTAAGTTAGATAAAGGTTCATCAAATAAAAATATTTTTGGATTTCTTGTAATAGCTCTTCCTATTGCCACTCTTTGTCTTTGACCTCCAGATAACTGTTTTGGTTTTCTCTCTAAAAGCTCCTCAATTTTTAATATTTTTGCAGCTTGCATTACTTTTGTGTTGATTTCTTCCTTTGGTCTTTTTTCAATTTTTAAACCAAAAGACATATTTTCATATACATTCATATGTGGATAAAGAGCGTAAGATTGAAAAACCATTGCAGTTTGACGTTTCGAAGGATGAAGTTCATTAATTTTTTGATCATTAATAAAAATTTCACCTTCATCTATTTTTTCTAATCCGGCAATCATTCTTAGAAGAGTTGATTTTCCACATCCAGATGGTCCAACTAATACAAGAAACTCATCTTCTTTACCTAAAAGATTAAAATCTGTTATTATTTTATTAGATCCAAATGATTTGTGTACCCCAGTAAATTTTATGTTAGCCATTTTATTTTTTTATACTTTCTAAAACATCAACTCCAATTTGTTTTAATATGTGGATTATATCAATTGGAACCCAGTTTTCACGAATTTTTCCTTCATCATGGTGATAAAAATCCATAACTCTCATAGTTACTTTTTGGTTTTCAGATTTATATCCTAACCAATCCTCAGTTCCATATATTGCCTGAATACTATTCCATCCTGCTGTTAAAGAAAATTTTCCATCCCCTAACTCACAATAATGGCCAAGTTTCCAATAATTTCTTTCCTTAAAAGTTTTTCTAAAAGGTAACTGATGATTATCTACAAATCCTTCTAAAGATCTGGCAGTTCCAATACCACTCGGTCCATACCAAATCATTTTTTCATGCCAATAATCTTTTTGTGGATGGTTTATTAATCTTTCCTTAAGATCTTTATCAGAAGAAACCTCTAATTCAGGTTTTATATTTAAACTTCTCTGCATGATAAGCGATTGCTCTAAACTTGCTTTAGAAATTTCCATATCTTTTTCAAAAAAATTTACACCATCTGTGTTAATTGGATTTAACCAATTTCCTTCAGATCCTCTTGAAAGATTAATTGGATTTGATCCAGTTTGTATTAATAGATCTATTAAATCGATTAAAATATAACTCTCAATAATTTTACCATCTTTAAGCTGATGAATTTCACAACACTTTAAATTTACCATTTTGTTATTAGGTTGAATGCCCAACCAGGTATTTTTAAACACTCCTGATAATGAAGAAATTGAACCTACTTGGATTTTATCTCTAAAAGCGCCACTAATTACTATTTGCTCTCTTCTTTCAAGATCAGGAAATGAATTAAAAAGAGGTTTCCAAAATTTTTCCTTAAAATCATCAACTCCTACAAATTCATTTAATGGGTAAAAACAATTAACATTAATATTCTGAGAAAACGCATTTTTAAGGTTTTGATCAAGCTTAGAGATACCATCATTTACTATCGAATTTAAATATTTTCTGACAACTTGTTTGGACTTATAATTTTCTTCTGGTGAGATGACTATTTTTTCTACTTTCTCTTGACCCTTAAGACCTGTATCAAATTGTTCTATTTGCATATATTTTTTGTTAGATAATTTTACTATCACAAAATATAGTTTAAAAAAATATGAATAATAGATTAGCTAAATTTAAAGATCTTGTTCCAAGTACTTTGCCATTTGTTGAGGGCAAGATGGATGGTCATAAAGAAAGAAAAAATTATTCTATTGTAGGCCCAGGTGTCGCAGAAGATAGTAAACAATTTGTTAAAATACCAATGCCACATAGTTTTAATCTAGGTGCTGTGTCTGCTATGCCTAAAAATGGTTCTGGTTTACATAGCCATACAACTGCAGAAGTTTTTATTATTTATTCTGGTAAATGGAAATTTTATTGGGGAGCTGAAGGAAAAGATGAAACAATATTAAGTACTGGAGATATTATCTCTATGCCCACAAATATGTTTAGAGCATTTGAAAATGCGGGTGATGAAGAAGGTTTAATTTTTGTAGTTTTAGGTGGAGACGATCCTGGAATAATAACTTGGGTTCCAAGTGTCTTAGAAAAAGCAAAAAAAACAGGTATGGCGCTTTTAAATGATAATTCATTAATTGATTTATCTTTAAATGAAATTCCAAAAGGGAAAAGTGTTCTTGAACCAATTTCTGAAGAAGAAATAAAAAAATTTGATAATTACAAACTAGATCAGCTAGAAAAATTTATATGTAAAAATAATGAAAATTCTAAACAAGTTAATAAAATAAACGATAATTTTGATTTAATTCAAATTCTTGGAAATAAATTTGAAAATAAAGAATACGCTCCATTAATAAATCAAGATACTGGATTTAACCTTTCAATTTTAAAATGTAACAAAGGACAAATAACTAATTTAAAGTTTGAAAAACCTACAATATTGTTTTCAAGAACTGGTAAGTGGGAAATTATGATTGATGATTTTCAATGTATTTTAAATCCCAAAGATACAATTTCTATCCCAATCAATTCAAATGTTAATATAAAGATAAATGAACAAGAGAATTGTTACTTAAATTGTGTAACTCAAATCTAATGAAAGGATTTGATCAAAAATATAAAAACTTTCCTGATTATATTCTTAAAATAACTAAACAAATTTGGGAAAACAAAGATGTTGAGTCTATTGCTCAATTTTACACTGATAATATTCCTGTTAGATCTCCATTTGGAGTTACTTATGGAAACAAACCTGTAATTGATGCAACTTATGCAACCTTAAAAGAATTTCCTAACAGACAGTTGCTTGGTGAAGATGTGATCTGGAATGGAAATGATGATGTGGGTTATCATTCATCTCATAGAATTTTAAGTAAAGGAACACATCTTGGTGATGGGTCATATGGTAAACCAACCGGTAAAGATATTTATTATAGAGTAATTGCTGATTGTGCTTGCAAAAATAATCAAGTCTATGATGAATGGATTGTCCGTGATCAAGGTGCAATGGTAAGACAAATAGGATTTACACCAAAAGAATTTGCCCAAATGATTATTGATAAAGAAGGAGGCACCGACAAAGCACAACAATTATTCAATTCAAGCTCTGAGATGAAATCAGATTATAAACAAAGCGTTGTGCCTGATGACTCAGCTGGGGGTAAATACTCAAAAATATTGAAAAATATCTTTAAAAATAACTATGATTTTTCTGATTATGCAAGAGCTGCAACTATCTATTGGCCTGGAAATAAAATTGGACATGGAAGAGAGGATATTGAAAAATTTTGGAATAATTTAAAATATACTTTGAGTGATATAAAGTTTTCAATAGAGCATGTTGGTTATTTGGAAGAACCAGATAAAAATCCCAAAGCGTCAATAAGATGGTTTTTAGAAGGTAATCATTCTGAAGACAGTTTAGATTTTGGAGAAAAATCAAATAAAAATATTTTTATAATGGGGATAAACCATGCAGAAATAGTTGATGGAAATGTTATAAGAGAGTGGGTTTTGTTTGATGAAGTTGCAATTTGGAAACAAATTTTAATTAAATAAATTATGACAAAAATTAAAACAACACATGTGGGTAGTTTGCCTAGATCAAATGAATTATCTGAACTCTTGTTTAAGAAAGATCAAAAAGAACAAATAGATTTTAATCAATTTGATAAGGTTGTTCAAAAAGATGTTAACAAGATTGTTAAAAAACAAATCGAGGTTGGAATTGATTATATTAGCGATGGTGAGATGTCTAAGATTAGTTACGCTACTTATGTTAAGGATAGAATTGATGGATTTTCTGGAGAAAGTGAGAGAAAAGCGCCTAAAGATTTAGATGACTTTCCTTCTTTTAAAGAAAGAATTGCAAAAACAGGTGGTACTCCAACTTATACAAGACCATGTTGTACTAGTGAATTAAAAATTAAAGATAAAACTTCCCTAACCAAAGATATTGATAATTTTAAGCAAGCATTAGAAAAAAATAATCATAAAGATGGTTTCATGAACGCTGCTTCGCCAGGGGTTATTTCAGCTTTTTTACCAAATAAATTTTATAAAAATGATGATGAGTATTTAGAAAACTTATCTAACCTTATGAAAGATGAGTATGAAGAAATTACATCAAATGGATTAAAACTTCAGTTAGATTGTCCAGATTTAGCTCTTGCTAGACACATGACTTTTAAAGATTTATCAGAATCTGAATTTCTAATTAGAGCTGAAAAACAAATAGAATGTCTAAATAATGCTATTAAAAATATCGACAGCTCTAGTATAAGACTACATATCTGTTGGGGAAATTATGAAGGACCTCATCTACATGATATTCCGTTAGAAAAGATAATGCCAATTGCATTGAAAGCTAATGTACAGACTTATCTAATTGAGTCATCTAATCCAAGACATTCTCATGAGTGGCAAATTTTTCAAAATATAAATATTCCAAAAGATAAAATAATTGCCCCAGGTGTAATAGATTCTACAACAAATTTTGTAGAACATCCCGAAGTTGTAAAGAATAGAATTTTAACCTTTTCTAAGGTCATTGATGCTGAACAATTATTAGCTGGAACTGACTGTGGATTTAGCACATTTGCTGGCTTTGGCAATGTAGATGAAAATATTGTTTATAAAAAGCTGGAGTCGTTAGTGAGTGGAGCGGAACTTGCGTCAAAAGTGATTTAAATTATCACTTTTATTCATCTTCTAGAATAGATATAATTTTTATACTTAAGTAATAGTTTAACAAATAAATATAGAGAGAAAACATATGAGAAAAATACTAGTTACTTTATTGTTTCTACTTTTTGGAACTTCTGCATTTGCAGATTGTAACATAAAAAGTGGTTCGATAAATATTTTGGCTAATGATTTTCCTGCATTAAGAACTTTCGTTGAAACTTCTAAACAATGTAAAGGAAGTGCTGATTTTAAAGTGACTCACTCATCTGAGCATAATAAAATCGCTGTGCCAGCTTTGACTGCAAATCCATCTGAGTTTTCAGCAAGAATTGCAGCTAATAGTTCAATTGTTCCTTTGATGAACCAAGATTTAATTAGACCATTAGATGATCTTGTTAAAAAATACGGAAAAGGAATTCAAGATTCTCAATTAATCACAATCGATGGAAAAGTAATGGCTGTAGCGTTTATGGCTAATACTCAACATTTGTATTACAGAGAAGATGTTTTGAAAGACCTTGGTATAGCTATTCCAAAAACTTATGAGGAAGTAGTTGCAGCATCTGAAAAAATTAGAGCTTCAGGTAAAATGCAATATCCTTACGCAGCTGCATACAAAGCTGGTTGGAATTTAGCAGAAGAATTTGTGAACATGTTTATTGGTCACGGTGGTGAATTCTTTAAATCTGGAAGCGCAGAGCCTAATATTAATAATGCTAAAGGCGTTGCTACTTTAAATATGTTAAAAAAATTGTCTGAATTGAGTAACCCTGATTACTTAACTCATGATAGTGAAGCAATTAAAGTGGAATGGGAATCTGGTAATGTTGCATTGATGACATTATGGGCATCTAGATCAGGAACACTTTTAGATGATGAAGGTGATCCTAACATTACTAAGGCAACTAAATTAACTGGACCTGCTACTGTAGGTGGAGGAAATATTCCAGCTGCTACATTATGGTGGGATGGTTTCACACTTGCAAAAAACAGATCTGATGCAGATGCTGAGGCAACATTTAGATCTTTAGCGCATGCAGCATCAAATAAGAAGATGGTTGCTGACGCTGCTGATCAAGCCGTTTGGTTAGTAGAAGGGTTTGTACCAGGACCAAAATCTATTGGTGTTATCGAAGCTGTAAAAATGGGAGCAAAACCATATCCAATGTTACCGCAAATGGGTTTAATGCATGGTGCATTAGGAAGTGAGATTGTTGAGTTTTTACAAGGTAAAGAGTCAGCTGAACAAGCATTGAAAGATGTTGAAGCTGCTTACATTAGTAAAGCTAAAGAACAAGGCTTTCTATAAAATCTAAAACTTATAAGTGGGGATTTACTCCCCACTTAATCAATATTTAAATGCCTAATAAAACTTTTTTCTGGTTTTTCTTACCTACAGGTTTAGCAATGATCCTGTTTATTGGGTTACCAATTATATCTACCGGCATTCAATCTTTTTACGCACAACATGATCAAGTAGTAAAAGAAGTTAAAAAATGTGACCCTTTTGGATGTACCGTTTCAATTGTCGTCGATAACGAAGAAACCTCGAAAATTAGAGAAGCAAAGCCTCTTGGAAAATTTAATGGTTTTGGCACTTATACTGATCGAAATCATTTAGCAGTTGAGGAAATAAAAAAATTTTGGAATGAAACTGAAAGTTTTGGTGCTTTTGTAGACCAAGTAACTAATCTTCCCTTTTATAAAGCTCTAATATTTACTTTAACTTATTGTTTGTTTGTTACGCCAAATGTACTCCTATTAGGGTTTATTATTGCATTAAGTTTAAACGCAGTTGCTAGAAAAATTAGAGGACCTTTAATCTTTGGTACAATTTTACCAATGATTGTTACACCATTGGTTGGATCATTGGTATTATTTTGGATGATAGACTCACAAGGGATAATTGGAGCAAATATTCAAAATTTAATGAATGATCCATATTTATCACTTAAATCCTCGAAAACATTAACTTGGATTACAATTATTATTTATGGGATTTGGCATCACTCCCCTTTTGCTTTTGTGGTTTTTTATGCAGCACTTCAAACAGTCCCTCAAGAACCAATTGAAGCTGCAATTATAGATGGAGCATCAAGAATTCAAAGAATTAAACATATAGTTTTACCGCATATTTATCCTGTAGTTACATTTGTTGCTTTGATTTCTTTAATGGATAACTTTAGAGTATTTGAGCCCATTATTGGTTTTAGCGCTGAAGGAAGTGCACAATCATTATCTTGGTTAATCTATGATAATTTAGTTAATGAGGAAGTAATATTGTTTGGTTCTGCTGCAGCTACTTCAATGATGACTATTATTGGTATAGCTATTCTGCTAGCACCAGTATTAATTAGAACTTGGAAAGAATTTAAAACAGCGAGATAATTATGGATTATGGACTAGATACAAAATCAACTCGTTTAAAAACTTTTAATACTATTTTTATTATCACTTGGTTGTTAATTGCTTGCTTCCCTTTTATTTGGACTTTTTGGGGATCATTTAAAGTAAGAGCTGATTTCTTTTCAAGATCTGATTGGTGGTATGCTATATCAGCATTTAATACCTTAATTGAAACAGGCGGACAATTTACAACTAATGCTTATACTCAGGCTTGGACTGAAGGTGAATTTTGGAAAGCATCAAAAAATACAATTATAGTTACAGTATTTGTTGTTAGTATTTCTTTGTTTTTAGGAACTTTAGGAGCATACGCTCTTTCAAGATCAACTGAAAAATATGCTTTTTGGATTTTAATGGCAGCTTTAATTTTTAGAGCTATGCCACATATAACTTTAGTATCAGGATATCTTTTTCCTTTCTTTGAATTACAGATTTGGGGAATTCTTCCAACTACAATTGTTGTTTTGGTTGCTATAAATCAACCTTTTACTTTGTGGCTGCTTTATTCATTTTTCAAAACTGTTCCTAAAGAACTTGATGAAAGTGCTTTAATAGATGGTTGTTCTTATTTTCAAGCTTTTAGGCATATTATTATGCCTGTGATGTGGCCTGGAGTAATTACAGCAGGTTTATTTAGTTTAATGTTAGCCTATAATGATTTTACAGTAACAGCATTACTTCTCAATCAAGAAAATCATACCATGGTTCCAAAAATACAAAGTTATTTAGGTACTAATCAACATGAAGGAAATTTAATGTGGGCAGTTTCTGCAGTTGTATCTGCTACTGCGCCTTTATTTATGCTTGTTATGTTTTTCCAAAGACAGGTCATTAGTGGTTTAACTGCTGGAGCTGTGAAAGGTTGAAATATTATAAAGCATTACTTTTTGGTTCGATTGGATCTATTGTTGAAACTTCAGAAATTCAGAGAAAATCATTCAATAAAGCATTCAAACAATATGGACTAGATTGGTATTGGACCAAACGAGAGTATCTAAGTTTATTAAGTAAATCTGGTGGCAAAGATAGAATATCAAGATATGCCAAAAAGAAAAAAATTGAAGTTAATTCAGTATATTTAAGAAATTTAAAGACTAAATTATTTAATAATTATCTTAAAAAAAATCATCTTAAATTAAGACCAGGTGTTAAAAATTTAATTTCTTTATGCAAAAAAGAAAATATTAAAATTGCATTTGTTTCATCTACATCTTCAAACAATATAAATGCAATCTTATATTGTTTAAGAAATTCAATTAATAAAAGAGATTTTAACTTTATAGGGAATGCAAAATTAGTAAAAAAATACAAACCCAACCCAGATATATACTTATTAGCACTTAAAAAACTTAAGCTTAAAGCTAATGATTGTGTAGCAATTGAGGATTCTCAAGAAAGTTTAAATTCAGCTAGGCGAGCTAAAATAAAATGTATAATTTTTCCTGGAAAATTTCATTCTCCAAAAAAATTTATTGGAGCTTATAAAAAAGTTTATCAGCTTAATAAAAATATTATTTTGAGATAAATTCTTTTACCAAATTATTAAACTGATCAGGCTGTTCTAAGTGAACATTATGAGCACAATCTTTAAATATTTCTAAACGGCTATTTTTAATGTTTTTATTAAGTGTATCAACTTGATCAAAATTATATGAAGTATCTTTATCGCCCCATATTATAAGGGTGTCATTTTTTATATTTTTTAAATTTTCTTTACCTCTCCAATTTTTCATTGCTAGTAATGCATTATCAGCAGCTTCTAATGAAACATTTTTAACAGCATTTTCACAAAGGAAATAATTTTTGTCCTTATCACCTTTTACAAACCATTTAAGAGGCACTCTAGAAAAAGAGATTTCTGTACCTTCTTTTTTAAGTTTTTCCCTTGTTTCCTCCATAGTCTCAAATCTTCCCGGGATATCTCCAATGGATCCTGTTGCAAAACAAATTAATTTATTAACTCTTACCCCAATCAATTTTGTAATTTCTTGAACAATCATTCCTCCCATTGAATGACCAATTAAATTGAATTTATCGATCTTTTTTTGATCTAATACATTTATAATTTCTTTAGCCATTTTATTAATAGAATTTAAAGATTTTACATTATGACTTTCTCCAAATCCTGGGAGAGCTGGGGTAATCACACGATAATCTTTTGAAAAAAATTCTTTTTGAAAAGTCCACATTTCAGATGAGCCTAGATAACCATGAACTAAAACAAAAGGAAACCCTTCGCCTAAATCATCTACGTAAATATTGCTCATAATATTTCCTTAATAATGAATAAAGTTAAAATAGACATAAAACATATAATAAAAATATTAATTACTTTCCAAATTTTTTTACTATTAGCATACTTCGATAAATAATTAGATAAATATCCTAATATAAAAAAAAATAAAAATGATGCTATAGACGCACCTATCCCAAATAAAATTTTTTGGTTAAGTAAATAACTTTTTGAAAAATTTCCAAGAAAAAAAACTGTATCAGAATAAACATGTGGATTTAAATATGTAAATCCTAAAGTTTTAAATACAATATTTAATTTTGAAATATTATTTGGCTCAGTGCTAAAATTAATATCAGAATAATGAGATTTTATTTTTTTAAAAATAAAGTGAAGTAAAAATAAAATTAAAAATAAATTTAAAATTAATTCAATTAATGAGTTAAAATATTGATTAAAATAATGGAAAAGAAAAATTCCCAAAAAAATTAATATCAAATCTGATATTGAACATATTAAGCAAACAATAAATATGTGTTGTTTTTTTAAACCTTGCTCAATAACAAAAATATTCTGGGCACCTATAGCTAAGATTAAGCTAATCCCAGTAAAGAAGCCTAATACTAGGTATTCCATTAAGGTTTTGGACTACTCTGGATTTGCTGTTAAAGTTTTAATTTCTAGTATATTTTCGTTTGGGTCTTTAACAAAGAAAGTTTCTTGCTCGTATTTTGTTCCTTTAAATCTCAAATAAGGTTCGTCGTAATACTTGGTTCCACTATCCTTTAATCTTTGTTTTAGAGCATCAAAGTCTTTTCTTGATAGATGAACACCAAAATGAGGAACTGAAACATTTCCCATGTCTACATCGTGTCTCTCATTATCTAATTTATGTTCACTTTTATGTAGGGTTAATTCATTGCCCCAAAAATCTACATCTGCCCACTCTTGTGCTGAGTTGTCTAATCTACATCCCAAAGTTTCACTGTAAAACTTTTTTGCGATCTCTAAGTCTCCACACGGGATGGCTAGATGAAAACAATTGGTGTTTTTATACATTTAAACCTCTTTAAATTAAGCAATTAAGTACTATATAAGGCATATTATTTTTTAATCAACAACAACTAAACTGATGAAATATGAGTGATTTTTTACAATCCATAATTGATAGAGATCCTGCTGCAAGGTCTAAGTTAAGTTTAATATTAACTTATCCTGGTGTTAAAGCAGTTTTTTTTCATCGAATAGCAAATTTTTTTAGTACTGCAAAATTTCATTTGATAGCAAGAATCATTTCTCAATTTTCAAGATTCTTAACTGGAATTGAAATTCATCCTAATGCAAAAATTGGAAAAAATTTATTTATTGATCATGGAATGGGTGTTGTTATTGGTGAAACCTCTGACATTGGTGATAATGTAACTATTTACCATATGGTTACTTTAGGTGGAATTGCTCCTAGTATAAATTCAAATGACCAACGAAATATGAAAAGACATCCTACTATAAAAGAGGATGTGGTTATTGGCTCAGGTGCACAAGTATTGGGTCCAGTAGTAGTTGGTAAAGGTGCAAGAATTGGAGCTAATGCAGTTATAACTAAAGACGTTGCAGAAAATGCTGTGATGGTTGGAATTCCAGCAAGAAGTGTTGGTATTGCTGATAGTGAATTTAAACCTTATGGAATTACGTCTGATAGTGATAAAAAATCAGATAATGAATAATACCCAAAACGATTTTATTTCTGGAATAGGAAATACTCCATTAATTAAACTCAGAGCAGCCTCTGAAATTACTGGGTGCAACATTTATGGAAAAGCAGAATTTTTAAATCCTGGAGGATCCGTAAAAGATAGAGCTGCACTTGCTTTAATTAAAGATGCTCAAGAAAAAAAACTAATTGCTAAAGGTGGAACAGTTGTTGAGGGAACAGCTGGTAACACTGGAATTGGTTTAGGACTTTTAGGAAACTCTCTTGGTTATAAAACAATTATTGTAATGAATGATAATCAAACTCAAGAAAAGAAAGATTTGCTTAGAAATCTCGGAGCTGAGTTAAGACTGGTTCCACCTAAGCCTTATAAAGATGATAATAATTTCGTAAAAGTAGCTGCTAGACTTGCAGATGAACTAAGACCTACAAATAATAACGGTGTAATTTGGGCTAACCAGTTTGACAATACTGCGAATGCCAAAGGTCATTATGAAGGGACAGGACAAGAAATTTGGGAACAAACTGAAGGTAATGTTGATGGCTTTGTTTGTTCCTCAGGAACTGGGGGAACTATTTCAGGTGTAAGTAATGCTCTTAAAGAAAAGAACAAAGATATAAAAATTTATCTATCTGATCCAAAAGGTTCAGCTCTTTATAATTATATAAAAAATGGCGAACTTAAGTCAGAAGGTGGATCAATTACTGAAGGTATTGGCTCAAGTAGAGTGACTGCTAACTTTGGTGAGGCAAAAATTGATGACGCATATTCAATTGATGACCATGAGGCTCTGCCTATTCTATATGATTTAATTCAAAACGAAGGTTTAAGTCTAGGAACAAGCTGTGGAATAAATATTGCAGGAGCAATTAGAATGGGAAAAGAGTTAGGGCCAGGAAAAACTATTGTAACTATTCTTTGTGATAGAAGTGACAAATACGCAACTAAAATGTTTAATAAAAAATTTTTAGAAGAAAAAGGTTTGCCGATACCTAATTGGTTTTAAATATAAATTTTATCAGCTAATCCGTAAGTAAGAATAGCACTTAAAATCGTAAGTACTCCAGCAGCTATTACACCTTCACTGTTAGTCTTTTCAGTATGTCCAAGCTTATTTATATAAATAGTATAAATACCAAATATCAAATACATTAAATTTTGAACAAATACTAAATTAAAGAACGCCCAAGTTCCATTTACTCCACCATCTCTAACGAACATAATATAAATAGCCATTAGGAAAGACCCAACAAAAGGAGCTCCAAAAAATCTTGTAATCACAGCTGCCGAATGATCGATGTTATATTGATCCATAAAACTCTTTGTTCCAACTATGGCTCTAAAAGCATAAACAGCGTAAACAAGGAAATGAACAATAAAAATTATTAGATAAACAATTCCATTAAATTTTTCGATCATAAATAATTATTATCAAAAATTTAAATTAAATAAAACAACATAATCAACATTTTTTATGCTCTGAAATTGCATAACTGTCGCGCGCTATAAACACGAGTGACTTTTTAACAATTATGTAACAGTGTTATGTTAAACTAAAAAACTTAAAGGAGGTAAAAATGAAGAAAATTTTATTTTTAATAATTTTTTTAACGATCTCAAATTACTCATTAGCAGAGTCAGGAAAATTTAATGCTGCCGGTGCAGGATCATGGTCATTAAATGCGATGGATGCTGGAAATGGAAACATGAGTATTACTTACGACGGTAATGCTGGACTGATGGATAAAGAGCCTGGTAGTATTTTTGATAAATCTACTATGCATTGCATTGGCGGGTTAACATTGGTAGCTGGAAAGTTTGATGATGAAACTGGAATGTGTACTTTTTACTTAATGGATGGTGAAAAGGTTTTCATTAATTACAAAGGTAAAGGAACTGGCGGCCAAGGCGGAACTGGTACTTTTATTATTGTTGGTGGAACTGGAAAATATGAAAATATTTCTGGAAATGGTAATTCAAGTCGACAGAATATTAGAGGTAAAGCTGGAATGGCACACTCAATGAATCAAATGAGTGGTGAATATACTTATTAAAGGAAACATATGATTATAAAAATAGAGGAGAATATAAAATCGTTTTCAGCATGGAGGGATATGGTTAAAGATAATGCTGAAAAAATTAAAGGATTTGGTGCAACCATTATTTTTGCTGGTGTATCAAAAGAAGATGCTTCAAAATTTACAGTAATTGTAAAATATGCAACTATGGAGGGGTTTGAGGCATTTAAAAATGATAAAGAACTTCACGCTGCAAGAGCTGCAGCTGGAGTTGATTTAGATTCTGCAAAAATCACTCCCATGGATGGAGACTTCATGGAAAATTTTTCAGGATAATAAAATAGGAGGAAAAAATGGAAAAAGAAATGCTAGTGGTAGCAAAGTTAAAAGAAGGTACTTTTGAGAAATTCATGGGATTTATGCAATCTCCTGAAGGACTTGCTGAAAGGGCTAAAGTTGCTGTGGTTGAAAAAACAATTGGAACTGTAACTCCAGATAAAAGTACTGTAATGTTTAAAATATTTTGTACTGATGAAGCTGCACTTCATAAGTTTATAGAAGGTACAGAGGTATCAAAGCCAATAATGGATGAAGTGTTAGACAGTTACTCAATATATGATTTAACTAAGGTTAAATAGAAAGCTGAGGCTACACATACTGACTAATCTCTGCTAGAATTAGTTGCTAGATTATTAGTAACAAGGAGGAAAAATGGCTGGAATAGAAGTAAAAAGTTTTGATAAAGCAGATGAAGTAAATGATAATTTTAATAATGCTAAAATTGAAGCAGTTAAAGTTGGAAATCAAAGATTGATGAAACTTACTTTACAACCTGGTTGGCAATGGTCAAAAGATATAAAGCCAACAGTTGGTGGCGATAGCTGTCAAGCTACACATCTTGGCATAATTATCTCAGGTGCTGTATGTGCAAAACATAATGATGGAACTGAACTAACTTATAAAGCTGGTGATGCATATTCAATACAACCAGGTCATGATGGATGGGTTGTTGGAGATAAACCAGCAGTAGTATATGAATTTCATGGAATGTGGGGTGAATAATGTCTAAATTTTATGTAATTGGAAAGGCAAGTCCTGAGTTATTAAAAAAGATGCATGCTGACCCTAACGCAGATAGAGGTGCGGTAATGAAATCAATGTGTGATAGCTTAGGAGTAAAAGCCATTAGTTATGAATGGTTACGAGGACGTTTTGATGTTCTTTTCTGTGTTGAAGGAGACTATGAAAGTATTCTTGCTATGAAAGTAACTGTTTTAAATAGTGGAATGATGTCGGATCTAATGGTTCATGAAGTATTTGATTACAACAGTGCATTTAAAAAGGCATCTGATGTTTCAAAAAGTTATAAAAAACCAGGCGAGTAAAAAGAAAGGAATAATATGTCTATATTAGAAAAATATAGTGCTGCAATAAAAAATAAAGATGAAGCAGTGATGAATGATCTTTTGCACGATGATTTTAAATTCACAATGCATAAGTCAGGAAATGTTTTAGGCAAAGCTGATGTTATCAAATGGGCAATGAGTGGTGACATAAATCAAGATAAAGTAAGAGTTGTTTATGAAAATGACGAAGTTGGTGTTCATCATTCATTTGTTACATTTGATGATGGAAATGTAGAGGCTGTTATGGCAGTTTATAAATATGATAATGGAAAAATTGTTAGTTTGGAAACTGGTGCTACACCTATGCCAAAGTAAGTGAGTGGTATTGATTTTTATTTTTCGATAGGGAGTACTTACACCTATCTGTCTGTAACTAGAATACTTGATGTTGAAAAACAACATCAAGTAAAATTTAATTGGAAACCCTTTTCAGTTAGAGCAATTATGAAGGAAATGAATAATATTCCATTTCCAAAAGATAAAATTAATAAAGTCAATTACATGTGGAGAGATATTGAAAGACGTGCAGAAGGATATGGTTTTTTCGCTAAAACACCAGTTCCCTACCCTTTATCTGAATTCGATTTAGCAAATCAAATAGCAATCTTAGGTTTTGACAAAGGTTGGGGAGAAAAATTTGTGATGCTAACTTATAAAAAATGGTTCCAAGAAGGTAAAGAACCTGCCATTGAACCTAGCATTTCTGAGGTTTGTGCTGAATTAAATTTAAATAAAGATGAAATCATATCCAAAGCAAATTCTGAAAATATAGAGACAAAATATAACGAGAACACAAATTCAGCTCGTGAAAATAAAATTTTTGGTAGTCCATCTTTTATAGTGAAAAATGAAGTCTTCTGGGGAGATGACCGAATGGAAGATGCTATTAAATGGTCTCTTAAATAATTCTATATATTCTCTTAAAATTCATTTAAAATCATTTTATGAGTATTGTTAGTTCATATTTATTTTTAGGCGTTGCGGTTTTTTTGGGTGTAACTTCAAACAGTTTTGCAAAAAGTGCTGAGGGTTTTACACTTCTTGTTCCAAGTATAATTACAGCAATTACAATTGTATTGTGTATGTATGCACTTTCATTAGTAATGAAAAATATTCCTATGGGAATTACTTATGCTTCATTTGCAGGACTAACGATAATTGCAACAGTGGTTGTTGGAGTAATAAGATTTAATCATGTACCTAACTTATATTCATTAATTGGTTTAGCGTTCATTATAATTGGTGTACTAATGGTTAACTTACTTGGGAATAACTAAATATGCTTAAAAAAAAATATGCTCAACCTCTGTTTGTTATTTTAATGTCTTTCAGCATGAGTGTAATTATGTGTGGAGTTGTGGTTGCTGTTAATACAGGCATTAGTGAAGGGTTTCTGGGTAGATGGTTTTATTCATGGACTTTTGCATTTCCTGTTGCTTTAATAGCAGCTTTTACACTGGCTCCCATTTTAAGACCCTTTGTGGACAAAATTGCATCTAAAGATTAATTATGAAACCACTTTTTGGATATTTATTTTTAGCTTTAGGTATTTCTTTTGGAATTGCATCTAATAGCTTAGCCAAAATTTCTGAGGGATTTACAAAACTAACCCCCTCTGTTTTATGTATTTTATTCATGTGTATTACTATGTTTTCAATTGCAAAAGCAATGCATGCTCTTCCTGTGGGTTTTGCGTACGCAACATATAGCGGACTAACTGTAACTGGAGTTGTGCTTTTTGCTGTATTAAAATTAAATCAAGTACCCAATCTATATGGAATAGTTGGAATTATCTTAATTATTATTGGTGTAATAATGGTTAATTATCTTGGACGACTAAACTGATATTTTTTTAAAATCTCTGGAAGCTCGTGACTTCCATCTTCATTTAGTGGTAACTCATATTCGTTTACAACCGTGCTGGTATCTAAAGGTGAGTATAAATGAGGATACATATCTCCATTAGATGCTTGTTCCCATAATAAATGTTCAAGCTTAAAAGCATTTACTCTTAATAAAACTAAATTTTCCTTTTTAGGGTAATGTTTGTTTAAAGTTTCCTTTACCTGATCCTCCTCTGAAAAATGAATATATCCATCTTTAAGATCTTTGTCTGATCCTCCATATGTCCCTAATTGTTTAGCTTTTTGCCATTCATCTTTATCAATAACTTTAAAAATAAATTCTAAATTCATTTCACCAAGAAGAATTTGGACCTTTTAAAAATTCTATTTCTTCCTCAGTAGATTCTCTTCCTAAAATTTCATTTCTATGAGGATATCTATGAAATTGTCTAACTACTTTTGTATGATCTTGCCAAAATTTTTTTATTTCATTGTAACCTTCGTGCTCTCTTAAATATTTATTTAACAAGTAATAAGCCATTTCATGATCACTAATTTCCTCACTATGAATTAAAGGTAACAACATAAACAATCTTTGATTTACATTCATAGCTTCTAAATAACCTGAATAAACTGCATCGTTTACAATCAATCTAGTTTTTTGATCTTGAACAAATGCTTTTTTGTCTTCTCTAAACATATTTCTTGAAAACTGATCAAATAAAATTACTAGCGCTAGACAGCTCATGGGATTATCTTGCCAATCATCATATTCATTTTGACAAGCTAATTCATAATCTTTTAAAAAATTATCTTTAATTTTTTGATCAAAATTTTCATCTTTTTTGAAACGCATCTCAGAAGGGGTTTCTTTAAACCAGAAATCTAGAATTACTTGTGCTCTTTCTGGAATCATTTAGCTACTGGTTTTAATAATTTTAAAACTTTTTGATGATTTTGTTTGTTGTTAGAAACAAGTATATTTCCACCAAACACAGGGTTTTTATTATCCCAGGTAGTTATTATAGCTCCTGCTGCTCTAACAATTGGTATCAACGGATGAATATCCCAAATTTTATTTGCACATTGAGCAACTATTTCAATTCTACCCTCTGCCAATTGACAATATGTTAATGCATCAAAACAAGGAAATTGCATTCTTTTTATAAATTTTTTAATTTTTAATTGTTGTTTTAAAGATAAGTGATGATGAAATGCAGCTGCTAGTTTTGCGTTTGTAAAATTTAGCTTGGCATTAATTTTTAATTTTTTTTTTTTATTATTCTCAAAAACATACGCTGAGTTTTTGTTTAAGTTTAAATAATATTTCTTCATTTTTGGAAAATTAGCCAGTCCTAGAACAGGCTCTCCATTATAATTTAATGAAATAAGATTACTCCAACTAGGATTACCTACAACGTATGATCTAGTTCCATCGATTGGATCAATCACCCAAGAAAATTCACTTTTAGTATTTTTATGACCATATTCCTCACCTATGATTTGGTGATTTGGAAATTTTTTTGAAATTTTAGACCTTATGAATTTTTCAAATGCTTTATCAGATGTTGTTACAGGATCGTAACCTTTGCCTTTCATCTTATTGGTTATCTTAAATGGCTTATCTAACTTAGTGTAATAAAACTTAGTTAAGTCTTTAGCAAGTTGATTTAAAAAGCTTGCATATATTGGATATTTTTTTGTATCAAATTTTTTCACAATGAACTCTTACTATTTAATTTATGTTGATTAAAGTTAAATTTTAAATAATCCTTAGCTTACTATTATGAAAATCGAGCTAGTTGAAAATAAGGTTTATTTTAACAATGGGTCTGAAAAAAAAGAAATTCACCCATTCTGGTTAAGAGAAAGAGTTAATGGTGAGGAGTATTTAGATAAAGGAACTCAGCAAAGACTTTTTGATCCTACCTTTTTAAGTAATGATATTTCAATAAATAAAGTAAACCTTAATGAAAAATATTTAGAGATTGATTTCAATGATGGTGTTAATTCAAAATTAGAAATTGATAAAATTACTTCTGAATTTTCAAAAGAAGATATTGTAATAAAATCTATTGAAAAAACTAAATGGGACTCATCTTTAAAAAATATAAAAAATTTTGAATACCAAGAAAATTTTTACGAAAGTAAAGAGATGCACGATCTACTTGTTTCGTTTTATAAATATGGTTTTGTAATAATTAAAAATATTCCAACATCTAAAAATTATATTGTAGAATTTGCAAATTCTATAGGCAGTGTTCGAAGAACAAATTTTGGTGAATATTTTAATGTAAAATCTAAACCTGATCCAAACGATCTCGCTTATACTTCGTTGGCATTAGCACCTCATACTGACAATCCTTACAGAAATCCTGTACCATGTATTCAAATTTTACATTGTATAGAAAGTAAAGTTTCAGGAGGATTATCAACATTGGTAGACGGTTTTACAGTTACTGAAGATTTAAAAAATCAATACCCAGAATTTTATAAAATTTTAACTGAAGTAAAAGTTAGATTTAGATTCATAGACAAAGATGTAATTTTAGAAACTATCTCTCCTTTGATTGAACTAAATGAGGATAAGATTTTCAAACAGGTAAGATTTAGTCCTAGATTAGACTATGTTCCGGTTTTAGAAAAAGAAAAATTAGATCTTTACTACCAAGCAAGGAAAAAAATATCTGAAATGTATAATTCAGATAAATATAGAATTGAATTTAAACTCGAGCCAAAAGACTTAATGATGATGGATAATCATAGACTGCTCCATGGAAGAACAGCTTATGAGACAAAAGAAGGTGAAAGATTTTTACAAGGTTGTTATATTGATTACGATAGTACTGAGGGAAAACTTAGACACTTAAAAAGAAAGTTTAATCTTTAAACAAGTTTTCTATTTGCGCTTCAGCCTCTTTAATTGATTTTTCATAATCTAGCGCCATTTGGTCTGCACTAATTATATCTACTTTTTCTATACCAAAAAAATTAAGAATAAATTTTAACCAAGGAGTTAAAAAATCTTCTGAACTATTTAGTTTTGTTCCTCCAGAAGTAATAACTAGATATGCATGTTTGTTTTTTAACAATCCCTCTCTTCTACCATTTGGTTTAAATCTAAAAGTTTCACCTATACGAGCAGCTAAATCCGACCAAGCTTTAAGAGTTGCTGGTGGTCCATAATTATAAATTGGTGCTGAAATTATAATTACATCACTATCTTTTAATTCTTTTACAAGCTTGTCAGAAAGCTCAAACATTTTTTTATGTTCTTCTGTTTGGTCTTTTTCATCAATATTCATTCCAGACTCTGTAAGCCCACTTACAAAAAGCATTTCATCATCTAAATCTCTATAAATTACTTCATCTTCTGGTTTTTTAATTTTATCTAAAAGTTTTTTTGCTAAAGCTCTTGAAGTAGAGCCTTTTTTTCGAGCACTGGAGTCTATTTGATAAATTTTCATTAATACCTTTTATCCGAATTTTTGCATAAAAGGAAAGATTTCAATGATATAAAAACCAATAGCTTGTAATTGATTAGTTAAAATTAAAATACCTGTAACTAAAAGAGTTATTCCACCAATTTTTGAAATTAAATTTATGTTTTTCTTAAAATTTTTAGAAAATAACAAAAATCTTTGAATCAAGTATCCAGACAAAACAAAAGGAATAGCAAGACCTAATGAATAAGAAATTAACAAGATTACAGCTCTTGATAAAGTTTCTTCAATAGATGCCAAAGCTAAAATTGAACCTAAAATTGGACCAATACATGGTGTCCAGCCAAAACCAAAAGCCACACCAATCACATATGGAAAAAGAATATTTCTTGATTCTTTTGCATCAAATCTTTTTTCAAAATTTAAATATGGAATATTGATAATTCCAATTAATTGAAGAGAAAAAATTATAATAATTATTCCGGCTGAAATTCTTAACACTTCTGAATTTTGTAATAGCGCCTGTCCCAAAAAAGATGCTGATGCACCTAAAAGAACAAATACAGTTGAGAACCCTAAACAAAATAAAATTAATGGAAAAAAATTGATTTTTTTTTGATTTAAAATTTCTTGTAAAGATTGGCCTGAGATATAGGAAATATATCCAGGTATTAAAGGTAGAACACATGGAGACAAAAAACTTATAAGTCCTGCTCCAAAAGCAATTAAGTATTCAAACATTTATCCAGTATTTTTCATTGCTGCAGAAATACCTGCAATCGATGTCATTAAAGCATCTTCAAGAAATTTTTTATCTAAATTTTTATATTTTTTATTTGTTAATTTATTCATTACATTTGCCTGCAGTATATTTAACATTTCTGTATAGTTATTTCTTATAAATAAAGACTTTCTAAATTCTTTTCTTTCTTTTACCACTTCTTTAGGAGTAATTTTATTATGCAATTTGACCAGTGCCTCAAATTGAAATCTTAATTTTTTACCAATTCTTTTTAGTGATGCATCAGCTAAATTATTTTCATAAATAACTGATATTTCTGGATCCACCTTTGAAATTACCATATCTAAAATATCCATGGTTGACACAAAATATGGCCAATTTCTTTCCATGTCAGTCATTGTTCTTTTAAACTTTTTGATTGATCCGTACCTCAATGCTTCAGTTGTACCGAGCCAAGCAGGTAACATTAATCTAATTTGTGTCCAAGCAAACACCCAAGGGATAGCTCTTAAACTTTGAATATTATCAACATTCTTTCTTTTGGTTGGTCTTGATCCAATTGCAAGTTTTCCTAGTGATTTATGTGGCGTAACTGTTTTGAAGTAACGAATAAAATCCTCACTTTGATTTAAGTATTTTCTATATGAGGATGTTGAAATTTCTGACATTTTTTGAATCAAATCACGCCAATTTGATTTTGATCTTGGCGGCGGATTTAAAGAAGCATCCATTACAGAGCCAATATAACTACAGAGGTTATATTCAGCTAAAGGTTTATAACCATACTTTTGTTGAATTACCTCTCCTTGATCGGTAATTCTAATTTTACCATTAACAGTTCCTGAAGGTTGAGATTTTAAAGTAGCCTGAATAGGTCCACCTCCTCTTCCTGGAGATCCGCCTCTACCATGGAAGAAAACAAGATCTATTCTATATTTTTTTGCTAAACTTCTAAGCTCCTCTTGAAGTTTATATTGATGCCAACTTGCAGATAATTTTCCAGCATCTTTACTGGAGTCAGAATATCCAATCATTACTTCCTGCTTTGAATTAATCATTTTTCTATACCATGAAAGTTTGAATAAATTTGTCATTACACTATTAGCATTTTTTAAATCATCCAAAGTTTCAAAAAGTGGCACAACTCTTAATAAATTTTTGTTTTGTGCCTGCATTTGTAAAAAATAAACAGATAAAATATCAGATGCTGTTGAGGTCATTGATATTACATATGCACCTAGGCACTCAATTGGTGTTTTCGCTATCTGTTTGAAAGTATTCCAAACTTCTTTATTTTCTTTATCTTTTATTTTTATTTTATCTACAAAATAATTTTTTTCTTTTATAGATTTATTTAATAATTTTACTTTTTCTATTTCAGTTAAAGAAGAATATTTTATATTTTTTTTCTTTTTAAAAATTTCGTTTAAAAGTTTTTCATGTCTATCTGCCTCTTGTCTTATATCTAATCTTGCTAAGTTAATTCCAAAGCACCTGACTCTTCTCATTAAATCTAATAGGTCTGCATTTGCAATATATTCTCCTCGGTTTGCTTTTAATGATTTTCTTACCTCTCTTAATGGAAGAGTTATTTCATTTTTATTTTGAATTAATTTTTTTTCATCTAAATCTGCACCGTTATTTAAATGATTTTCAATTAATTGATGGGTTAGTCTTACCTTATCCCTAATAGGTCTCAAATAAACTCTATAAGGTTCATAGCTATTTCCTGTTGCTCTTTTAATTTTTGTAGAGCATTCTTCCATTGATAAATCTTGTATCAATTTAGTAAGTTCTTTCTCATATAATTTTGCAGCTTGCCATCTAGAAAATAAAATTACCTTTTTTGTAACTTCAGCTGTTACGTTAGGATTTCCATCTCTATCTCCACCCATCCATGATCCAAATTGAATTGGATTAAAATCACGTGGTAAATCTTTCTTTAAATTTTTTCTGAATATATCGTTAAGTCTTTTATAAACTTTAGGAATGGTGTCCCATAGACTATCCTCAATAACAGCTAAACCCCACCTCGCTTCATCTAATGGAGATGGTTTAGTCCTTTTAAGTTCATCTGTTTTCCATATTATTGCAATTTCCGAGTAGAGCTTTCTATCTAATTCTATAATCTTAGACGGATATTTTTTATAAAGATGTCTTTGCTCCATAATTTCAATTAAATTGGCATATTTTTGAATTAAAGTTCTTCTTTTTACTTCAGTAGGATGAGCGGTAAGTACAATGCCTATATCAAGTTTTGTAGCTTGTTCATAAATTTTTTTATCTGAAATTTTTTTATTTTTAAATAAACTTTCTATTATATCTTCAATGAAAAGATTTTGATTTTTACTTTTAAAATATGGATTTTCAAATTCATTTAACTTTCTAGATGCATCTAATGACTCAGC
>CACIOP010000014.1 GCA_902588315.1 uncultured Pelagibacteraceae bacterium
TAGAATTCAATTTTTTAATAAAGAGCTTGTAAAAATTTCTTATCTTCTAGATGAATTAAAAAAAGACAAATATACAAAACATATTTTAAGGCATTTAGCTAATGATAATATAGCAAAAGGTAGTGAAGTTTTGGCTGCAGAATTAGCTACAAGTATAAATAGATATGATTTTGCTATTCAGGTTTCAAAAATTGCTTCTTACCAAAAAAGATTTCATAATAAATACAATTATCCAATAATTAGTACTCCTAAATATATTAATAAAAGAAAAATTCCAGAAAGTGCTTTGATCTTATCTATAATCAGACAAGAAAGTGAATTTGATTTAGAAGCTAACAGTCACGCAGGTGCAAAAGGATTAATGCAATTGATGCCCTACACAGCAAAATTAGTTTCAAAACAAGCCAAACTTCCTTATTCAAAATCAAGATTAACCACTGATCCAGAATATAATATTAATTTAGGTTCACATTATATTGCAGGTTTAATTCTACAATATGATGGTGCCTACCCTTTTGCAGTTGCTGCATATAATGCTGGACCTAATAGAGTAAAATATTGGAAAAAAATTAATAAAGATCCCCAAAAAAAACAAGTTGATTATGTTGATTGGGTTGAATTAATAAAATTTAGAGAAACAAGAAATTACGTACAGCGTGTAATGGAAAATTATAATGTCTATAGATATATTTTGGAACAACGACCTGTACCTATGAAAAACTTTTTTAAAGATCAGCCTCTATTTTAGTGGCGGAAGAGGAGGGATTCGAACCCTCGGTACAAGTTTCCTCGCACGGTCATTTAGCAAACGACTGGTTTCAGCCTCTCACCCACTCTTCCGTATGACATTGTGTATTAAGCGATTGTATTGAAAATTCAATATATATAAAGTAATTATTCAATTATTATGAGAAATAAGTACTCAGTATTTTCATTAATCAAAAATGCTCTTTCATATCATGAAAATTGGCAAAGGGCGTGGAAAGATCCTGCTCCTAAAAAAGAGTACGATGCAGTTATTGTTGGTGGTGGTGGCCATGGATTAGCAACAGCCTACTATTTAGCAAAAAAACACAATATGAATAATATTGCTGTAGTTGAGAAAGGTTGGATAGGTGGTGGAAATACTGGACGGAATACTACAATTATTAGATCAAATTATTTATGGGACGCAAGTGCAGGATTATATGATCATGCATTAAAAATTTGGGAAGGTTTATCTCAAGAGCTAAACTACAATGTAATGTTTAGTCAAAGAGGTGTAATGAACCTTGCACATAATTTACAAGATGTTAGAGATTTAAAAAGACGAACACATGCAAATAGACTAAATGGAATTGATGCGGTCTACTTAAGCACTGAAGAAGTTAAAAAATTTTGTCCAATTATAAACACATCACCAGATATTAGATACCCTGTTTTAGGAGGAACTTTACAACGAAGAGCTGGTACAGCAAGACATGATGCTGTTGCTTGGGGATATGCAAGAGGAGCCGATGCAATGGGTGTTGATATTATTCAAAATTGTGAAGTTAAAGGAATTAAAAGAAATGGAGATAGTGTTGAAGGAATAGAGACAACAAAAGGATTTATAAAAACTAAGAAAGTTGGTGTAGTTGCAGCTGGTCATTCTAGCGTAATAGCTAATATGGCGGGTCTAAGACTTCCACTTGAAAGTAAACCTTTACAAGCTTTAGTTTCTGAGCCTGTAAAACCAATTATTGATACTGTTGTAATGTCTAATGCAGTGCATGCTTATGTTAGTCAATCTGATAAAGGAGAATTGGTAATTGGTGCTGGAACGGACGACTATGTATCTTATACTCAAAAAGGAAGTCACCATATAGTTGAAGGAACATTAAATGCTATTTTAGAATTATATCCAATTTTTAGTAGAATGAGAATGTTAAGACAATGGGGAGGAATAGTAGATATTTGTCCTGATGCTAGTCCAATTTTAAGTAAAACTTCAATTAAAGGTTTATACTTTAATTGTGGTTGGGGTACTGGAGGATTTAAAGCAACTCCTGGATCTGGAGATTTATTTGCTCATACTATTGCAAACGACGAACCCCACAAACTTAATGCTGCATTTAATTTAAATAGATTTGTAAGCGGAGACCTTGTTGATGAACATGGGGCTGCAGCGGTTGCTCATTAATGTTTTTAATTAACTGTCCATACTGTGGAGAACGAGATCAGCAAGAATTTAAGGCTGGCGGTGAAGCTCATATCGAGAGACCTAAGCAACCAACAGAATTAAGTGATGATGAGTGGGCAGAATATTTATTTATGAGAAAAAATATTAAAGGTGTTCAATTTGAAAGATGGAACCATACACATGGTTGTCGTAAGTGGTTTAATATGGTTAGAGATACATCTAACGATGAAATAAAAGCAATTTACAAAATGGGTGAAAAACCACCTTCTCAATAAAATGACTAAAAATTTAAGAGTAAAATCAAGCGAGTATATTGATGAAACTAATAGAATTTCTTTTAAATTTAATGGCAGAACTTATCATGGCTTTAAAGGTGATACATTAGCTTCAGCATTACTTGCAAATAATGTTCATTTGGTAGGAAGAAGTTTTAAATATCATAGACCACGAGGAATTATGACGTCTGGTTCTGAAGAACCAAATGCTATAGTTCAAGTAAATCCTGGTACAAACAGAACAGAACCTAATGTTAGAGCAACAGAAGTCGAGATTTATGAGGGTTTAGAGGCATCCAGTCAAAATTGTTGGCCAAGTGTAGAATTTGATATTGGTGGAATAAACAATTTTCTCTCCCCTTTTTTTTCCAGCAGGCTTTTATTACAAAACCTTTATGTGGCCTTCAAGTTTTTGGAAGAAATATGAATTTTTCATACGACACTCAGCCGGTTTAGGAAAATCACCAACATCAAGTGACCCTGACATTTATGACCATCGAAATGTTCACTGTGATGTATTGGTTGTAGGTGCAGGTATATCTGGAATATTAGCAGCAAAAAATGCAGCTAAAAATAATTTTAAAACGTTGTTAGTTGATGAAAAAAATGAACTTGGTGGGTCAACTATTTTTGAAAATAACGAATTTAACAAAATTGATAATAAAACTCCTTCTGAATGGTTAAAACAAGAAATAAAGGAACTTAAAAATATTAAAAATCTTGAAATAAAAACTAGAACAAGTGTAGCTGCTTATCATCAATATAATTATCTTTTGGCAAGAGAAAATCTAACTGATCATTTAGAGGCAAAAGATAAAACAAACAAAATCAGACAAAGACTACTTAAAATTAGAGCTAAGAAAGTTATTTTAGCTACAGGAGCATTAGAAAGACCTTTGATATTTAATAATAATGATAGACCAGGAATAATGCTTTCATCTGCTATTAAAAAATACAGTGAATTTTATGGAGTTGCGTGTGGTAGTAAAAATATATTTTTTACTAATAATGATAGTGCTTACGAAAGTGCTATTTCACTATACAATAAAGGTATCAATGTTGAAGCAATAATTGATATTAGAGAACAATCCGAAAGTAAAATTGTTAAAAAAGTAAAAGAAGCAGGTATTAAAATTTACTGGTCACACTCAATTGTTGATACAACTGGTTATAAAAGACTAAATAGTATTTCAATAATGAAACTATCTAATGATGGTACTTCAGTTACCGGAAGTAAAATTTCTATTTCGTGTGATTGCTTAGGAGTTGCTGGTGGCTGGACACCTGCTGTACATTTATATACACAATCAGGTAGTAAACTAAAGTTTGATGAAGAAAAAAAAGTTTTCTTACCAAATCAGAATACATCTGAACAAATAAGTGTAGGATCTTGTGGTGGAGATTTTAAAATTGATGAAATTATTAAAAATTTAAATCAAAAGCTTAAAGATACTCTAAATATTAAAGAAACGGATTTAGATAATATTAAAGTTGAGATTGATCAGGAAAATTCAAAAAGAAATATTTGGTTACTTCCCTCTGATAAACCTTTAGGCAAAACTAAACCATTTGTAGATTATCAAAATGATGCAACAGCTAAAGATATCAAATTAGCATTGAGAGAAGGTTTTAGATCTATAGAGCACGTAAAAAGATACACGACTACGGGTATGGGAACTGATCAAGGTAAACTAGGAAATATGCATGCATTGGGAATAATAGCAGACACAGCTGGTGTAAAAATGGGAGAATTAGGAACCACTACATTCAGACCTCCTTACACACCATTAACATTTGGAACTATTGTAGGTCGAAATGTTGGAAAATTTTTTGATATTTTTAGAAGAACGCCAATGAATGATTGGCATGTTCAAAATAAAGCTGAATTTGAAAATGTCGGTCAATGGAAGAGAGCATGGTACTACCCTATTAACGGAGAAAATATGCATCAAGCAGTACAAAGAGAAAGTAAAGCTGCAAGAGAAAGTGCCGGTATATTAGATGCCTCTACCCTTGGTAAAATTGATATTCAAGGAAGTGATGCTTCTGAATTCTTAAATAGAGTTTATACAAATGCTTGGTCAAAATTAGCTATAGGGAAATGTAGATATGGGTTAATGCTAAATGAAGATGGTATGGTTTATGATGATGGAGTTACAACAAGATTAGGTGAAAATCATTACATCATGACCACAACAACTGGTGGAGCAGCAAATGTTTTAGGTAAACTTGAAGATTATCTTCAAACAGAATGGCCTGAACTTGATGTTTACTTAACCTATGTAACAGATCATTATGCAACAGCCAGTTTATGTGGACCTAACAGTAAAAAAATCCTTAAAAAAATAATTTCTGATTTAGATTTATCAGATGAAAATTTTCCTCATATGTCTTTTAAAGAAGCGAACATCGGACATATCCAATGCAGAATAATGAGAATTAGTTTTACTGGAGAACACAGCTACGAAATAAATGTTCAAGCAAGTTATGGAAAAGATTTATGGGAAAAGTGTATGGAAGCAGGTAAAGAGTTTAACATTACTCCTTATGGAACTGAGACAATGCACTTATTAAGGGCAGAAAAAGGTTTTATCATTGTTGGTCAAGATACAGATGGAACAATGACTCCTATCGATCTTCAAATGGATTGGATAGTAAGCAAGAAAAAATACGATTTCATAGGAAAAAGATCTCTTTATAGATCTGATACAATGAGAGAAGATAGAAAGCAATTAGTAGGTTTATTAACTGATGATCCAAATATTGTTTTAGAAGAAGGAGCACAAATAGTTTCTGAATTAAATCAAAGTCCAGTAGAAATGCTTGGGCATGTAACATCAAGTTATTTCAGTCCAAACCTAAAGAAATCAATAGCCCTTGCAGTAGTTAGAGGTGGAAAAGATATGATGGGAAAAAAACTTTTTGTGCCTATGGAAAATAAAAATATTAATGTCACTGTTGCGAACCCAGTATTTTATGATGAGAAAAATGAGAGGTTAAATGCTTAACTATAATTCAGTTATTAAAAATGAAATGAAGCAAGAAAGTATTTCTGTAAAGGAAATCTCTCCAGTAATAAAAATTAATTTGAGAGGAAAAAAAAGAGAATTTTTAACAAATGTTGGTAAAAATCTTAATATGATCTTGCCAACTGAGGCAAACACTTCAACAACGAGTGATAAATTAACAGCAATATGGCTTAGTCCAGACGAATGGATGATAATCTCAAATGAGCTGGCAAGTAAAGACACTAATAAATCCGATCTATATGAAATGTTATTTAATAGTATTTCAAAAACAAATTTAGGTGCTGTTATAGATGTAACAGATCAATTTGTTCAATTAGAACTTAAAGGTGAAAATGTCTATGAAATCTTTTCAGCAGGATCTCCCTTTAATTTTAATGAATTTAAAGAAAAAAAAGGATCAACAACTCAGACAGTTTTAAATCATGTAGATGTAATTCTGCACCATAAAGATGAAAATATTTTAAATTTGTTTGTTAGAAGATCTTTTGCTGAACACCTTTTCTCATGGATTGAAGACTGTGCTTCAAGATTATAAACTTATTTTTTTCTTCTAAAGTCCCATGGCATTTCAAATTTACCTTGCCAAAGGCCTTTTTTTTCATTTTTAGCATTAATTTCGTTTGATATATATTTTTTTGAGTATCTTCTATAGGCTACTGCATAACCGTTTGAAACTAGCCAAGAATTCAAGTTTAAATTTCTTTTATAACATTCTCCAATAAATCTTTTGTATCTATCAACATCCAAAATTTTACAAGTTATTACTTTGTTATTTATTTTTTTTTGTAATTTTTGAGTTGAAATTTTTCCACATGGATAATCTTTAGTAAAAGTAAAAAAAATTATTGTTAGATATGGTTTTTTACACATTTGCTTGAATTCAGGTGCATCAATTCCATGCAATCTTATCTTTTTTGAATTTATTTTAATTGTATCACCATCAATAATTTGAGCATTTCCAGAAATTTCTTTAATCTCTTCGGACCTAACATCGTTATATGTGAGAATAAAAAAAATCGAACAAATTATAATTAAAATTATCGCTTTTCTTTTTGTAAAAAACATACTTAAAAAATATTAAATATTAGCTAATTTATGTTTAATATAATATTTGACATAAAAAAGTAACATCAATGATATCAACCATTGAAAGATAGCCCAAATATAAAAAAAAGTTTTAAAATCTGCATTTAAATACTTTGCAATGTAGAAGGATAAAACTGGTACTATAACATTTCTGGCAATATTATTAACCATGGCTTTTTCAGATTTTTTTAAAGCCATAAAAAATCCATTTGATAAGAAAAATATTGGATAAGCAGGTAAAATAAATGCTGAAATCTTAAGGTACATCGAGCCATACATAATTACCTCTGGGTTTGAAGAAAAGAATTTAGGAACAAAGTCAGCACTTATAAAAATAACTACACCAGCGATTAACATTATAAATAGACCGTATTTTATTGAGGTAAAATAGGATTGCTCCACTCTATCGTAATATTTTGCACCAATATTTTGAGCTATTATAGAAATTATTGCTGTATTGATTCCTAATATTGGTAACAGAACTACTTGCTCAATTCTTGTGGCAGATCCATAACCTGCTACAGCATACTCACCAAATAACCCAACATATGTAAAAACGATTGTTGCAGCAATAGAATACCCTAATATTGCAATTGTAATTGGCATTGATTGAAAAAAAATATTTTTTAAGAAAAAAAATTTAGCTTTGAAATGGTCTAAAGTTATTTGTTTAATTCTTTGATTATTCAATATTTTTATCAAAATAACCAACAAAGATACAAATTGAGCAATTAAAGTTGCTATCCCAATACCAGTTATTCCTAATGGTGGTATAAATAAAAAACCAAATATAAAAATTGGATTTAAAATAATGTTTAAGAAAAAAGAAAATATTAGAACATTTCTGTAAGTTTTAGTATCTCCTTCTGCGTGTAAGAATGAATTTAATGCTACTACTAAAATAAATAATATCGTACCTAAAAAAATTACATTTATATATTCAAGTCCAAGAATTGTTACTTCTTGAGAGGAATTCATTAATAAGAATATCTTTTCACCAAAAGCAAATCCTAAAATAGATATAATTATTGAGATTATAATCGAATAAATGATTACATTTCCAAAATAACTTAAAACATTTTTTTCGTTTTTTTCTCCTATACTACTGCCAATCAATGATGTTCCTGCTACGGTAACTCCAATGGATGTCGCAATAATCAAAAAATATATCGGAAAAGACTTGCTCAAAGCTGATAAGGCTTCTGGTGAAATTTTTCCTGCATAAAAAGTATCTACGATTGTATAAAGTGTTTGGAATAAGGTTCCTACACTTGCTGGTACAGCAAGTTTTCTTACTAACAACGAAACTTCATCTTTTAATAAATTCATTAGTTTAAGATTTGTTAATACTCTTTTTGGAAGATATGTCTTTTTCCTGCTTCTTTAGCAAGATTAATTTGTTTTTGTCTCATCCTAAATCTTGATTTTTGATGATCTGTTAGATTGTCGTGACAATTTGGACATGAAACACCCTCTTCATATTTTTTTGATTTTTTGTCCTTACGAGATACAGGCTTCCTACAACCGCTACACATTGAGTAAGAACCAACTTTTAGACCATGTTTTAAACTAATCCTGTTATCAAAAACAAAGCATTCACCTTTCCATAAACTTTTTTTCTTATTTGTTTTTTTAAGATAATTTAAAATTCCACCATTTAACTGATAAATGTTATTAAACCCTTTATTCTCCAAATAAACAGATGCCTTTTCACAACGAATTCCACCAGTACAAAACATGGCAATAGGTTGATTTTTTTTTAATTTTTTTAGATATTTTGGAAAATCTCTAAAGTTATCAACATCAGGATTGATTGCTCCCTTAAATGTTCCAACATCGTACTCAAATGGTTTTCTCGCATCTATAAGAACAGTATCCTTTTCTTTAATCAGCTTATTCCATTTGATTGGATCTACATGGCTATCTTTTTTCTTTATTCTTTTATTTAAAGTTAAATTCATAGGAACAACTTCATTTTTAATTTTAACTTTAGGTTTGTGAAACGGTTGAAATAAACTTTTGGAGACATTGCTGCTATTAAATTCTTTAAATTTAAGAGTTCTTTTTAAATTGTTAATTGTGAATTTAATGTCTGCAGCTTTTCCAGAGATAGTTCCATTTACTCCTTCTTTAGAGATAATTATCGTACCTCTAATGTTTTTCTTTTTTAAAGTTTCTAATAAAACTTTTTGATTTTTCTTTAGATAAGAAATTTTGACAAATTTATAAAAACCAACTACTTCAAACATTATAATTTTCTACAAACAGTCATACCATCACCAAGAGGAATTATTAACTTTTCAACCCTTGTATCCTTTGAGATATGACTATTAAACTCTTTAATATTTATAGTAAATTTATCAGTGTTGTTTTCATTCACAACTTCTCCATACCATAAAACATTATCAATGATTATTAGACCATTTTTGTTCAATAATTGTAAAGAACGTTCATAGTATTCAATGTAATTCATTTTATCAGCATCAATAAAGACTAAATCAAACTTTTCATTTTTAATTTCATCTAAACTTTCTAAAGCAGGTTTAATTAATGTTTTAATTTTATGCTCTTGATTAGCTTTTTTAAAAAAATCTATTGCAACTTTATTAGTTTCTTCATTTTTATCTAAAGCAATTATTTTGCCATCATCTGATAACGCCAAAGCCATAGATAAGGTACTTAATCCTGTAAATGTACCTATCTCTAAAATTTTTTTGATATTTGAAATTTTTATAATTAAATGCAGAAATTGACTTTGTGAAATTGAGATTTGCATTTTTTTGATATCACCAAGAGAAGTGTTGTAATCAATTATTTCTTTTTGAACTGGATGTAAATTAAATCCATGACTTAAAATATACTCTTGGAGTTCTTTAGTTATATTTAGGTCTGAACCCATAAATTCTAAAGTTTTTTCTTTAAAATCTCATTAACTAATTGAGGATTTGCTTTTCCACCAGAAACTTTCATTACTTGACCTACAAAGAAACCAAATAATTTAACTTTACCTGATTTATATTCGGTAGCTTTGTCTCTGTTATCATCAATAACCTTATCTATTAGTGCCTCAAGTGCTTTTGGATCACTCTCTTGTTTTAAACCTTTTTCTTCAACAATTTTCTTAGGATCTTTATCTCCTTCCATCATTTGTTCAAAAACTGTCTTTGCAATTTTTCCAGAAATTGTTCCATCTTTAATTAAATTAATTAATTTTGATAAGTTGCCTGCGCTTATAGGGCTTTCTGTTATTTCTAAATTTTTTTCATTTAAGGCTGCAAATAATTCACCAATTATCCAATTTGTTGCAAGTTTTACATCCGATTTCTTAATTACATTTTCAAAGTAATTTGATGTTTCAATATCAGAAACTAAAATGTTTGCTTCGTAAGGTGATAATTTGAATTTTTCTATAAATCTTTTTTTCTTTTCGTCAGGTAGCTCTGGAATTTCTGATTTTAAATTTTCAATAAAATCATCTGAAACTTCTAATGGCAATAAATCTGGATCTGGAAAATATCTATAATCATGAGCATCCTCTTTCGATCTCATTGATCTAGTTTCATTATTTTTAGTGTCAAAAAGTCTCGTTTCTTGATCAATCGTTTGACCATCCTCAATTAAATCAACTTGTCTATTAGCTTCGTATTCAATTGCCATCTGCATGAATTTAATTGAGTTAACATTTTTAATCTCACATCGGGTTCCAAACTCTTTTGAACCTTTTTTTCTAACAGATACATTTACATCAGCTCTTAAAGATCCTTCCTGCATGTTTCCATCACAGGTTCCTAAATACCTCATTATAGATCTTAATTTTTTTATATATGCATTGACCTCATCTGGAGATCTTAGATCAGGCTTACTTACTATTTCCATTAAAGCTACACCTGATCGATTTAAATCTACAAAAGTGTTTTTAGGATCTAAATCATGAATACTTTTACCTGCATCTTGTTCCAAGTGTAATCTTTCTATACCTACCTCTTTTTGACCATCTGGCATATCAAGTATTACTTTACCCTCGCCTACAATTGGGTCTTTGAATTGTGAGATTTGATATCCTTGAGGTAAGTCAGCATAAAAATAATTTTTTCTATCAAAGACAGATCGCTTATTAATTTTAGCCTTTAAACCAATTCCTGTTTTGATAGCTTGTTTTACGCAATACTCGTTTATTACCGGTAACATTCCTGGAAATGCTGCATCAACTAAACTTACTTGAGTATTTGGCTCAGCTCCAAATTTGGTCGCTGATGTTGAGAATAATTTTGACTCTGATGTAACTTGTGCATGAACTTCTAAACCAATGACAACTTCATATTGATTATCATGTCTATTAATTAAATATTCAGATTTGTTCTTACTCACTTAATCCACCAATCAGTAATATTGTTTTTAAAATTAATTTTTTCTTCCATAGCATATGCAATGTTTAAAATATTTTGTTCATCAAAAGCTTTGCCAATTATCTGTAATCCTAATGGATATCCTTTAGCATCATGGCCTGCAGGTATAGAAATTCCAGGTAAACCTGCTAAATTTACAGGAACAGTAAAAATATCATTTAAATACATTGAAACCGGATCATTTGTTTTTTCACCAATTTTAAAAGCTGAACTTGGAGTGGATGGGGTTAAAATTGCATCTACTTTTTTATAAGCTTCATCAAAATCATGTTTAATAAGTTTTCTTACCTTTTGTGCTTTAAGATAATAAGCATCATAATATCCTGAAGATAAAACATAAGTTCCAATCATTATTCTTCTTTGTACCTCAGCACCAAATCCTTCAGATCTAGTTTTTTCATACATATCAATAAGATTTTCTCCTTCAGCTCTAAAACCGTATTTAACACCGTCGTATCTAGCCAAATTAGATGAGGCCTCTGCTGGTGCTACTATGTAATAAGTTGGTAGTGCATAATTGGTATGGGGTAGAGATATATCGATAATCTCAGCACCACAATCTTTTGCATATTCAATACCTTTTTTCCATAGGTCTTCTATTTCTTTAGGCATGCCATCTACTCTATATTCTTTGGGTATTCCTATTTTTTTACCTTTAATATCTTTTGTTAATTCTTTGCTGTACTCGTTTCTTTTAAAGTCTATTGATGTAGAATCTTTTTCGTCATAAGTGCTAATAACTTCCTGCAACAACGCACAATCTTTAACATTTTGCGCCATTGGACCAGCTTGATCTAGGGATGATGCAAATGCTACAATTCCGTATCTAGAGCAACTACCATAAGTAGGTTTTAATCCGACAGTTCCAGTAAATGAAGCAGGTTGTCTTATAGATCCACCTGTATCTGTTCCAATAGTTATTGGTGTTAATTGAGCTGCTACAGCAGAAGACGATCCACCAGAGGATCCTCCTGGAACTAAATTTTTATCAATTGGGTTTTGTACATTACCAAAAAAACTAGTTTCATTAGATGAACCCATTGCAAATTCATCACAATTTAATTTACCCATTAGGATAGCTCCTTCATTCCAAATGTTTTGTGTGACTGTTGACTCGTATGTTGGAACAAAGTTATTTAAAATCTTACTACCTGCCGTAGTTCTTAAATCTCTTGTACAAAATAAATCTTTTACTGCCATTGGTATACCAGGTAATTTTAGATCAAGATTAGGTTTTTCATCAAATTTTTTTGCTTTATTTAAAGCATTTGCATAATCTTCAGTTATATATGCATTTAATTCTTTTGATTTTTCTGATCTTTCAACAAATGCTTTAGTAACTTCACTTGAGGAAAGTTTTTTACATTTTATATTTTCTACTAACTCAGATAATGATTGTTTAGTTATATCTGACATTATTCAATTACCTTTGGTACTACAAAATAATCTTCATTTTCCTTAGGAGAATTTTTTATTACTTGATCTCGTAAGTTTTTACTTTTTACTTCATCTGACCTTAGTTTTAGAGTTGTTTCTGCAACAGAAGTTAATGGTTCAACATTGTCAGTTTTTAATTCGTTAAGTTTTTCAATAAAATCGAAAATTGAATTTAAATCTCCTGCAAGTTTCTCTGCTTTTTTCTCATCTACAGAAATTCTTGATAGTTTAGATATGTGCTTTATTGTTTTAAGATCGATGCTCATATGGTATTTAAATATGTCGCAAACTATCACTTAAGTTTAAAATATACAATATGATCACTATTGAAGAATTCAAAAAAAAACAGTCTGAAACCTCTAGATTGATTGGTTTAGATCTTGGTTCAAAAAGAATCGGTGTATCAATTTGTGATGAAAAACAGTCAATAGCCACACCTTTTAAAACGATCAATAAAACCAATAATGATGATCTAATCAACGAATTAAAAAAAATAATAGAGGAAAACAATATTAAGGGAATTGTCATTGGATATCCAATTAACATGGATGGTTCATTAGGTCCTTCCGCTCAATCAGTAAGTGATGTATCTAAAAATATAGACCAAAATGTTGATGTAGATGTTTGTTTATGGGATGAAAGACTTTCAACCGTTGGTGCATTTAATCTATCCAGTCAACTTGATGTTAATGTTTCTAAGCGTGAAAAAAACATTGATCAAAATGCAGCTGCATTTATTCTCCAAGGAGCTATAGATTATTTAAATAATTAATCCTTGCCATTTAGAGGCTTTATAGCTATAGAGTTAATTTTAATGGCAATTAAAACCAATAAAGCTATTAAAATCTCACAAAAACATCTGTTAGGTATCCAAGATTTATCAGTTAATGATATTAATTATATCCTGGATGAGTCAGAAGCTTTCATAAAATTAAACCAGAGTAAAAATAAAAAAATTGATGTGTTAAGAGGCAAAACACAAATAAACTTATTCTTTGAGCCATCAACTAGAACACAAAGCTCATTTGAACTTGCTGGAAAAAGACTTGGTGCAGACGTCATGTCAATGAATATGGGTAACTCAGCTATTAAAAAAGGTGAAACTTTGATTGATACGGCCATGACCTTAAATGCAATGCATCCTGATATAATTGTGATCAGACATCAAGACTCCGGTGCTTGTAATCTGTTATCTCAAAAAGTTAATTGTGTTGTTCTAAACGCTGGTGATGGTAGACGTGAGCATCCTACTCAAGCGTTATTAGATGCATTAACAATTAGAAATCGAAAAAAAAAAATTCAAGGATTAAAAATAGCTATATGTGGAGACATACTTCATTCAAGAGTCGCTAGATCAAATATTTATCTTCTTACAATGTTAGGAGCAGAAGTTAATATAGTTGCGCCATCCAATCTTATGCCAAAAGAAATTGAAAAATTTGGTGTTAACACTTTTACTGATATGAAAAAGGGTCTCAAAGATTGTGATATTGTTATGATGCTTAGATTACAAAATGAAAGGATGACCAGTTCATATCTTTCATCGAACAGAGAGTACTACGAATATTATGGATTAACACCAGATAAACTTGATCATGCAAAATCAGATGCCTTAATTATGCATCCTGGTCCAATGAATAGAGGAATTGAAATTGATACAAGATTAGCTGATGACATAAACAAGAGTGTAATTAAGGAACAAGTTGAATTAGGTGTTGCTGTAAGAATGGCATGTTTAAAAATATTTTGTGAATAAATGAAAAAACAATACTTTATAAATGCAAACATTATAGATCCTCATAATTCCATAAACGAAAATGGTGGATTAATAATTGGAGAAGACGGAAAGATAGAAGCAATAGGAAAAAAGGTAAATACAAACAATTTACCAACTAGAGAAAAACCTACTGACTTAAAAGGTAAATATATATTTCCTGGTATAGTGGATATGAGAGTTTTTGTAGGCGAACCAGGTTATGAATATAAAGAGAATTTTAGGACTTTAAGTAATGCAGCATTATCTGGAGGAGTAACTTCTGTCGTAACCATGCCTAATACAGATCCAATTATAGATAATGTATCAATTGTAGATTTTTTAAAAAGAAGAGGACGTGATAAGTCTAAAATAAATATCTTTCCTTGCGCATCATTAACTCAAAACACTGATGGCACCAATATGACTGAATTTGGGTTACTAGCTAAAAAAGGAATTATTGCTTTTACTGACGGAGTAAAAACAATTCAAAATACTAGACTTATGTCTAGAATTATGAATTCAGCTAAAGATTTGGGATGTCTTATAATGCAACATGCTGAAGATTATGATTTAGCTAAAAATGGCATGATTAATTCTGGTATTATTGCAACAAAACTAGGCTTATCAAGTATACCAGATATTGCTGAAAGAATTATAATTGAAAGAGATCTTGCTCTCTTAGAAAAAACTAAATGTCGATATCATATATCTCAACTATCAGCTGGAAAATCTGTAGATATAATTAAGGAACGTAAACAAAATGTTAAATTTACTTGCGGTGTATCAATAAATAATCTCTCATTAAATGAAAATGATATTGGAGATTTTAGAACATTTTTAAAATTATCACCTCCCCTGAGAAGAGAAGAAGATCGAGAAGCTTTAGTTCAAGGATTAAAAGATAAAACTATTGATGTAATTGTTTCTGACCATAAACCTGAAGATGAAGAATCAAAAAGATTAACTTTTGCTCAAGCTGCAACAGGTGCATCTGGTATTGAAACATTGTTATCTTTAAGTTTAGAATTATTTCATAATGGATCTGTAAAACTTGAAACTATCATTCAAGCTTTAACCTCTAACCCAGCAAAAATACTAAATATAAATAAAGGGAACCTGTCTATTGGTAATGACGCAGATTTTTGTATAGTAGATATCAATAAACCATGGATTGTAAAAAAAGAAAATTTAATCTCTAAATCTAAAAATACTTCAATTGAGGATAAGAAACTTCAAGGAAAAGTAACCAATACATTTGTAAAAGGTAAAGAATTATTTAAAATATAAAAATGGAACTTTTTATAATAGGTATAATCTCATACCTAATGGGATCAATTCCTTTTGGATTAATTTTAACTAAAATATTTTTAAAAAAAGATATTAGAGAGATAGGCTCTGGCAATATTGGTGCAACAAATGCTTTAAGAACTGGTAATAAACTAATTGGTTATTCGACCCTAATACTTGATGTATTAAAAGCAGTAATACCTGTTCTATATGTAAAAATTAATTTCCCTGAAGCAGTATATATATCAGCTTTATGTGCTTTTATAGGCCATGTGTTTCCTGTTTGGTTAAAATTTAAAGGTGGCAAAGGTGTAGCTACATATGTTGGGATACTTTTTTCTTTAAATATTATTTTTGGTTTAGTATTTGGCGTTTGCTGGTTAATAACTTTTTTTATTTCTAAATATTCATCTTTAGCTTCCTTGATAGGATCCTTTTCTATACCTGTTTATATTTTAATTTTGGGGGGTTTAGAAAATGTATTTTTTTACGTAATAATGTTTATTTTGATATTTTTTACCCATAGAGAAAATATTAAACGCTTGAAAAATAAAGAAGAAACTAAGACAAAAATTTATTAATTTGACTATCAAACTCTTTTGAGTAGTTTGTTATTTTATGAATCTAGTCATAGTTGAAAGCCCAGCTAAAGCAAAAACAATTAATAAATATTTAGGTGATAACTATACTGTATTAGCTAGTTATGGTCATATTAGAGATCTTCCTTCAAAAAATGGATCTGTTGATCCTGATCAAAATTTTAAAATGGAATGGGAAGTTGATAGCTTTTCAAAAAAATATTTAAAAGAAATTACTGATGCTGCGAAAGATTCATCAAAAATAATTCTTGCTACTGACCCAGATCGTGAGGGTGAAGCAATAGCATGGCATGTAAAAGAATATTTAGAAGAAAAAAAACTTTTAAAGGATAAAGAAATTGAACGTGTGGTATTTAATGAAATAACAAAAAAAGCTGTCACTCATGGTATTGAAAATCCAAGACAGATAGAGCCCTTATTAGTAGATGCGTACATGGCTAGAAGAGCACTAGATTATTTGGTAGGATTTAATATATCACCAATACTTTGGACTAAATTACCTGGTTCAAAATCAGCAGGTAGAGTTCAATCTGTTGCACTAAAATTGATTACTGAAAGAGAACATGAAATTGAATTATTCAAGCCTGAAGAATTTTGGACATTAAGTATTGATTTTCAGGATAAAGACAAAAGCAACATTATAGCAAGTATTTCTCAACTTGATGGAGAAAAGATTGAAAAATTCTCATTTAAAAATAAACAAGAAATTGAAAAGGCAATTTCCAATATTAAGACTAAAAAATTTAATATAACTGAAATTTCCTCAAAAGTTGTTAGCAGAAATCCTTCAGGACCCTTTACTACTTCAACACTTCAGCAAGTTGCTTCTAGTAGATTGGGTTTTGGTGCATCAAGAACAATGCAAATAGCACAAAAACTTTATCAAGGAATAGAAATTGAGGGAGATACAGTTGGGTTAATTACTTATATGAGAACGGATGGAACCAATTTATCAGCTGATGCTGTCTCTGATTTTAGGAATTTTATTAAAAAAGAATATGGTAACGAATACTTGCCAGAAAATCCAAATAATTACTCAGGAAAAAAAGCAAAAAATGCTCAGGAAGCTCATGAAGCAATAAGACCAACTGATATTAATAGAAATCCAGATTCTGTTAAAAAGTATTTAAGTTCTGACCAGCAAAAATTATATTCTTTAATTTGGTCTAGAGCTCTTTCGTCTCAAATGGAAACAGCAAAATTTGATAGAAATACAATAACGATTGAGTCTGAAGACGGTAAAACTATATGTAAATCAAGTGGATCGGTTTTGAAATTTGATGGATTTTTAAAAGTTTATTCAAATCAAAGTAAAGATGATGATGAGCAAATTTTACCTGAGATGTCAAAAGGACCAATTAATATAAAAGCTCTTATTGATGAACAACATTTTACCCAACCTCCCCCACGTTACTCTGAGGCAAGTTTGGTTAAAAAATTAGAAGAGTTAGGAATTGGTAGGCCTTCAACTTATGCAAGTATAATTTCAACAATAGCAAATAGAGGTTATGCAGAAATAATTAATAAAAGATTTTTTCCAACTGACAGAGGTAAATTAATTTCTGCTTTTTTAGAAAAACTATTTTCAAAGTATGTGGATTATAATTTCACAGCTGGACTAGAGGATCAGCTAGATGAAATAACTTCTGGAAAAGAAAGTTGGTTAAAAGTCTTAGAAATGTTTTGGAAAGATTTTAATAGCAATGTTTCAGAGGTAAAAGAAAAAAGAACTAGAGAGGTCTTAGATCTTTTAAATGAAAGTTTGGGAGCATTGATATTTGACACTGATAAAGAAGGAAAGATAGTTAGAAAATGTCAGTTATGTGACACAGGTTCCCTTAGTTTAAAAAATAGTTTTAGAGGAGGTGCGTTTATTGGATGTTCAAACTATCCTGAATGTAAATTTACAAGACCACTATCAAAAGCTAAAGCGGCTGCTCAATCACAACTTGCTGAACCAAAATTTCTTGGAAAACACGAAAATGGAAATGATATTTTTCTAAAAAATGGAAGATTTGGTCCTTATCTTCAGTATGAGAGAATTCTTCAAGAGAATATTGATGAAGAAAAACCAAAAAAAAGAAAAAAAACTAAGAAAAAGAAACCTGAGGTAAATGAACTATTGAAAAATGTATCTATACCAAAAGGAATTGAATTAGAAAGTATTGATTTAGATAAAGCAAAATTTTTATGTTCGCTTCCAAAATCATTAGGCATTAATCCAGAAAATCAAAAGGAAATCACTTTGAATACTGGTAGATTTGGACCATATTTAAAATGTGAAAATAAATCAGCTAGAATAGAAAACGTCGAAGAAATTTTTTCTATAGGGTTAAATAGAGCAATTACACTCATAGCTGAAGCAAAACCTGGAAGAATGTCTTCTTCAATTATAAAAGATTTAGGGGAGCATCCTGAGGATAAAAAGCCAGTCCGAATCATGAAAGGTCAATATGGACCATACATTAAATACAAATCTCTAAATGCTACAATACCAGAAGAAAAAGATCCAGTAGAACTAACAATGGAAGAGGCGCTTATACTAATTGAGAAAAGAAGAGAATACGATGAAAATAAAAAATCAAAAAAAAAAAAAAATGAAAATAATTAAAATCATAATTTCAGTTTTATTCATTTCTTTAGCTAGTTTAACGTTTTCATATGCTGAGGATTGTTCAAAATATGATAAATTAAGTAAAGAGTATGCAAAATGTGCATCTGATAAATTAAAGAAAGAAACTTCACAAAAAGCAGAGGAAATAAAATCTAAAACAGCAAAAAAGATAGAGGAAGGTAAAAAAAGATTAAAAAATTTTAATTTTAAGGATAAGCTGAATAAATTTAAAAATAGTAAAACACATAAAGAGTTTACTGAAAAATAATATGGATTTTGAAAATAAAATTAAAGAATTAAAAATTAACTTACCAGAAGCAAAACCACCTGTTGGCTCTTATGTTGCTACAAAAATTGTTGGTAATTTACTTTATATTTCTGGACAGATTTCTATCTCAGAAAATGGCGAATTAATAAAAGGAAAAGTTGGAAAAGATCTATCTGTAGATGATGGTTACAAAGCAGCTGAAAGGTGCGGTTTAAGTATTATATCTCAAGCAAAAGAAGCTTGTAATGGAGATCTTTCTAAAATTAAATCGTGTGTAAAGTTAACAGGTTTTGTTAATTCAACTGATAATTTTACAGAGCAACCAAAAGTAATTAATGGTGCTTCAGATTTAATTGCTTCTGTTTTTGGTGAGGCTGGAATGCATACTAGAGCTGCAGTAAGCACAAATAGCTTACCTCTTGGCGTATCTGTTGAAGTTGATGCTATATTTGAGTTAAACTAAATTATCTTCCAATACCGAAATATTTAAAACCTTGTTTTTTAATTTTATTTGGTGAATAAATGTTTCTCATATCGTAAATAATAAGTTTTTTATTTTTTGAAAATTTTTTAAAATTAATTGATTTAAAATCATTCCATTCAGTATGTATAATTACTATATCTGATCCTTTTATTGATTCTTTTATTGAATTAGAAAATTCAACATTTTTTAATTTTTTAAATTCTTTTTTTGATCCAGTCGGATCATAATATTTAATCTTAGCACCTTTTTTGGATAGAAAAGGTATTAATTTTAAGCTAGATGAGTCTCTCATATCATCTGTATTTGCTTTAAAAGTTACACCTAAAAAAGACACAACTTTATTCTTAATTTTGTTTTTTAAAATTAAATTTACTCTCTTAGATAATAAATCGGATCTTTTATAATTAGATTTAATAACACTTTTTATAATTGATAAGTTAGTTTTAAATTTCTCAGCAGTAGAAACTATAGCTTTAGTATCTTTTGGGAAACAAGATCCACCATATGAGGGTCCGGCTCTTAAAAATCTACTGCCAATTCTTTTATCAAGCCCAATGCCAATTGATATATCTTCAACGTCAATATCTGTTTTTTCGCATAAATTTGCAATCTCATTTATAAAGGTAATTTTTGTTGCTAGGAAAGCATTTGAAGCATATTTAATTAATTCAGCAGCTCTTCTTTTAGTGGAAATAAATTTTGCACCTTTAGAAATTAATGGTGAATATAAATTTTTTAGTATTTTTTGAGATTTATTATCATTAGATCCTACTACTATTCTGTCAGGATATATAAAATCTCTAATAGCCTCACCTTCTCTCAAAAATTCAGGATTGGAAACTACTGAAAAGTATTTTTTATTCACTTTTTTTGATATAATTTTTTCAAGTTCATCACCTGTAGTAACAGGTACTGTAGATTTGTTTATTATAATTTTAAATTTATTTATAGATTTTGATATTTCATTTCCAGCCGCATATACTTGACTTAAATCTGCGCTATTGCCATTTTTTTTTGTTGGTGTCCCCACGCAGATAAATATGATATCTGATTTTCTTACAGAGTCTTTTATGTTTGTTGAGAAGTTTAATCTTTTATTCTTATAATTTTTTAAAACTAACTCTTCTAGGCCTGGTTCATAAATTGGTATTATGCCGTTTTTTAAATTATTTATTTTATTAATATCTTTATCAACGCATATTACATCATTACCTAAATCTGAAAAACAGACCCCACTTACTAAACCAACATAGCCAGTACCGATCATACACAATTTCATATCTTACCTATTTCTTTTGAGGAGTTGATGTAGCCACTCATTGTTCCACAATCAAGGTATTTACCTTCAAAATTATGAGCTACAAATTTTTCTTTATCATTTATTAATAACTGTATTGCATCAGTAATATGTATCTCTTTACCTTTAACAGATTTAAGAGATTTTATTTTTTTAAAAATTGTACGCGGTAATATATATCTTCCAATAACAGCGTTATTAGATGGAGCATTTTTAATAGAAGGTTTTTCAACAACTCCATCAATTAGATAATCTCTTTTATTTAATTTTTTATTAATTTTATATATACCCCATCTTGAAACGTTATTTTTTTTTACTTTCATTGATGCCATTACTGATGCTTGATATTTTTTATGCACCTTAATCATTGACATAGAACAATTTTTTTTAATTATTAAATCGTCTGGTAACAACATTAAAAAATATTTGTTTTTAATAAATTTTTGAGTTTTAAGAACAGCATCACCTGTACCCTTTGGAACATTTTGAAATACAAACTTAATTTTATTTTTATATTTTAGTATATTCCTGTATTCATTAATTATTCTTGGATCTTTCTTTTTTTTAATAATATTTTTATAAAATTGATCACTGTAAAAATATTTTTTTATCATTAATTTTTTAGTAGAAATAATAAATATAATTTCATTAACACCAGCATCAATACATTCATCAAGAATATATTCAATTCCAGGTCTTCCATTAATAGGTAGAAGCTCTTTAGCAAAAACACTTGTTAAAGGTAGTAACCGAGTTCCAAGTCCAGCTAAAGGAATAATTGCTTGTTTAATCATTTAAATGTTTTACTTATTAAATATTTTTATACAAATGAAAATTTTATTAAACAATACGTCATTATTTAAATCATTAAGGCCATTTAATGACCTGGGCTTTGTTCCTACTATGGGTGGAATACATAAAGGTCATTTATCGCTGATAAATAAATCAAATACACTTTGTAAAAAAACAATTGTAAGTATTTTTGTTAATCCAAAACAATTTGATAACAAAAAAGATTTAAAATCTTATCCACGAAATATAAAGAAAGATTTAAAACTTCTTAAAAAAAACAAAAAAGTTGATTTTGTTTATATTCCTAAATTCAAAGACATTTACAAAGATAAAAAAAAATCCAAAATTAGATTACTTAAAAAAGATAAAATTTTATGTGCAAAATTTAGAAAAGGCCATTTCGAAGGGGTTTTAGATGTAATGAATAAACTAACTAAAATTATAAAACCTCAAAAGATATTTATGGGAGAAAAAGATTTTCAACAATTATATTTAGTAAAAAAACAATTAGAAAGAATATATAAAACCAAGGTCATTCCTTGTAAAACAATTCGTGATAAGAATAATATAGCGCTTTCATCAAGAAACCTTCTTTTAAATAAATCTAGTTTAGTAATTGCAGCAAAAATTTATAAAAAGCTAGTAAGTATTAAAAAAAATATTAAAAATAAGAAAAATATTTGGAGCTTTTTAAATCTTCAAAAAAAAGAATTAAAAAATAATTATAAAATTAAAATTGATTATTTAGAACTAAGAAATATTAATAATTTAAAAATTTCAAGTACAAAGAAAAATTCAAGATTATTTATTGCTTATTATTTAAATAATATCAGGTTGATTGATAACATATAATTTTATAAAAAATATGCTCCAACACCTAAAAAAGAAACGAAACCAATTACATCTGTAATTGTCGTCACAAAAACACTCGAGGCGATCGCTGGATCTATATTCATTTTTTTTAAAGTAAAGGGAACCAATATACCAAATAATCCAGCTATGATCATTGTTAGCACCATTGATATTGCTATGATCAATGAAAGGATACTATCTTGAAACCATATATGAACAATAAAAGCGCTTATTGCTGCAAATATAATTCCATTTAGAATACCAATAGAAAATTCTTTAAATACATTTGATGAGAAGTTATTTTGAGTTAAATCATTTGTAGCTATAGTTCTTACTGTAACTGCAAGTGTTTGCATTCCAGCATTTCCACCCATTGAAGCTACAATAGGCATTAAGAAAGCTAACACTACCATTTGTTCAATGGTTGCTCCAAATAAACTAATGCACCATGTAGCTAGAAAGGCAGTAAATAAATTAAGTAATAGCCAATTGAATCTTCTCTTTGTTTTTTTTACAACCCCATCTGTAATTTCTTCATCTCCTACCCCTGCTAATCTTAAAGCATCTTCTTCAGCTTCTTCTTTTAAAACTGTCAAGACGTCATCGTTCATAATCATTCCAACTAATTTATTGTTTTTGTCTACAACAGCGGCTGAATTCAAATTATAATTTTCAAATAAGTTAGCAACTTCTTCTTTATCCATTTCAACAGGAATTAATAATTGAGATTCTGACATAATTGTTACCATTTTAGTATCACGTGGTGTTGTCAAAACTCTAGATGAAGGAACAGTACCTATTGGTTTAAAATCCTCATTGACGATAAAAATTTCTAAAAACTCTTCTGGTAAATCTTTGTTTTCTCTTAAATAGTCAATTGTTTGACCTACAGACCAATTACTTGGTATAGCTGTAAATTCACGCTGCATAAGTCTTGCAGCGGTATCCTCTGGATAGCTTAAGCTTTCTAGTAGAGCAAATCTATCTTTTGGTGGTAAAGAGCTAAGAATTGCATTTTTATCCTCTTCAGGTACGTTTTCTAATATAGATATAGCATCGTCAGACTCTAGACCTTTTAAGATACTAACAATAGAGTCTGAAGATAAGAAAGTAATAATTTCTGATTGAATAGACTCATTTAATTCAACAAAAACATCTGGATCAATATTAAAATTATTTAATTTAATTAAACTTTCTCTATCTCCTTCGCTAAGATGCTCGATAATATCTGCAGCGTCAGCAGGGTGCATTTCATTAAAAGAATTAGTAATAAATTGAGCATCATTATTAGCTATTTTGCTAGTAACAACTCTTATATATTCTTTATTAAATTCAAAATTTACTTTTTTATCTTTAGTTTTTTTAGTTAAAGACATAAATCTACCTATAATTTAGATTTGCACTATTAATACATAATAAAGATAATACAAATTATAAATGAACATAGAGATCAAAAAGTCAATAAAACCAGTAAATTATTTTGATGCTATTAATATATTAGAGTCAAGATTAAAGGATTTATATGAAAATAATGAGCAAGAATTAATTTGGACTTTGGAGCATAATAAAGTTTTTACTGCAGGAACTTCGTATAAAGAAAGTGAGATTATTGATAAATCCATTAAAATATTAAAAACAAATAGAGGTGGTAAAATCACCTACCATGGTCCAGGTCAATTAATTTGTTATTTTGTTTTAGATTTAAGAAAAAAAAAAGATATCAGAAAATTTATAACAATTATTGAAAAAACAATAATTGAGACTTTAAAATTTTATAAAATAGAAACTTTTCCTGATAAAGATAATATCGGTATATGGCATAAATCTAATAATGAAGTTAAAAAAATTGCCGCAATAGGTATAAGAGTTAGCAAGTGGATTGCTTATCATGGTTTTGCGATAAATATAAATAATGACTTGGAAAATTATAAAAAAATTGTGCCATGTGGAATTTCAGATAAAGGAGTAACCAATTTAAAAAATATCAAAGATCAAGATTATTCAAAACTAAGTGATAAATTAATTAAAAATTTTATTTCTAATTTGAAAATCTAAGCCTTTTAGATTTTAAAAGTTTTTTAAAATAATCAGGCAACAATGCTGAATAAGTATGTTTTATGTCATTAATTTTAAATTTGATTTGATATGAATGTAACATTAGATTTTTATTAACTCCTTTATTGGAATTTGATAATTTATATTTTGTGTCGCCAAATATAGGATTTCCGATTGCATATAATTGTTTTCTTAACTGATGTTTTCGTCCAGTAATAGGTTTTAATTCTAATAAACTTGCTTCAGTATTTTTATCAATAACTTTAAAAATTGTTTTTGCTTTTTCAATTATTTTTTTATCACCATCATACCTAATTAAATCGTCATCCCATACCCCGGATTTTTTGTTGATTTCGCCTTGGCAAATAGCTAAATAGGTTTTGTGTACTTTTCTTAGTCTGAATAAAGAAGTAAGTAATTGAGCACTCTCTCTGTTTTTGGCCATAATAAAAACTCCAGAGGTATCTTTATCCAATCTATGAACAGAATAAGGTTTTGTTCCTGCAAAAATTTCACTTTTAGCAAAAATATCAACTAGATTTTTTTTTGATTTAGTTCCACCTTGAACTGAAATACCTGATGCTTTGTTTATAACAACAAAATTGTCATTGTTGTCAATAATTTGATCTTCATTTGATTTTACAATGCCTTTTGATGGTAAAAACTTAATTTTTTTTTGTTGAATTGTTTCTTTAAATTCAATGTTGAATATATTTATTTCATCTTTCGTTTTTACTTTAAAAGAACTTTTAACTTTCTTTCTATTGAGTTTTATTTTTCCTGTTCTTAAATATTTTTCAACAAGTCCTTGTGGAATTTTTCCAATTTTTAATCTTAACCACCTATCCAAACGCATATCATTACACGTTGAATCAACGATGTAAGATTTCTTCATGATTTAGGATTTAAGCTGTAGCTTGTTTTTTCTCTTCCGTTTTAGGAGATTCTTTAGATGTATCTTTTTTTGGTCTATCAACTCTTTTAGCCTCAACATCTCTATCAACAAATTCAATTATTGCCATTGGAGCATTATCTCCATATCTAAATCCAGCTTTAATTATTCTTGTGTAACCACCTTTTCTATCTTGATATCTTTTAGAAAGTGTTTTTTTAACTTTATTAGCTGATTTAATATCTTGTAGTTTAGAAACTAACAATTTAGTTGTCTGTAAAGTTTCTTTTTTACCTAATGTTATTATTTTATCCGCTTGAGGTTTTAAAAATTTAGCTTTTGGCAAAGTCGTTTTAATTTGCTCATACTTAATCAACGAATTAAGCATATTCTTAAGTAAAGCTTTTCTGTGCTCTGATGTTCTGTTTAACTTCTTATTTGCCAAACCATGTCTCATTAAATTGCTTCCTCCAATTTCTTAGACATTTCTGCAATATTGTCTGGTGGCCAGTTAGGAATTTCCATTCCTAAATATAGAGACATACCTGTTAAAACTTCTTTAATTTCATTTAATGATTTTCTTCCAAAATTAGGTGTTCTCAACATTTCACCTTCAGATTTTTGAACTAGGTCACCGATATAAATAATATTGTCATTTTTTAAGCAGTTCATAGACCTAACTGATAGCTCTAACTCATCTACTTTTCTTAGTAAATTTTTGTTAAATTCAGGTTCGGTAGAAACCTCTTTTACAGGAGCTTCAACTGGCTCATCAAAGTTTACAAACATTTTAAGCTGATCTTGGAAAATTCTAGCTGAATAAGCTACAGCATCTTCAGCAGAAATTGATCCATTAGTTTCAACTTCCATTATTAATTTATCATAATCTAATGCTTTACCTTCTCTAGCAGTACTTACTGAATATGAAACTTTTTTAACTGGACTATAAAGTGAGTCTATAGCAATAAGGCCTAATGGTGGCTCTTCAGGTTTATTTAACTCTGCAGGAACGTATCCTTTACCTGTATTAACATTCATCTCCATGTGAAAAGTGGTGTTTTCATCTAGATTACAAATAACTAAATCTGGATTTAAAATCTCAACATCTGCAACAGGGGCTATGTCTGAAGCTTTAATTTCACCGGGTCCTTTTGCGTCTAAAATTAATTTTTTTGTACCTTCTGAATTGCTTTTTAATGCTAAAGATTTTACGTTTAAAACTATATCAGTTACGTCTTCTCTAACACCTTTTATTGAAGTGAATTCATGTAAAACACCATCAATTTGAATTGATGTTACAGCAGCTCCTCTTATAGATGATAACAAAATCCTTCTTAAAGAATTTCCTAAAGTTAATCCATACCCTTTTTCTAAAGGCTCAGCTACAATTTTTGCATGAGTTAAGTCATCGCTTATTTGAACATCTAATTTAGATGGCTTGATTAATGACTTCCAATTTTTTACATTAACATTTTCGACTTCCATTAAACTCTCCTTTTCTTTGGTGGTCTAGTTCCATTATGAGGCATAGGCGTAGTGTCTTTGATTGACAAAATCTTAAATCCTCTAGCTTGCAATGCTCTTAAAGCTGTCTCTCTTCCTGATCCAGGGCCTTTAACTTCAACAGATAAAGTTTTCATTCCGTACTCAAGAGCTTTCGAAGCTGCAGAGTCGGCTGCTATCTGTGCAGCATAAGGAGTTGATTTTCTTGATCCCTTAAACCCTTTTTGTCCTGCAGATGCCCAGGAAATTACGTTTCCATTTGTATCAGCGATAGAGATGATAGTATTATTAAATGTTGATTGCACATAAGCAATTCCATTTAAAATATTTTTCTTAACTTTCTTTTTTTTTGAATAAGAGCTTTTTACACTTTTCTTAGTAGATTTTTCTACTTTCTGATCTTTATTTTCAACCTTATCAGTTTTAGCCATAACTATTTTTTAGTTGGTGTTAATTTTTTTCCAGCAATAGCGATTGCTTTTCCTTTTCTTGTCCTAGCATTACATCTAGTTCTTTGTCCTCTAACAGGTAATTTTTTTCTATGTCTTGATCCTCTGTAACAAGCTAGATCAATTAATCTTTTAATACTTAATGAATAATCTCTCCTTAAATCACCTTCTACTTTAAAGTTTTGATCGATGTACTCTCTAATTTTTAAAATCTCTTCATCTGTTAATTCATTTACCCTTTTAGCTCTTGGGATTTCTAAAGATGAACAAATTTGTTGAGAGAATTTATCACCTATTCCATAAATATAAGTTAAACCTATATGAACAAGTTTATTCTGTGGAATGTTTATACCTGCGATACGAGCCATAATTTTTGTGATAAATTGTGCCTTTTATATAAGAAGATTAATCAAAGTCAACGTCTTATACATTGATAAAAGCGTCTATTTTCCTTGTTATTTCTTCAATTTCTAAGCTTCCATCAATCTCTTTAAAATTTGGATTCTCAGAGTAGAAATTTAGAACTGGTTGAGTTGTTTCCATGTATTTCTC
>CACIOP010000015.1 GCA_902588315.1 uncultured Pelagibacteraceae bacterium
TGACAAGCCTTACAATTACTCCACATAAATTGTTTCAGAGTACCTCTTATATCTTGAGCATCTTCAATTACAGATGTAAGCTTTATCATGTCATCAGAGGCTTTTTGCATTAATGCATTGAAGTCTTCTTTTTCATCCCAAATTGTCAGTAAAGCTTCAGTCTCAAAACCTTCTTGAGTATTTTCAGGAAACAAATCTATTAAAACTTTATAATTTTCACTCATTTCTATCATTAGTTTTTTTGCTTTTTCAAAGTCTCCTTTTGAGGAGAAAGCTTGAACCCTTTTAGCTGTGCTATAGTTTTTACTAAACAATGCTTGTCGACTTTTAATAATTTCTTCAACTGTTAACTCAGCATTACTAGATGAGACGAAAAATACGCTTAAAATTGAGAATAAAATTATTTTAATATATTTTTTTATGTGATTAAATAAATTATGCATATAACGAATACCTTAACAGAGTATGGAATTATCTCAAAGATGTTACATTGGCTCAGCGCAGCTATTCTATTCATACAAATACCTTTGGGTTTTTATCTAGTAGATTTAGATTTTGGTGAACAAAGAATAACTATTGAAGATATACACGTTACATTAGGTTTAACTGTTTTTTATATAATAATAATAAGGTTAATAAATAATATACTTAATTCAACTCCAAAATTAGAACCAAGTATTTTTAAAGGACAAAGGTTTTTGGCAAAAATGAACCATGTGCTTTTATATATTGCAATTTTAGCAATAACAATTTCAGGAATATTAAAAAAATTATTTAACGGAGAAACATTAACAATATTGTTTAGAGAAGTTCAAATTAATGAAAATTTTAATTTAGCAGATAAATTTTATGAAATTCATATCCTGTCAAATTATACCCTTATTGGTTTAATAGTGCTTCATATAACTGCTGTTATTATTCACAAATTATTTTTTGGAGAAAATTTATTAAAAAGAATTCTTTAATCTTAATGACAAGCAATTCCAAATTTTTTTAATCTCCAATAATTATAAGGCCAAGGAGTTAAAAAACCTACAATTAGCATTATTGGCACAACCCACCATGTTAAAATTGCGCCTCCAGTTAACACATAGTCAGTTAGATTCATCATGATTTCCATACTAATCATTGAAATTAAACTCATGCCACAAGCTGTTTTGAATGCGTTAACAAAATTAAAATTTTGTGTCATTAAAATTATTGTTTCTAAAATAATACTTGTAATCAATCCATTGATGATTGCTAAAATCATTATTCCTAAAATTGGAAAAGGAATTTGAGTTAATTGAAAAAATAATATTGTTCCAAAGTCTCCAATAGCACAGCCAAGTACACACCAAGCTGTATTTTTTGCACTTCTTCTCCAAGTATGTCTACAAGACCAATGAAATGTACTCGCTGTCATAATTACTTGCTTATATTAATTTGATATTCATACTTATCAATAGGCCAAAAGGACTTTACATAAGCCAATATACTATCAATTTCATTATCAGATAATTGATCTTCAAATCCTATCATTTTACCTTCGTAATTTTTTACTAATTTTGCTAATCCATATTTAATTATTGCATGTAAAGTTTTATCATCATGATGCCAAGTATGACCTGTTCCATTTAACGGAGGAGCTTTTCTATGCCCATCTTCATCCATACCCTTCCAGTTTTTAGCACCAACTAAATTAATCATATGACAAGAAACACAATTTTTTTCATATGCAATTTTACCTCTTTCAATCATAAGTTTAGAATCAGTGGTTATGGGAAAATGATTGTGGGCACTTACTGTATTTGAAAAAGTGAATGTAAAGAAAACAATAATAAATAAAATATATTTGACCATATGGATGATATGGATATTTGATTTATTATAACAAGTACATGTGTTACTTTAAGTCATGATCTTTAAGCAAGTTTTTGACACGAAATCATCAACTTACACTTACATAATTTCATCTGGTAAAGGCCGAGAAGCTGTAGTAATTGATCCAGTAATTGAGAATGTTGAAAGCTACATAAAGTTACTCCAAGAATTAAATTTAAAACTAGTTAAAGTAATAGATACCCATATTCATGCTGATCATGTAACTGGTGCAAGTAAACTAAAGCAAGCCACAAATTGCTCTACGCTTATGGGGGAACACACCCCTGCTGATACTGTAGAAATTAAAGTAAAAGATGATGAAATAATAAAAATTGATCAAATAGAAATCAAAGCAATGTATACACCTGGTCATACTTCTGACAGTTATAGTTTCTTAATGGATAACTGTTTATTTTCAGGAGATACTCTTTTAATTAATGGCACTGGTAGGACAGATTTTCAAAATGGTAGTTCAATAGATGCTTATAATTCAATCTTTAATAGATTGTTAAAATTACCTGAGGATACCATTTTGTATCCTGGTCATGATTATAATGGCAAGGAATCTAGTACAATTGGTAATGAAAAAAAATTTAACCCAAGGTTGCAGGTTAAAAATGTTGATGAATATGTAGAGCTTATGTCAAATCTTAATTTAGCAAAACCAGAATTAATAGATATTAATGTAAGTAGAAATATTAAGTTAGGTGCTAATTAAAGACAATAAATATCAAAAACCAATAAGAAACTAATCCAGCTGAAATTGTTGCAATAATATTTTTTGAAAAATAACCTACAATTACTGCAACTAATGCTCCAAAAATTTTGGGATCATTCATTTCTATAAAAGTTCCAAAATCATTTATAAATATTCCTGGAAATATTATTGCTGGGAATACTGCAGAAGGAACATATTCCAACACTGCTTTAATTTTATCTCCCAACATATCTCTACTTATTAAAGCGATCATAGTCATTCTGGTGAGGTAAGTTAATATTCCAGCAAAAATAATTGAAGTAAGGGTCATTTTTTTAACCTCAATAATAGTGCAGCTACAAATAAAGCAATTATGGGTGAAATAATTATGTAAGATTTAAATGGAGCATCAAAAAATAACAGTGAACTCAAACCGCAAGTAATCATTACAATTACATGATCTAATTTTTTTAAATCCTGAACAACAATTGCTATAAATGTTAGAGGAATTGCAAATTTTAACCCAAGTTCTTCTGGAACAAATGATCCTAAAACAATACCAGATAAGGTTGCTATCTGCCAACAAACCCACATTGTACAACCTGTGCCAATTAAATGATAATGTAAAAATTCTTCACTTCTATTTTTTTTGAAAAACTTATTAGACTCTGCAAAGCCTTGGTCTACTACTAAGTATGAAATAAATAATTTTTTAATAAAAGATAATTTTTCTAAATATTCGGATAAAACTGCTCCATACAATAAATGTCGAGAATTTATAATTCCAACAGAAGCAACTGCAACTAAACTAGTTGCACCACCTGACAACACTTGCAAAAAAACTATTTGTGAAGCTCCTCCGAAAATTATGAAAGACATTGCGTAGACCAAATATGGTTGAAATCCAAGTTCAACCCCGATTGCTCCACAAATTATTCCAAATGGAATTACTGAGAGCATATGTGGAGAAATATCCAACATCCCTCGAGTAAATAATTGTTTTTTAGTAAGCATTTGCTTGTTTTATTAAAAACAAACTATGTGATCAATATTAATCGGTCTTTTAATTCCAAACTTTTCGTCAGCTTCGTGTTGATGTTCATGATGAGAATGAACAAAAACTGGAATTAATAAATCGCTATTGGTTTTTAAAGTATAAATAAAGTTTGTCCCTCTAAATTTACGATCTACTACCTCTAATTTTAGATTACTTTTATCATCATGCTCAAGGTCTTCTGGTTGTAATAATAATTGCACATTTGAACCTTTTGGATAATGCTTAATAAAATTACCTTTAATTGTTCCAAGATCGTCATTTTCTAATGAATTTTCTCCTGTTACTTTTGCTGGAATTAAAATACCACGATTTAAAAAATTTACTACTTCGACTGAATTTGGAAAATGATAAACATTATAAGGATCATCAAACTGTTTAATTTGACCATCTAATATAATTGCACATTTGGTACCAAGATAAAAAGCTTCGTAAGAGTCATGAGTAACAATTATTGTTGTAATTTTTAATTTACTTAATATTTTTTTTAATCTTACTTGAATTTCTTCTTTAAAACTTTGATCTACATTAGATAGGGGTTCATCTAAAAGCAAAAGATCAGGTTGAGTTAATAGCGATCTTGCAAGCGAAGCTCTTTGCGCTTCCCCTGCGCTAATTTCATGTGGAAATTTTGGTAATATATTTTCTATATCAAGAAAATCTACAATCTCTTTAAAACTAAGCTTTTTCTTTCTTTTTCCTTTATTTCTCTCTGCGCCTAATAAAATATTTTTTTCAACTGTGTAATGTGGAAATAAACTGTTGTCCTGAAAAGCTAAAGATATGTTTCTATCTTCAGGTTCTACATTATTATCTTTAGACGATAATAATTTTCCGTTCAATTTTATTGAACCTTTATCAATTTTTTCTAAACCAGCTATAGTTCTAAGTATTGTAGTTTTTCCAATTCCTGAAGGACCAAGAATACACAAAGTATCCCCTTCATTTTCAATCGCAAAAGATGCGTTCTTAACTTTAATCTTTCCACCTATAGTGAAATCAACATTTTTAATCTCTAAATAACTATCGCTCATTTTCCCTCAGTATATATTTAGATGTAAGCATTATAAATAGAGTTGCAATCAAAATTAAAAATAATGAAGGAACAGCTGCAGCTTCTAATAAGTCTTCTGAAGCAGATATATAAGCTGTAGTTGCAAATGTTTCAAAATTAAAAGGTCTTAAAATCAAAGTTATTGGCAATTCTCTTATTATTTCTAAAGAAATTAATATTCCAACAAATAAAAGAGAATTCCTTAAGAAAGGTACATGAATATTCATAAAAGTTTTCTTTTTAGAGTAACCAAGTAAATATGAACTTTCATCAACAGAAATATTTATTTTTTCATAACCAGATTTTATTCCGTTAAAAGCTAAAGAATAGAATCTTACGAAATAAACCAAGACAAGTCCTAGAATGGAACCAATAAACATTTTTTTAATTGATAAAAAACCTAGTGCTTTTACAACATTGTCATCAAACCAAGCAATAAAAGTTATAAATGCCACTGCTAAAATTACTCCTGGAATTGCATAACCAGAAATAGATAAAGTAGATAAAGCGTTTAAAGTTTTATTTTTAGAAACTCTATTCCCGTAATTAGAAATTAAAGAAAAAATTATTAAAACTAAACTTGATAATAATACTAAGTACAAAGTATTTAATATTAAAGTTACTATTGGAATATCAAAAAGATTTTCAGGAAATTTTAATGTCCAATAAAGCATTTGACTTAGTGGAAATAAAAAACTTAGGAAAAAAACTAAGAAGCAAATTGAGAACGCAAAAAATGCTTTACTTCCTGATAGTTGGATTTTCTCTTTTTGTTTAAATCCTCCTTTAGTATTTGCGTGGTATCTTGCCTTCTTTCTAGATAAATTTTCTAAAATAAATATTGCAAATATGAATAAAAGAAGAAAAAAAGATATCCTGTTTGAGAAAGCTAAGTCATCAAATGTAATCCAAGAATTATAGATACCCGTTGTTAAAGTATTTATAGAAAAGAAATCAACTGCCCCAAATTCAGCTAAAGTTTCCATTGCAATCAGAGAAAGGCCTGCAACAATAGCTGGTCTAGCGGCTGGTAAAATTAACGAATAAAAGGATTTTGCTTTTGAAAATCCTAAATTTCTACCTAAATCAATTAAATTTTGAGATTGATACTGGAATGATGCTCTTGAGAGAATATAAACATAAGCAAATAATGAGAAAGATAGTGAAAGTACAGCACCTATCAGACCATCAAACTTTGGAATACTTTGATTATAATTTGCCTCTCCAAACAGATTTTTCAGTATCGAATATAAAGTTCCATAATTTTCAAAGAAAGCTGTTAAAGAATATGCGTAAATATAAGGAGGTACAGCAAAAGATAATATAAGTGCCCATTTAAAAAAATTACTAAAAGGAAATTTATAAAAAGAAACTAAATAAGCCGTACTAGTTCCAATTAAAAAAGTTAAAACTAAAACACTAATCAACAAAACTAGTGAATTAAAAATATATTCAAACAAAAAGGTATCTTTTAGAATTTGATAATAATTTGATGTATCCTCAAAAAAACTAGTAAATACAGTAACAATTGGTATAACAACAAAAATTGATACCAATAAAGAACTTAAAAACCAAAAATTAATTTTTTTTAAATACATTTTTACCCTTTTGTTCAAGTGAACATAATCAATAGTAGGGTAAATAACTATTGAGTTATGTTCACTTTTTGAAAATTAACTTTTTAAATCTAAAACATTAATGACATGATCAATATCACGATTTCCGATCTCAGATAATTTTCTATTATTTATTTTTTTTTTAATTTTTTCACATTGTGACAAGCATGGCTCACAAGTTATCTGGCCCTCTAGAGAGCCGCTATTGCTTGGAGAAATGTCTAAATTAAAATTAAATAAATTTTTTCTCACTTGTTCCTTACTTCCATCCAGCAGCTGTCATTACCTCTAATGCAGCAGCTTGATTTTTTCCATAGCTTGAAACTTTAGTTGTTAAATCTTGTTTAAAATCTAATCCTAAATTATTCACTACTAATGGATTTGGAGATACCCCAGCTATCATTGGAAACTCAAAAGTATTATTTGTAAAATGTTCCTGAGCTTCTGGTGATAATAAAAAGTCAACAAGAGCGATAGCATTTGCCTTATTAGGAGCTCCTTTAACTAATGCTGCACAACTAATATTCATGTGTGTTCCTCTATCATTTTGATTAGGAAAAAATGCCTTAACTTTTTTAGCAGCCGCTTGTTGTTCTGCTCCTTTATTACCAGATAGCATTAATGCCAAGTAATAAGTATTTGCTACAGCAATATCAGCTTCTCCAGCTGCAACTGCCATAATTTGAGCTCTGTCATTACCTTTTGGTGTTCTTGCCATGTTAGAAACAACTCCTTTTGACCATTCAGCAGCAGCTTTCTTTCCATTATTCTCAATTAATGAAGCTACAAGTGACTTGTTATAAATGTTACTTGATTTCCTAATTACTAATCTACCTTTCCATTTTGGATCAGCTAGACCTTCATATGTTAATCCTGATAATTCAGCACCACTAACTCTTTCTGGTGAATAGTAAATTATTCTTGCTCTTTTTGCTACTCCTACCCAGTGTGTAGTTCTAAAATTTTTTGGAACAGAAGATTTAATTATTGGAGACACCAAACCACTTTGGGTCATTCCTTTAGCCTTGAAAGCTCCACATCTTCCTGCATCAGCAGTGATGTAAAGATCGGCTGAAGAGTCAGTGCCTTCTTCAATAATTCTTTTTTCTAATGCACTAGCCTTTCCATTAATCAGGTTTACTTTAATTCCAGTTTTGTTGGTAAATTTGCTATAAAGCTCATTATCTGCCTTATAATGTCTTGCATTGAAGATATTTACTTCATTTGCAATCGCAAAAGACGAGACTATTAAAGAAACAAATAAACTTATTATTGTTACTTTTTTCATTGTATCCTTTTCTTTACCCTAATTAATTTGCGAATGAGAATTATTCTCAATGCGAATGATTATCAATCGCATATTTTGTCGCAGAATACAAGGACTTTTTGATATTATTTATAGAGGATATTTTTATTTCCAGTCGCCAATTTTACTGAACAAGAAATTTCTAAAAGCTTGGACTCTAGCTGTGTTTTTTAATGATTGCGGGTACACAAAGTGAGCTTCTGTTATTGGTCCTTCTACTTTTGGAAGAACTTTAATTATATTACTAGTATTTGAAACCAAATATTCTGGCAATGCTGCCAAACCCACTCCAGACTCAACACCATATAATAAACCACTAACACTATTAACCTTCATAATAGATTTTCTTTTTTTTCCATCATGCATTCCTATTTTTAAGGCCCAATCAGGGTTATAAACTGGCGAAGGAGCACCTTTTCCAAAAGAAATAAATTTATGTTTATTTAAATCATTAACTGTTTTTGGCATCCCATTTTTTTCTAAGTATTTATTTGATCCATAAATATAATACTTAATATCAACCAATTTTTTCTGAATATAGTTAAGCTGTTTTGGTCTTCTCATAAAAATTCCGATATCAGCTTGACGAGTACTTAGATCTAATTCTTTATCATCAAAAACGAGTTCAATCTCAATTTCTGGATTAAGTGTCATAAATTCTTGGATTCTTGGTGTTAACCAATGCGTTCCAAAACTTCTTACAGTTGTAATTGTTAATTTTCCTGTTGGTTTGCTCTTTTGATCACCTAATGATGTTTCAACTTCTTTAAGTTTACTTATTACTTCATGAGCAGTTTTAAAAACATATTCTCCATTTTGCGTAAGTGTCAATCCTCTTGCATGTCTTTCAAACAACTGCACTTTTAAATCTTGTTCTAATGATTGTATTTGTCTACTTATAGCTGATTGACTGAGATTTAAGTTAACAGTAGCGTTCGTAAAACTACCTGCTTCTGCTACAGCATGAAAAATTTTTAATTTATCCCAATCCATTATTTATTTAAATCAACTAATACTCTTCCAGCAATTTCACCTTTTAAAATTTTTGGATAAGTTTCAACTAATTCCTCCAAACTAACAGTTAAAACTGATTTTTCAATTAAATCAAAATCAATTAATTTAGATGCTTCTCCCCAAATAAATTCTCTTCTCTTAATGCTACAATTAGCAGAGTCCATTCCCCAAACTTTAATACCTCTTAACATAAACGGAAGCAAATTTGTATTAAGCTCATTACTGTTTGCATTTCCACAAACTGCTATAATTCCATTTGATTTTGTTTGAGCTATTGCATTTGCTAAAATCTTTCCGCCAACAGTATCGACTACTCCATCCCATAAACCCTTATCAATTGGTCTTGGATCTTTATCAAATTCGGCCCTATTTATAATGTTTTTAGCACCTAATGATTTTAAATAGTCTGACTTAGAATCTTTTCCTGTTACTGCAGTAACGTTGTAACCTAATTTAGTTAAAGCCATAACTGCTAAACTACCAACTCCGCCTGTTGCACCAGTTACTAAAACATCATTAACTTTTTCTCCTAATAAAATACTTTCTCTTGCTTGAATAGCGAATGCACTCATTAAAGAAGTTAAACCTGCTGTTCCTAAAATCATTGCTTGTTTGCTAGTTAAACCATCTGGTTTTCTAACTAAAAAGTCTCCACTTACTTTTGCAATTTGTGAAAACCCCCCAAAAAAAACTTCTCCCACTCTAAAACCAGTGAGTATTACTTCATCACCCTCTTTAAATTTTGGATTATCGCTTTGAATAACAGTTCCAGAAAAATCTATTCCCGGAATATGAGGATATTCTTTAACTAATCTTCCTCCATTCTTTAGAATCATTCCATCTTTAAAGTTTAAGTCTGAATAATCTACTTTTACGGTTACATCTCCATGTTTTAAGAAACTTTTATCTAAGGATTTTACTTCACGTAAAAAATTTTCGCCTTCTTGGTTAAGGACTATTGCTTTGAATTGATCCGACACACTAATCTTTTAACGTAGTGCTGATAAATCGTAAATATCTATTTTGATAACTTAAATCTTCTTTGAATTGGCCTAAGTAGTAATTTGTAACTGTAGTTGCTTGTTCTTTTTTAATACCTCTCATTGTCATACACTGATGAGTTGAATCAATAGTTACTGCAACTCCTTTAGCATCTAATGATTCCATTAAAGTGTTTGCTATCTGCATTGTAAGTCTCTCTTGTGTTTGTAATCTTTTTGAGAAAACTTCAACCACTCTTGCTAACTTACTTAATCCCACAACTCTTTCTTTTGGAATATAAGCTACATGTGCTTTTCCAATAATTGGAGCCATATGATGTTCACAATGACTTTGCACTGAAATATTTTTTTTGAACAACCATGTCATCATAACCTTCAACATCACCAAAAGTTTTGTCTAAGATTTTATTTGGATCTTCTTTGTAACCCTTGAAATATTCTTTAAAAGCTTTTACCACTCTCTTAGGAGTTTCTAATAAACCTTCTCTACTTGGATCTTCACCCATCCAAGAAAGTATAGTTCTAAAAGCGTCTTCAGCTTCTTTGTCTGAAACCTGCTTTGTATCTAAACCTTTGTCATCTGTGTCTTTTACTAATTTCATAGCGCTTTTTTATACAGTAATTACTTCAATTTAAAAATATTTAATATATTCATATATGTGCTACATAGTCACCGCATATGTTCAAAAAAAGAGAAAATATCTATGATATTGAAGAGGGAAATCTTCTATCACCAAAATTTGATAATGATGGGTTAATCCCAGTTATTACTATGTGTTCAAAAACAAAGGATATTTTGATGCATGGATATATGAATGTTGAAGCTTTGAAAAAGACAATTGAAACTAAAGAGGCACACTATTTTAGTAGATCGAGAAAAGCTATCTGGCACAAAGGGAAAACGAGTGGTTTTACGCAAAAGGTTACTGAAATAAGAATTGATGATGATCAAGACTCAATATGGTTAACAGTTGATATCGGTGATGGAGCTAGTTGTCATGTTGGTTATAGATCATGTTTTTATAGATCTGTTCCTATGGGACCAATAGAAAACGGAAGAAAAGTTAAAATGGAATTTCTTGAGAAAGAAAAAAAATTCGACCCTGAAAAAGTTTATAAAGGTCAACCAAATCCTACCAAAATCTAAATGAGTGAAAAACAAAAAAATGTTCTAGGTGAAGACCTTGAAGAATGTTCAAATGATCCTTTAACAGGTTGGTTTCGTGATGGTTGTTGTAACACTGACGAGAATGATCATGGACTTCATACAGTTTGTGCCAAAGTTACTACCGAATGCCTAGAGTGGATGAAAGAAGCGGGTAACGATTTAATTACTCCACATCCTGAATTTGGGTTTCCAGGTTTAAAAGATGGAGATGGATGGTGTTTGTGTGCTAGTTGGTATGCAAGAGCAGTTGAGGCCGGTAAAGGATGTCCAATATTTTTGAAAAGAACCCATGAAAACACTCTTAAATATGTACCTATTGAAACTTTAAAAAAGTTTGCAATAGATTTGTCCTAATTTACATATTTCCATATCTTGGACCGCCGCTACCCTCTGGAGTAACCCAAGTAATATTTTGAGAAGGTTCTTTAATATCACAAGTTTTACAATGAATACAATTTTGAGAATTGATCACAAATTTATTTACATCATTTTCTTTTTGAACTTCATACACACCTGCAGGACAATATCTTTGAGCAGGTTCATCGAATTTTTCTAAAGTATAATTTATTGGTAAATCAGGATCTTTAAGTTTTAGATGAACTGGTTGATTGTCTGCATGATTGGTTCCTGTTAGATAAACTGAACTTGTTTTATCAAAAGTTATTACATTATCGTATTTTGGATAATCTATTTTTGGCATTTGATTTGCAGGTTTTAATGTTTCATGATCAGCATGTTTATGTTTAAGTGTAAAAGGAAGTTTTCCTCTAAATAAAATTTGATCAATACCTGTGAAAATTATTCCTAAAATTAATCCCCAGCTAAAACTAGGTTTCACGTTCCGAGCTTCATAAAGCTCCTTATGTAACCAGCTATTTTTAAATTTATCTTCATAAATAGATAAATCTTTATTTTCTTTTAAATGTTCATTAATAGTTTCGGCTGCAATAATCCCACTCTTCATAGCTGTATGAGAGCCTTTAATTTTTGGCATATTTAAAGTTCCAGCATCACAACCAACCAACAAAGCTCCGGGCATGAACATTTTTGGCAAACTTTGAAATCCACCTTCAATTAAGGCTCTTGCGCCGTAAGAAATTCTTTTTCCACCTTCTATAATTTTTTTAATTGCTGGATGTGTTTTAAACCTCTGAAATTCATCATAAGGTGATAAATGTGGATTTTTGTAATCTAGACCAATTACATAGCCCAGAAAAACTTGTTTATTTTCAGCATGATACATAAAACTACCACCATATGTATTGTTATCTAATGGCCATCCAGCTGTATGCATAACTAAGCCTTCTTCATGATTTTTATCCTCTATTTCCCAAATTTCTTTAAAACCAATTCCATATTGTTGAGGATCTTTACCTTTGTTTAATTCAAATTTTTCAATAAGTTGTTTGCCTAAGTGGCCTCTGCAACCTTCTGCAAAAACAGTTACTTTACCTAAAAGTTCAATACCGGGTTCAAAACTATCTTTTTTATTACCATCTTTGTCTATGCCCATATCTTGAGTTGCGACACCTTTAACAGATCCATCTTCGTTATATAAAATTTCACTTGCTGGAAATCCTGGAAAGATTTCTACACCTAAACTTTCAGCTTGTTCAGCAAGCCATCTACATAAATTTGCAAGACTAATAATATAATTTTTATGATTTTGTTGCACCGCAGGTAGGAGCCAAGTTGGCCAACTTAAAGATTTGGTTTTCCCTAAAAATAAAAATTTTTCTTTAGTTACTTTTGTTTTGATTGGAGAATTTAATTCTCTCCAATTTGGTAGTAATTCATCTAGAGCACGCGTTTCAAATACATTTCCGCTTAAAATATGAGCTCCAATTTCCGATGCTTTTTCTAATAAACAAACATTAAGATTTGGATCTAATTGTTTTAACTTTATTGCAGTTGATAGTCCTGATGGTCCTCCACCAATGATTACAACATCATATTCCATTGATTCTCTAGACATACTTTAGTTTTTAACTGTAAGGATTATTTTTGTATAGTGTTTAATTTGTTCAGCTCTTCCATGAACTGAGGCAGTGCCTCAAATAAATCAGCTTCAAGTCCATAATCTGCAACACTAAAGATTGGAGCTTCACCATCTTTATTAATTGCAACTATAACTTTACTTTCCTTCATTCCTGCTAAATGTTGAATAGCACCTGAAATTCCAACAGCAATATATAGATCTGGTACTACCACTTTTCCTGTTTGTCCTACTTGATGATCATTACTTATGTATCCAGCATCTACTGCTGCTCTTGATGCTCCAATTGCAGCACCTAGTTTGTCAGCAATTTCTGTAATTAATTTAAAATTATCCCCACTTTGCATTCCTCTGCCACCTGATACAACAATTCTTGCTGTTCCAAGTTCAGGTCGATCAGATTTAATTTCTTCTCTTTTGATAAATTTTGTATTTGAAAACTCTTCACTAGCATCCACTTTTTCAATTGGGGCTGATCCACCTGTACTCTCACATGGATCGAAAGAAGTGGGTCTGATTGTAACGCACTTTTTAGCATCATTACTCTTAATTGTTGCAAAAGCGTTACCGGCATAAATTGGTCTTAAAAAAGTATCTGGTGATATTACTTTAATGATGTCACTTACTTGCGATGTGTCAAGATGAGCTGCAATTCGTGGCATCAAATTTTTTCCAAATGTATTTGCTGAACAAACAATGTGAGAATAATTTTCTGCTAGTTTAACAATCACTGGAGCAAAATTTTCTGCTGTGAAGTTTTCATAGTGAGCTCCTTCTACACTCAATACTTTTTTTACTACTGGAAGTTCAGATAATTGTTTTGCAGCATCTGCAGAATTTTGACCAATAATTACAGCATGAACATCTGAATCGATTTGAGATGCTGCTGTAGCTGCATTAAGAGTAAATGGTCTTAATTCTTTATTATTGTGTTCTGCTATAAGTAAAACTGCCATTAAATTACCTTCGCCTCATTTTTTAACTTTTGAACTAATTCAGCAACGTTTGCAACTTTTATACCTGCTTTTCTTTTTGGAGGTTCTTCCACTTTTAATTGTTCTAATCTTGGTGATACATCCACGCCTAAATCAGAAGCAGCAATTTCCTCTATAGGTTTTTTCTTAGCCTTCATTATATTCGGTAGTGATGCATATCTTGGTTCATTCAGCCTAAGATCACAAGTTACAATAGCTGGAACATTTATTTCAATTGTTTCAAGACCTTCATCTATTTCTCTAGTTACTTGTAATTTATTATCTTTAACATCAATCTTTGAGGCAAATGTTGCTTGTGGCCAATTTAATAAAGCACTCAACATTTGGCCTGTTTGATTACAATCATCGTCTATTGCTTGTTTACCCATAAATACTAAATCTGGTTTTTCTTTATCTACTATTTTTTGTAAAATTTTTGAAACAGCGAGTGGCTCTAGAATTCCATCAACTTTCACATGAATACCTCTGTCTGCACCAACCGCTAAAGCTTTCCTAACAGTTTCTTGAGCTTTTTCTTCACCGACAGTTACTGCAACTACTTCTGTAGCTTTACCAGCCTCTTTAATTTTTACAGCCTCTTCTATTGCATTATCATCAGGAGGATTGGTTGACATTTTAACATTGTCAGTAACTACACCCGTTCCGTCTTCTTTAACTCTGATTTGAACGTTGTAATCAATAACCCTTTTTACAGCTACTAAAATTTTCATTAAGCTCTCAATAAATTATTTTCTGAATCGTAGGGACTCTCATCTAAGACAGTAGCGTCGTACATTTCACCTAATATATCAACTTGTAATTTGTCGCCCACATTTGAATAATCTGGCTTAACCATTGCAAGAGCTATTGATTTATCTAATCTAAATCCAAATTCGCCTCCAGTTGCTCTTCCAACAACTTTTCCATCTTTAAAAATTGGGTTATTTCCAAGCACATCAGCATCTTTAGTATTATGAACCTCTAAAGTAACTAATTTATTATCAAAACCTTTTTCTCTCCATTTATTAAGTGCCTCTAATCCAATAAAGTTTCCTTTATTTGGGTGAACAAATCTATCAAGACCAGACTCGTATGGTGAGTATTCAATTGATAATTCTGTACCAACTAGCTTATAAGATTTTTCTACTCTTAAACTATTCATTGCCCTAATTCCAAAAGGTTTAATTCCTAAATCTTTCCCTGCTTCCATTAATTTATCAAAAATATGGTTTTGATATTCAATTGGATGATGTAGTTCCCAACCAAGCTCACCCACAAAGTTTACTCTCATTGCATTTACTGGAGCATATCCAACATTAACATTTTTAGCAGTCAACCATTTGAAATTTTCATTAGAAAAATCGTCTTTTGAAACCTTTTGCATTAATTGTCTTGCTTTTGGACCAGCTACTACCAGAACTCCTGTACTATTTGTTAGATCTTCAAATATTACAGATCCATCATCTGGCATCCATTTTTGTATCCAATCATGGTCTAATCTTAAATTTGCTCCAGCAGAAACTAGATAATAACTATTTTCCGCTTCTTTCATTATTGTAAATTCTGAATGCACCCCACCTTTAGTGTTTAAAGCATGACATAAATTTATTCTTCCAATTTTCTTAGGAAGTTTGTTTGCAACTAAATAATCTAAAAATTCTTCTGCTTTAGGTCCCTTAATTCTACATTTTGCAAACGCAGTCATATCTAAAAGACCTACGTTTTCTTTAACATTTTGACACTCTTTTTTAATAGCATCAAACCATTTTGATCTTCTAAATGACCAGTCATCTTTTTGCTCCATTCCATCTGTTGCAAAAAAATTAGGTCTTTCCCATCCAAATTTCTGTCCAAAAACTGCTCCCAAATTTTTCATTCGTTCATAACAAGGAGCTGTTCTTAATGGTCTTGCCGCTGGTCTTTCTTCATCTGGATAGTGAACAATAAATACATGGCTATATGCTTCTTCATTTTTTGCTTTTAAATAAGATTTAGTCGCATAATTTCCGTAACGTCTTGGTTCAACTCCCAACATATCAATTGTAGGTTCACCATCAACGATCCACTCTGCTAATTGCCAACCTGCACCACCTGCTGCTGTTATTCCAAAACTATGTCCTTCATTAATCCAAAAATTCTTAAGTCCCCAAGCAGGACCAACAATTGGGTTTCCATCAGGAGTATAACAGATTGCTCCATTATAAACTTTCTTTACTCCAACTTCTCCAAACGCAGGTACTCTATGAATTGCTCCTTCTATGTGTGGAGCTAATCTGTCTAAGTCTTCTTGAAATAATTCATATTCTGAATTTTTTGATGGCCCCTCTACATAACAAGCTGGCGCGCCATCTTCATAAGGACCTAAAATTAATCCTCCAGCTTCTTCCCTCATATACCATCGGCTATCACTATCTCTTAAGACTCCCATTTCTGGTAATCCATCTTTTTTTCTTTTTTGAATTGCAGGATGCGGTTCTGTAACAATGTATTGATGTTCAACAGGTATTACTGGAATATCTAATCCTACCATTTCACCTGTTTGTCTCGCAAAATTTCCAGAACAAGAAATAACATGTTCGCACTCTATTGGTCCCTTATCTGTTTCCACAATCCATCCATCTTTAGTTTGCCTCATTGATAGGACAGTTGTGTTTCTATAAATTTCTGCTCCTCTATTTCTTGCACCTGTTGCTAATGCTTGTGTTAAATCTGCTGGTTGAATATATCCATCTTCAGGGTGTTGTATTGCACCAACTAAATCATCTGTATGACATAATGGCCAAATTTCTTTTACTTGATCTGGTTTCAAAAATTTAACATCTACTCCGATAGTTCGAGCGACACCTGCGTATTGATGGTATTCATCCATTCTATCTTTTGTACTTGCTAGACGAATATTTGAAACAACACTAAAGCCAACATTTTTTCCAGTTTCTTCCTCTAATGTTTTGTAAAGATTAACTGCATATTTATGAAGTTGTCCAACTGAATAACTCATATTAAATAAAGGTAGTAGTCCAGCTGCATGCCAAGTTGATCCTGAGGTTAACTCTTTTCTTTCAACTAAAACAACATCAGACCAGCCCTTTTTTGCTAAATGATAAAGGGCACTTACCCCTACAACTCCTCCACCAACTACTACAACTTTAGTTTTTGTTTTCATTCTGCGATTCCTACTAAATTTTTAATTGTTACGAAACAAAAATGTATATATCGACAATCAAATTGAGCTTCCAAGAGGGATTGGACTGGATACCATTGTGGTTAACCAACAGTCTTTCAAAGTTCCCTCAGAAGTGTACTTTTCGACTTGCCAATTGAATTTGTGATAAATTTTATCCTTATCAAGTATGATAACTTCAAATTGAGCCCATTTGTCACTACTTCCAAGTTCAGTTATTGTATGACTTAGGTGGTTAATCATCATCCCGTAAGAGTCGCTTTTTATCATCATCTTAAAGTTGCTTAATGGTCCTGTTACTCTCTTATTATTTGGGTGAGCAAATTTCCAAGTTTGTTCTATACCGCTATCTTTATATTCAAGATCATTTTGTTGAAGCCCACTCAATTGAATTTTAATAACTTCTTTCGGGCTTATAGTGCTATTGGGGCTTAATAATTCAGCGTAAGAAAATGAAATAAGGAAAAAAAATAAAATTACGGCTTTAAAGATTATTAGCGGTTTTTCTAACATCATTTAAGAATTTTTGTCTCTTTGCATCACTAACAAAGGGTACTGCAAAATATCTTCTATAGACAATGTTATATATGCCACACATATGAAATACCCCTCTTTTTAATCTTCTAATTGGTAAGTTTAAAAAAAAAGTTGTAATTGCTAATCTTGGTGAACCATATGTGCAAAATATTATAGCTTTTTTATCTCTTAAGTTTCCAATTGGATAACCGTAATTTCCAACTAACTGTTTAAATCTAAACGCCCAAGGTGGGGCTAAAACTTTATCTATCCAACCCTCAACTATCGCTGGCATCCTAAAATTCCAAATTGGAGCAATTAAAACAATTGTGTCACTTTCTTCGATTCTTTTTCTATGATCTAAAACTTCTTGATCAGGTTCTTCACCAGCAAAAACAGGGTCAAATTTCTCTTTATATAAATCAACAACATCTACCTGATTTCCATTTACTTTTGATTGTTTAACAAATTCATCTCGAATTGCTGCGTTAAATGAATTGTCATTGTAGTGTCCATACACTAAGAAAATTTTTTTCATTGTATTAAATTTTTATTCAGTAGTTTTGTATTTACTATTATTAATTATAAATACAAATAAAATTGGAAGAATTAATGTTAAAAGTGTTACAAAAATTAACAGTATTCCAAGTTCAGAATAATCTGCTGTAGTTTGTATTTCACCTGAAACTTTATCTTTTACTTCTCTTGTAACCGTAAAGATTTCATTTAAATACTTGGTTCCCAGTGCACTTGCGGATAATGCTAGATTTGTAAAGGATGCAAAAACTGCAAAAAAGGTTGCCTTTAAATGTGCTGGAGCATTTTTTGCTATCCAAGCAAGTAAAGGTATCATTGATACTTGGCCAAGCGGAGACTCCAACGCAGTATTAATTAATGCAATAAACTTGGCATCAACTACTCCACCAGTTAACGAAGCTGTCCAGTTATGAAAACCATAATACATTCCAACACTTGGTAAAAACAAAATCGCACCCGCAATACTTAAAACTACAATTATTTTAGCAATTGAATTATTTGCCATAAAAGGTCTTAATAAAACAATACCAGCTAATGTTAAAATTGATGCTAATAATGATAGAACAGAAAAAAACTGCTCATTAAATCCTAGTTCATCAATTTCGAACCAAGTCAAACCTGGTCCTGGTCCTGGCATGGCTCTAAAAACAAAAATAATTACTGCTGTACCTACAATTGTTAATCTTAGTTCCTGAGGTAATTCCTTAATAAGTTTAAACATTAAAAACAAAATGATTATAACTGAGCCTATAAAAACAATTTCTTGTGCAAACGGAACCTTAAAGGAACCAATAGACAATGTGAAAATAACAAAAACCAAACTTCCTCCTAATATCCACCAGTTTATTTTTGTTTTTTCGTTTCCTCTTTCATCTTTAAATTCTAGACCTTTAGATTTTAAAGTTTGTATTTTTTTATGTCTTAAATAATTTCCTAAAATTACACCTAGTATAGAAACTAAAGGTATTACAAGAGCATAAATGTAGATAGTTCCATATAAATTTATCTTATCGGCCTGCGCAAGGCTTTCCACATCTCTAAACAATATTACATTAACTAATGCAACAAGTACTGTACCGCCAATGATGGCAAACCTTCCAAGTGTCTGCATTGTTGTATGCATTATTTTTATTTGATCTTTAGAATAATCATTTCCTGTTTCATCAACCAAAGGAACTGCCTCAACTGTCATAGCATCGGCTACGACGTCCTGAACCACATACCCAACTGGAGCTAAAATCACGCTTATCACAAACCATGTTTCTACCGAAAATATCTGGGACATATCTTCAGTATGAATAATCAATCCATACATAATTAGTAGACTAAGAGCTATCAATGAAGCTCCAAAGTAGACCATGTAATTCTTTCTATCCCAGATTAGATCTACTAAATGTCCTAATGGCATTTTTAATGCCCAAGGAATTCCTGCCCAAAAACCTAGGCCTGCAAGAAATGCAGCAGACAAATTCAAATAATCTTTTACAAAGAATGTACCAACTATACCTGTTAAACCAGATATACCTGCAGCCATATAGACCATTAATGGTGGCAAGTAAGTCCACTTAAATTGTCGACCCAAGTCTAAAAAAGTACTATCTAAAAACTTAATTACTTTGTTCATTAGTCACTCAACACTGGAAAAGCCTGTCTAACTTTTAAAAAATATTTTTGATATTCCATCTTAGTACATTTGTTTTCAACATACTTAATATCATTTTTTTCCATCAAATCTTTTGCCTTTTCGTCTCGTATACCAAGCTGTAACCATAAAACTTTAGCTCCAATTTTAACTGTATCTTCTGCTATAGCATATACCTCTTTAGATGGTCTAAAAACATCTACGATATCAATATGATCTTTAATATCTGATATTTTAGCGAAAACCTCTTGCCCTAAAATTTTTTGACCCTCAGCTCTAGGGTTTACTGGATAAACTTTATATCCATATTCTTGCATATATTTCATAACAATAGTTGATGCTTTAGTAGGATCATTGCTTACTCCTACCATAGCAATAGTCTTATAGTTTAAGAGAATTTCCTTAATATCACTCATTAATTATTTTTAATCTGTTTCTCACAAAATATTCTAGCTTCAGGAGCAGTCATTGGTTTTTCCAATGTTTTACTTCCAGCAACACATGCTTCGATCGCTCTTTTTTGATTATGATCTTTAAAATTATAAATTACTAATGCACCAATAATAATAAAAACTACTATTAAAATATTTTTTATCACTATTTATTTTTCCAATTTGGTTTTCTTTTTTCTAAAAAAGCAGAAATTCCTTCTTTAGCATCTATTGCCATCATGTTAAGGGTCATCATTTTACTTGTATAAGCGTAAGCTTTACTTAATGGCATTTCTAATTGTTTATAAAAAGCTTGTTTTCCAATTTTAATTGTCAAATTAGATTTTGAGGCAATTTTGTTTGCCACCTTTAATACTTCATTATTTAATTTTGATTTTGAAAAATAATCATTTATTAATCCTATTTCTTTTGCATAATTTGCTTTTATAGGTTCTCCAGTTAGCAACATTTTCATCATAGGTTTTCGATTTACCTTTCTACTGACAGCAACCATAGGTGTACTACAAAACAAACCAATATTTACACCAGGAGTAGCAAACAATGCGTCCTTAGTGCTGTAAGCTAAATCACAACTTGCAACCAATTGACAGCCAGCTGCAAATGCAGCTCCATGAACTTTAGCTATTACAGGTTTTCTACCTTCAACAATTTGAAGCATTACTTTTGAACAAAGATTAAATAATTTTAAATATTTATCTCTCTTTTTTAGACCTCTAACTTCTTTCAAATTATGACCTGCACTAAATCCTTTACCAGCACCCTCTAATATTATTACTTTAACTTTTTTATCAGCATCTAATTTTTTTAATGCCTTTAATAAATCTGAAAGATTTTTGAATGATAAAGAGTTATAAGTTTTTAGTTCATCAATAATAATTGATGAAACCTCGTTGTTATTTTTTTTAATTTTAATGTTACTAGTCATTTAATCAGTTAATCCATCGGATCTAGCCTGATTTCTTTCTATATGAATTGGTAAAACTTTGCCATAAATTGCTTTAGAATGTTCTGGAGTGTTTACTCTCCATGGATCTAAAACATAAGCTGGAATACACATATATCTTGATTTTTGGCCTTCAACTTTTGTTACTCTATGCAAAGTAAATCTACCTTTAAATATTTGCAAATCTCCTGGCTCTAATTTCAATTGTCTCACTCTAGTTCTATCTCCTGCTATAACTTTTTGAACTTCTTCGAAATTTTCATTTCCTGGTTCTCTAATATTTGGACAGTACTCAAATATTCCTCCCTTCTCAGGTTTTTGTATCATTAAACTAAGTGTAAATTCACAACTATCAAAATGCCATGGGAGTACCCCATCTGGTTTCATAACATTATACGCATGACATGCTAAAGGATCCGCCCATCTGTAAATAGGTGAGACGCCTAAACAAGCAGATACAAATTTTAAAAGTTCTTCAGTTTCGTAAAGATATTTCATTTCAGAGTCTTTTGGAAAACAATCTGAATTTAAATATCCATTATATCTATTCATAAAAGTTCTTTTTGGATGATCTTTTGGTAACGAAGGATCGTCCTTCGCATACAAATATGCATTTATACTTTCTTTAGACATATAAACTTCATCTAATTGTTTTTCTAACTCAGAATTCATTACCTTAAGTGATTTAGGTAAAATAAAATTTGGAATTGTTGAACAACTATATTGATCAAGTTCTTCTTTACATTTTTTAATTAGATTTTTAATTATTGGTGAATTTAAATCGTATATTGGATATTTTTCTAAATCTACAATAGTCTTAAGTCTATCGTTCATTTAAGTTTATTTTAACTTTCCCTCTTCTCTCATTTTTGCTCTTATCTTAGTAGCTGATATTTTTTGAGTTTCTTCATCCAAAACTATTTCCTCAATCTTATATCCAACTCCTCTACCATAACAAATATTTGTAATATTAGGTACTAACATTATTTTAAATTGTCCTTCAAATTCAGGATTTAATCTGTCTTCAATATTTTTTTTAACAGTTTCAAAATCAAAAGGATTATCATCTACACCCTGTACATCTCTAATTTGAATACAAACTTGTCCAGTTTTTTTAATAATTTCTTTAAACAAAGTGTAATGTCCATCGTGAAAAGGTTGCCATCTTCCTAGCATTTGTGCTGTTGGTTTTTTGTTATCCCATTTGTGTGTCATTTTTTTATCTCCTCTATTATTTTTGGTGCCCAATTTTTTGCATCCTGAGTTGTTACATGAAAATCAAAATTTTTAGGATTAACAAACATCTGATTAGTGTCTTCAAATCTTCCTTCTTTAATTGTATCAACCCACACTATAAAATCTGCTGGAAACAAACTTCTTGCTTCGGGAGTTGGCGCAATAAAATCTGCAATTACATAATGACTATCTGCTTTTAATTTTAAAGCTGCCTCAGCCATTCTTTTTGCCTGTCTTACTCTTCCCTCTTCAGAAAAATCCCAATCGTTTGCAGCTTTTCTTACCTCGTCTGCATTTAATCTTTTTGCATTTAATAGTGGTGCCATTTCATTTGCTAGAGTTGTTTTACCTGCTCCAGGTAAACCCATTACTAAAATAATTTTCATTAAATATCTTCTAACGGATGATGGGAGATTAATTCAAGTCCATTTTCACCTACAAGATACTGTTGTTCAAGTTTTACACCTTCTTTACCACCAACTTTACCAATATAACTCTCAAGTGTAATTGTCATGTTCTTCTCAAAAGTTCCACCTTCTTCTCCACCATCAGTTGGATATCTTATTTGAGGCCACTCATCACACAACCCAATTCCATGAACCATACATGAGTACCTATTTCCATAATACTCATCAGGCAAAACCCAAGATTTTTTTATAAATTCTTTAAAACTCATTCCTGGTTTTATTAATCTAAAATTATGATCAATTTGATTTCTAGCCATTGAATATAGTTTTTTTTGCTCATCATTAAATTTATGTCCAACTACAAAGGCTCTTGATATGTCAGCACAGTATCCATAGGGACCAACCATATCTGTATCAAAAGCAACAATTTCTCCTTGTTGCATAACTTTATTACTACTCTCTTGCATCCATGGATTTGTTCTTTCACCAGACGATAAAATCCTACACTCAATCCACTCACCTCCATTTTCAATATTCGTTTTATGTAAAATTGACCACAATTCATCTTCAGTCATTCCTGGCTTAAGATCTGATCTCATTTTTGATACACCCTTTTCTGCAACTTCTATTGCTGCTTTCATACAAGTCAATTCATCAGGTGATTTTATTACTCTTGCTTGTTCTAAAATTAATTTTGCATCTACAACTTCAATTCCTTCTTTATTTAAAGCTGTAACCGCAGGACCATTTAAAACATCGATTGCAATTTTTTTAGTTTTAAAATAATTTTTTGATAAATCTTTAACTTCATTTATCCATTTTAATAATTGATTGTCTGCTTGATCTCCATTGCTAAAATAATCCCATGTAATTGCTGGTCTTATTTCATCAATTAGATTTAAATGCTTCGATAATATTTCACAATTAAAATACTCATAAAGAATAGTTGGTCCATTGACCGGTACAAAACAATATCTTGTTAAATTATGCATATTATAGACACTCATGTTCACAGTATCTAAAGCATAACGAACATTCACTGGATCAAATAGAATACAAGCTTCTAAATTGTTTTTTACTAATTCTTTTCTAACCCTGTCTAAACGATATGATCTTAATTTATCAAAATCAATCTCGTCTTCTCTTAATCTTTTTTTAGTAATAAAATTTTGTCTTGGTTTTATCTCGGGAGCTATTTTTCTACTAAATCTCATAATACCCTATATAATCCTAACCATGCGTTGACATCTTTGCTTGCAATATAGTCGGATTTAAAAAATTCTACTTCTTCCCACTTCTTGCTAACTTTCAGTATATCAATTTTTTTATCAAAACCATACTCTTCATGAATTCCTTCATTAATCGTGAAGCAAATTAAACCACCTGGTTTTGTTATTCTTATAAATTCATCTAATGCATTTGGTTTTACATGCCCAAAAGTAAATGTTCCAACACACATAACTCCACCATAAAAATTGTCCTCAACATCTATTGGTTTATTTAAATCAACCTTTACTAATTTTTGATAAAGGTCTTTTGGTACAGTATCTAATAAAGTTTGAGATAAATCGGCTCCATGAAAATTTTCGAACCCATATTTTTTTAATTCAACTCCAACTAGACCTGTTCCACAGCCTGCATCAAAGATTAGTGTATCTTTATTATCTTCGTGCTTATTGAAAGTTGCTACGGTTTCCTTTGGGCCTGTATAGTTCCAATCAACCATATCTTTATTATACTTATCTTTTTCTCCCCACTCATCGTAGTACCTCATAACTTCGTCAGTAGTTTTAAGTTTATAAATTGGAATTTTGTTTCCTACATCTTTTTGTGCCATCAGCTTCTCATTTTTTGACCACTTGGATCATAAAGTGGTTCTTTAATAATTGAGCAATTAAATAAATCTCCATTTATCTCTACTTGAATTTTATTTTCAGAATTAATGTTTTTTTGATCAACAAAAGTAAACGCCACACTTTTATTTACAAAATGAGCAAAACCACCTGAAGTAACGTAACCTATACTTTGATCTCCATTCATAACAGCTTCATTATTTGTTACATCAATATCATTTGTTTCAACAATTAATGGTATGAGTTTATTTGAAGAATTTTCCTTTTGTGCACTTTCTTTACCAATAAACTCTTTATCCCAATTAATAAAAGCATCTAAACCTGTCTCTTTTGCTGTAAAATCTGGTCTATAATCTAATGTCCAAGCTCCCCAATTTTTCTCTAACCTCATTGACATTAATGCTCTTCCACCAAATGGTTTAATATTAAATTCTTTTCCAGCCTCCATTAGTTCTTCATAAAGTTTTAGTTGATAGTGAGGTGCTACATAAATTTCATAACCGAGTTCGCCAGTAAATGAAATTCTATTTATTATAGCTGGAACTCCACCAACAAACATTCTTCTAGAGTCTCTAAACTTAAATTTTTCATTTGAAACATCATCTCTTACAATTTTTTCCAAAACTTTCCTTGAGTTAGGTCCTGCAATAGACAAACCATGATACTCATCAGATCTGTTAGAATAACTTAAATTAAATTTATCTATGTGACTCTCAAACCAACGTCTATGCATTTCTTGAGCAGCTCCAGAACCAAATACCATGAATTCATTTTCATCTAAACAAGCAACCGTTAAATCACCACATAATTTCCCTCTATACGACAACATTGGAGATAAAGATATTCTTCCTGGTTTTGGAAGTCTTCCAGCCATTATGTGATCTAAAAATTTTCTAGCATCAGGACCTTTGAATTCGTGTTTTGAAAAGTTGGCAACTTCAATTAAACCAACATTTTCTCTTACATTAATAACTTCTTTTGAAACATAGTCATGCGATCTTGATCTTTTTATTGTTGGTTCCTCATGAGCATCTTCTTTATTATTTGCAAACCACAAAACATTTTCCAATCCAAAACTATCTCCCATAACAGCACCTTGATTTACAAAACGATCATATAGTGCTGTAGTTTTTTGTTTTCTTCCTTTTGGTAAAGTTTCATTTGGAAATGTCATAATAAATCTTCGTTCATAATTTTCTGAAGATTTAATGGTTCCATACTGAGGTGAAGCGTAATCTCCAAATCTGGCAACATCCATTGCCCAAACATCAATGGAAGGTTCTCCATCAATAATCCACTCAGCAATACATTTTCCAACACCACCACCTTGGCAAAATCCAGCCATGACACCAACTGCAACCCAATAATTTTTCATTCCTGGTACTGGACCAATAAGAGGACTTCCATCTGGACCAAAGGTAAAAGGACCATTTACTATATTTTTTATTCCTGCTCGCTCTAATGCTGGCATTCTCTCAAATCCAATTGCCAATCTATCTTCGATATTATCTAATTTTGGTTCAAGTAGTTCATGACCAAAATTCATTGGTGTACCTTCTACTTTCCAAGGGGTTGATTTTGGCTCATAAGTTCCAAGCAACATCCCTTTTCCTTCTTGTCTAAAGTAAATATTTCCTTCAAAATCTGTACCTATAGGTAATCTTTGATCACCCATTGCTTCAATTTCTGGAATAGGTTCAGTGATTAAATAATGATGCTCCATTGGTTGAACAGGAAGATTAAGTCCAGCTAATTGTCCAACTTCTCTTGCCCACAGACCACCTGCATTTATTACTATTTCAGCATTTATATTTCCTTTTTCGGTAAAGACATCCCAAGTTCCATCTTCTTTTTGTTTCGTATCTTTTACGACAGTGTGAGTGTAATATTTTCCACCATGAACTTTTGCAGCTTTTGCAAAAGCGTAAGTAACTCCTGAAGGATCAACTTCACCATCGATAGGATCCCATAAGGCCAACAAATATCTAGATGGATCAATTAAAGGATTTTTCTTTTTAACTTCCTCTAAAGAAATAAATTCTTGGTCAAGCCCCATATATCTTGCTTTTGATCTTTCTCTCTTTAAATAATCAGCCCACACTTCATTTGAAGCTAAATAAAAACCTCCACTAGGTTTAAAGCCTACAGAATGACCTGACTCTTTTTCTATTTCTTTATACAAGCCTATTGTATAAGCCATCATCCGAGAAATATTTGGATCAGATGAAATCACGTGAACATTTCCCGCTGCGTGCCAAGACGATCCTGAGGTAAGTTCGTTTCTCTCAAGTAAAATACAATCCTTTAATCCAAATTTAGATAAATGGTAAAGAATAGAACAACCCACCACACCGCCACCTATGATTACAACTTTAGCATTTTTCTCCATAAAATTATTTATAACCTTTCTTTTTCAAAATTTACAATATTGTCTTCAAAATAAATATTTTTTAATTTGGACAATCTCTTTTGAAGAATATTTATATTTTTTTTAGTAAATGAAACTTTTTTTTGCTCTATTTCAGAAACTTGTCCCACATAGTTAAT
>CACIOP010000016.1 GCA_902588315.1 uncultured Pelagibacteraceae bacterium
AGCTTTTGCAATGGATAATAATTTAGATTGTTCAAAACAATCATCTACTAATTGGAAAAATGATGTAGCAGCAGCTGTTGAAACAGCTTTAAAGGATTTTAAAAACCCTTACGATGATGATCCCAAAAAAAAAAAAGTTAGTCATGGAGGAGGCATATCACTTGACGATGATGCTGGCTACATTAGGATGTTATCACCACAAAATGGAATTGATGTTCAGGTTTGTTTTATGAAACCATGTGCTGGTAATCGTTGCACATCTGATAATCATCTTTGTAGTGGAGATATCGATATAAATTAAATTTATGATTCATGAAAATAAAAATCTCTAAAGATATTTTATGAAAAAGATTTCACTAATTATATTACTTTTTTTTTCATTCGGCTCTTTAGGTCATGCTACTTGTAATAAAACAATAACATCCGAGATAACAGATAAACAAATTTGTGGAACAAGCGAAACTCTGACTGTTGAGTCAACTGGTTCAATTATACTTGGTACAAGTAAAGCAGTTGATGCACGTAATGGCGTTAGTGCATCAAATACAACCGTAATCAACCATGGTTTGATAAGCGCCACGAGTGAGTCTATAAATATGAAAAGTTCTGGTGGAACAAATAAAATTACAAATACAGGAACAATAAATACAGCTCAAAATGAAAATGCTTCAAGTGGAATTGCTGTTGTAGTTCAGAAAACAGATGGGACTGAGATTGATAATAGTGGAACTATTCATGGAGGAAACTATGCTATACAAGGTCTAGAAACTGACGATATAACCATTACAAACAGTGGTACTATTTCTGCAAATAATACAACTGGACCTGCCATTTACCTTACCAATGGCACAAATGCAACAATAACAAACACTGGAACAATTACAAGTTTAAGACATGGAATTAGACTTGGTAAAAGTCATGGTTCATTCAATAATGCTACAATTATTAATTCTGGTTTGATTGCTGGAACAACTCATAATAATAGAAATTCAATATATGTTAGCGATGATAACAATGTAACTTCAGGGTTTAATTTAATAACAAAAGGAGAAGGACGTTATGATGGTAAAATTCTACTTAGTGATCAAAATGAAACAACCGGTGTAACATTTTTCGACTTTACTTTAGACTGTAGTATTTCAAGAGATCAAACCATAGAAATTCATGAGAAACAAAATGTGAGAGTAATTAATAACCTATGTGGAAACGATACTTATGAAATTCTAGACTCAAATTTAAATCCAGATCCAGATAATTCTGAAACAAATGGATATTTAAGAATTTACGGAGAAGAATTAGATGTTGTTAGCAATAACAAAAAATATAGAACAGAAATTTTTAGCAACACTTTAAACAATATTTTTAAGTCATTAAGTGATATAAAAGAAAAATCGACTTTTTACGCCCAGTCGAAAAGAAATAATATTTATCAAAACTCTACCAAGGGTGTTTCAGGCTATTTTTTAAAAAATGAATACGATGAAGAAAAGACAAGATCTTTTTTGGCTTATTTTGAACAAAACGCTAATTTTAATAGCAAAGAAAAAAGCAAAAGTGAAAATCTAGCTTTTGGTTATGATATAAGCACAAACATAAATAATCTTTCAATAAAGCCATTAATTGGTATTTCTAGTAATAAAATTACTGATATAGAAACTGAGTCTGATCAAATAATAAAAAATAATTTTATAGGTCAGTTTCTCGCGTTGCATTCTAATTATAAATTAAAAAGAAAAATTCAAAATGATAATGATTTATCATTAACAATAATTGGTGAATATGGCGCTCATCGACTACCAAAGTATATATCAAATTTCACACATGGAGATTTATCAGTTGATGAAGCAATAGACCAAGTTTTGGGTGTAGGTTTTGATGTTGAATATTCAATAAAAAATAAAAATGGATTTATTTTAAAACCATATGCTGGTTTAGCTTTTAATAAAACATTAAATGGTAAAATTAAAATAAATGATATTAATGGTGCAGGATTAAAAGAGGATATATCGCAAAATCATACAATGAATGGAGCTGTTGCAAAAAAAATTGGATTTTCTTTAACTAAAAACACAGAGGATATTGGTATAAGTTTCAATTTTGAACATAGTAACATGGATAAAATAATTAATAATAATTTAAATTTATCTATTAGTAAAAAACTTCAAAGAGTTGCTAAAAAAAGAGCAATACAAAGAAAAGAAGATGAAAAATTAGACCCTGAACTTGAGAGTTTATTTGATCAGCTTCAAGTTGTGAGAGAAAATGAAAGACTTGCATTGGTTGCTAACAAACTTAATCAAGAAAATCAGGCAATGAAAGAATTAATTATTCAATTGATCAAAGAAAATCAAAAAATAAAAACTGAAAATAAGTTATTAATTCAAAACATTAATTCAAATAATTAATTTTTATGAGGGAAAATAAAGGCTTCACCCTAATAGAGTTATTAGTCGTAGTAGCAATCATTGGAATTTTAGCTGCAGTTGGAGTTGTTGCTTATAGTGGGTATACCGCAGGCGCCAAAGAACAAGTTTGCTTAGGTCATTTTAATCAGTTAAAAAAGAAAATAAACCAGAACTGGCTCATGTGTGATATTAACGGGGAAGTTCCATTAAAAGGTCAATTCACAAATGGTGTTGAAGGAAATGAGAGAAATGTTGCATGTACAAACTTTGGAACTATAGCAGGTGAGACTGTGAAAGATTTTACAAACTATGCAAAAAGCCCTTACGAAAATCTAAAAAGTAATTTAGATATTTTATCATATATTGGTGATCCACCTAAAGATGGTCAATTTGCTTACTATCCTGAGACAGCAGGATTTAAACTTAGAGTAAGATGTAGAGGGAAAGTTACAACACATCAATGGCCAAAAGCCCAATATCCATAAAAATTATAAAACAAAAAAATAAATTTAATAATTTCTAAAAATTATGTCTCCAAGAACTTCTGTAAGTACTAACTTCTCCAGATGCTGCTTGTAGAGTAACTAAGTCTTTCTTAGACTGAGTTGACTGACCTGCAATGTTTGCAAATAATTTACCAGCAAAGAATACAATTCTTGATAAAACCCCCTGACCAACATAGAAACATTGATCTGATGTAGCTCTTTTCTTACCTAGTCTTGAAGAAAAGTTTGTTCCACATTCATCATCTGCTGCACAAATAAATGCATCTCCTAAACTACATTTATTAACTGAAGAAGAGGGTTGATAAATTGGATAATAAGCTAATCCACTTGAAACAGATGGCTCTGCAGTTACTTTTTGATAATTAGGTAAGGTAATATACCAACCTAAATCTTTTGTTAATTCAGGACAGTTTGCACCTGTTGTATCGTTAGATGTGTTCTTACATTTAGTAAGATCAGCTGCTTTTGTTGGTTTACTCACTGCTCTATAATTTGGATAATTTGGATCTGCAATTCCAAGCATTAAGTTTTGTATGCCTTTTGAGGCATCTCCAATTCTTTCATAATCTCCTGTTCCTGCATATAACCATAATGAATTAGTAGTTTGACCAACCGTTGCATCCATTGAATGATACATATATCTTCCATTTGTTGAATTTGATCCTGCAGTAAATAATGTAGTGCTATCATACATGTTAATTGCATTTCCTTGGCCATCATCAGACATATTCGTTAAATTAAATTTAGTAATTTTTCCTTCTAAATCACTTAAATAAACAAGTGCTCCTCTATAATTCACTCCTCTTGCAGTATCAGGTGTAATAACCACAGGGGTTCCTGGAGTGGAGTTTACAATGTCATTTGTAGTTAAATCTTCAATAGGAATTACTTTTTGAACTTTACCTGGATGAGTAGTGTCTTCTAAATTAACTAGAGTTAAATTAGATCCAAAACCTGAATGTTGAGCACCAAATCCGCCGCCCATTACAGCAACATAGATATCATCTTCAATATTATTATCCCCAGCTCCATTGTTTGGTAATCTTAATATTCTAGGAGCTGCCCAAGTTTCACCTAAAGCACTATAGTCATATTCTGGTTGAGTTTGAACTCCCGTTAAAGCAGAACCAGGTTTTAAATATAACCCAAGGTTTGAACTTGATAGCGCATTATTGTTAGGATCATAACCATAATAAGTTATGGTTGTTCCAAATTGAATATAGGTTTGACCATTTCTTGCACCAGAGGTGTATTTTCCAATTGTGAAATTTGTGTAATTTTTATCATCTAATAGTACTGTTAAATCAGATTTTGATACATTTTGTAGAGTTGCAGGCAGTGTCCATCTATTTGATTTAAAACATCTATTGTTTGCAGTTGCATCACACGTTTCACTTCCCACACTATTTTGTGCATTATCAGTTACTTCAATTGCTTCAGTAAATGTGCTTAATGGGAATGAAGTTGCAATATAATCATAATCATTAAGATTACCGTTGTGATCGATTACATGAACTTTGTGCTTAATGTGATCATTATAAACAGAATATAAATGTAAGGGTTTTTCAGGATCTGTTACATCAAGCACTGAAAAACCAGGACCACCTCTTCCATAAGGTATCATTAATATAGTGTGCCATTTTTTTGTGGTATCATATGCACTTTGGAAATACATATCATGCACTACTGGAGAACCATCAACTCCATAAATAGCATTCGATCCACCCACACCAGATCTATTTAAGTTAACATTCACCACATTTGGCAAATTACTTGCAACAAATGGAGGAACAAATGCCCATTCTTCTTTTCCGGTTTTAGAATTAAATGCATGCAACATACCATCGTTTGCACCAACATAAATAATTTCTTTTCTATTTGCTTTTGACGCTGCCCATGCATCGTAGCCTTTGATAGATCTATAATAAGCTTCTTGGTTCGTTCCAACAAATGCCGTTTCAGCACTTGGTGCACCCACAACTACCATTTCGGAATGATAAATATCTCCAAGTGGATTTGGCCTTGTCTCTGTTAAATTGCAATCACCATCATAATCAAAATAATCTTTACCTCTAACAAAGTTTATTAAACCTTTGATATCATCATCGGTTCCGTTAGCAACTCCTGAAGTATTTTTACATCTTTGAGAATTAACAGGATTATCAGATATACTATGATAACCTGAAACTTCGTTATTGGTTTGTTGAAACAGCGCATTTATTTCACTCCAGTTTGTATCAACAAAATTATTATAGTTAGTTTTATAATCTGTTCCTGGAACTTCACTCCAAATTTTTCTAGCATCCGGTGCTGGCATTACATCAATCGCACTCCAATTCGATTTGTCATTCGTATCAATAACACCACTTGAGCTAATAGCGGTTCTAGTCAAAGTTCCTTGCCATTCTTTGTTTTGTACATAGTCAAATTGTGCTTGGAATAATGATCCACCTTTTTCAATTGTTGCTGTAATTGCAGGTGCAGTAAATGATAATTTAGATGCAATAATTTGCGAGATTGCAGCTTTGAGTTGGGATTTTAAGGAAGCAGTAGTGTTAGCAATAATAACATCATTAGTACCGCCTACTTGAGCCATTCTTCTAAAGTTTCTAATTCCATTGGGTGATAATCCACCACCATAAGCAACAGTGAAAGTTTTAATTTTATGTTGGTTTAATAATTTTGAAACTCTGCTAGCAGCACGGTTATGATTATACCAATCTCCATCACCTATAACTAAAACATAGCTATTCTGACAAGACAAGTTTTTATCTATTGGAGATAAAGTACTGTGCAAATAATATTCTTCTGCTTGTTTTGCCCAATTATCAGCATTGGTTCCTCCACCAGGATTTACACCTGAAATTATTTGATTAATTCTTGATGCACCTTGTTTATGGGCTCTTACTTTTATACAGGCTCTACTAGTACAAGGCGAAGCCGTTCCAGTAGTTATATTACCAGACCAAGATCTAAAACCAGACCCACTATTATCCCACGACCAGTAACCAAATCCAAAATTTACACCTGCTGTTAATGAAGAGTCTGTTACAATTGCTTTTATGGCTTCATGAGCACCTGTCATTCTTGTTCCTGAAGAACCACCAAATTCTTTTAAAAAACCAAGGTTTAGATCAAAAGCTTGAATTGAATTTTTGTAATAATCGGCAACTAATACTCTATTATTTACACTATCTACAAAAGTACCTCTAGGGTAACGCATACGAACATTACTAGTTGTAGATTTTCCACTGCAACATCTACCTATTTTACTATAAGTTGCGCTAGTTTTAGCTGCATTAAGAGTTACTTTATATAACCCATGTTCATAATAACTTGTACCGTATAATATATTATCATCAGTTGGATGGGCAGACATCCCAAAACCATACCTCCATTGACTTCTATATATAGAACTAGCTCGGCTTTTATTTATACACCCATTATTATCTACGGTATATCTGTACAGATGTCTAAAACGATGTACATAAAAATTACTTCCCGAAGCATCATGGGTTCCATGCAAGCTATATCTGATATTTGTGTCATAACCTGAACCACAATTAATATTTGTATTAGTACTTAGATTTCTAGTAAACGATTGTCCGTAAACATTGATAGCATTTAAAATATTATTTTTAATAGATAAGTGTCTTGGATAACGAAACGAAACATTCCAATCACAGGCACCTGTTGTTAAATTAATTCTAAAAATTCTACCGTAATGATAAGCTGCAACATACAAAAATCCATTATGTACCGCTAGGGCATAATTGTAATAAGACCTACAATTTCCACCTCCTCTGTAAATTCCACTTGCTCCAAAAGTACTATCTACAGCGCCAGTTGCATAAGTTAATTTTTTTATTCCATATTTCCAATACTGACTACCATAAACGTCTCCATTAGCATCTGCAGCAACAGTCAAAGGATACATAAAGCCTGAACCACTAATCATTCTTACCCCCATACTTCCAGATTTATCTAGAAGGATTAAAACATTTGCAGGAACATCACTAATCCCTGATCCAGGAGGTAAGTTTTTTGCAAATGAGTTTTGAGAAAACAAAATCAAAGCAAAGATTAGTTTTAAAATAAATATTTTAACTTTCATCTTTCGCCTCTGCCTCTTGTTCTAATTTGTAATAAAATTCTCCTAACTTCATATTATATTCATCATTAGTAATAAAAATTTCTTCATCAATTAAATTTTCTGGGTTTAAAAGTCTTTTATAAATAATTAATTTATTATTTTTTTCCCATGCATAAAAATTATTAAAGATCTGTGGATTTTGTCCAGTATCAAAGTCTCCGTAAACTTTTTTTGCATAATTCATTAATGTTAGCTTATTACTCTCGGTATTTTCTCCATCATTTAAAGCAATAATTCTAATTGCAGCAAGATTTGCTGTTTCTTCCGTTTCACCTAAAAACACATACTCAACGGCAATCATATCATTTAAGTTGTCATTTGGACAAAGCTCAGGTGCTTGAACAGGTAACATAAACTGACCTTCAAACATGGGCATTGGGGGTGCAATTTTTTCAAAAATTTTTGTTCCCTTATCACCAATATTAATCATGAAATCACATGCCGCGTTAGCAGGTGCAATAAACATAAAGAGTGTAAATAAACTTTTAAGAATATTTCTCATTTATTAAAAATTTAAATTCTTAGTATAATAGACAAAATTAGAATTTACTTAAATTATTTATTGCTCATTTTAGTTCACTTATTACTTAGGAAGAACAATTGTACTTTCTAATGCGACAATCATGGTTTCCGAACCACTAACATTATGTTGATTTCTGCTTTTATTATAACCATGACCCAAAGCTTTAATACCACAACCATAAATTCTATATGCCATACCATCATTTCCAGTGTCAGTAGCACTTTTTTTGATACTAGAACCGTATCCTCTAAATGGGGCTGCACCAATTCTTGTGATAAAATATTCATAATAATAACCTTTTAAGGTCTCAGCTTCTTGTTTTTCCTCTTTAGTTGCTCCTCGAAAACTATCTCGAATGACATCTCCAAAATTCCAACTTTCACCAGCAACAACTTTAAGATTAGTTTTATCTATATCTCTAAAACTGTTGTAACAACTTTGGTTAGTATTAAAATAAAAAGAATCACTTGGTTGATAATTTTTTCTAGTTAAAGTTCCATTAAATACGGCTGTCTGATTTGCAGGCAAACTTCTTGCTGAAGTATCTCGTTTATGTGTTGCTGTGTTCCATGGTCCTAAAAATCGATCAAGAACATATTTTTCACCTTCTATCAATGCAGTTTCAGCAACATAAAATGTTTGTTGGTATTCATCACTATTATTATTACTCTTATGGTCACCAGCAGAAATTACAATCAATGCACCACCCATTAATGACATCGCTAACATTAAAACTAATGATAAGACTAAAGCAAAACCTCTTTCGTTTTTATTTTTCATTGTAATCCCAGATTTCTTGCATGAGCTGAAACAATAATTGACTCTCTTAAAAATTTATCAGTATTTGATTTTGTTCTCGAACCATCCATCATTGCTAATACTTTTCTTAATTTTGCATTTCTAAAAAAAGGTTTTGATGATCTAACTGTTAAAGCAACATCAATTGTTTTAATTGAATATAATTTATCTTTAGTAGCATTCGTTGGAGTAGGAGGTGGATTAATTAATAATCCTTTATCATCAATAGGATTAAAAACTAAGTCTGACACATAATCTAAAACAATTTCTTCGCCATAGGTTTTTGAATTTCCATCTGTTGATGGATCATCCCATTTATTAGATGTTGAATTCCATCCTACTTTAGATTTATAAAGTGCAAATGCTTTAATGGGTGGAAACTTATTACCCGGTAGTGGTTGAGCTGACTTATCAGGTAATTTTGATGCTTTACATTCATAAGTAATTTTATATCTCTCAAAAACATATCTAGGTGTTCTGCTACTATTATAATTTACATCACCGTAAACTATTTCTAATTTATCACATGCTGTATTAAAATTTGAGCTTTTGGTAATTATGATAGGTGAGTGTTCATTTGAAGTTTTAATATTATCATTAAAATATTTAAATCCAGCGTTCCTGATATCTCTTAACATCATTCCAACTACATCCCTTCCTGCAGTTGAAATTTTTGCTCGATCGGCAACTTGAGAGTAAGTGTTATTTACAACTTGATAAGAAGTAAACATAGCTGCCATCATCACAACAGAAATTAATATTCCAATTAAAATTTCTATTAAAGTAACACCAGCAATTGAACTAAGTTTTTTTTTCATTAATGAATTTGAAAATATAAATATTTTTTCTTTGGTTTATTAGAACCTGTACTAACATTTACTTCCATTTTACCGAGATACCATTTTTCATAGATACCTGTGTTGCCATATCTTTGTGTGTTATTATAAGTACAATTGTTTCCTGAAGCTCTATTATTACAAATATCATAAACTTTTAAAAATTTTGTATCTGAGGTGGTATTTCCTCCCGCACATTTCAATCTTCTTGTTGAGAAACGATCATCCCATTTTTTAAATTTATTTTGGGCAGCATTAGTAAAAGTTCCAGTGGTTGTTGTTCCTGATGAACAGCTACCCATATTCCAAGATGTTTTTGAAGTATCCTTGTTGGCTAGTAAATAATCCATAAATTTAACATCTGTTGTTGGAGAATTTGAGTGTTTTTCAGAAATTAAATCCTCTGCAACCATACCTGTTAAAAAAGTTGCCTTTGTTCGCTCGCCAGAAATATCGATTGATCTCACAGAATACTGGACCATCTGAAACACAGCAACAAAGCCAATACCAATGATTGCTGTCGAGACTAAAGCCTCTAATAAAGTCATTCCTTTTTCAGATTTTTTATAATCTATTCCAAGCACTTCCACCCCATTTAAATTTACTTATATTACCAAATCTATTCCACTCTACCAAGTATGCAGGTTTTTCCAATCCATCAGCTTGGGTTGTGGCACATTTTCCACCAGATTTGTTAGCATTTTCTGTTGTACAAATAATTATATAATTGTTTGTTAATCTTCCCTCGATTGAAACATTTAATTGTTTAGACAATTTTCCCTCTTTTAAAAAATATCTTGTATCTTTTGAAAAACAAACTGCACCGTTATTATTTATATTTGTAGAAACATCATATTTTGAATATTCAACTTGATGATTTGTCCAGTAGCCTGAATTTACAATTTGGCATGTAACATTCTGACCTGAAGAGTTTGCTATAGTGGACTCTGTACTTTTTGACATTCCTTTTGAAAAAAATTCTGTAGATGTTCCAGACGGTTTAACCATAAATTGAACAACAGCATAATTTCCTCTTTGAGCTTGTGTATTGATTGATCTTAACATTGAAGAAACTTTTTCCATTGATCCTCTTATCTCACGATCTTTTCGCCAATCCATAAAGTTTGGATAACCTACAGCAGACACCACTGCTACAATTGTAATTACAACAAGTAGTTCTAGAATAGTAAAACCTTTAATGTCCTGCTTTTGCTGCACCTGGATCTATTTTTCCTGACTTAACCAATTCTTCTAAAGATTTATCCATAGTAATCATACCATCTCTTACTGCAGTTTGCATGATACTAGGAATTTGGTGAATTTTAGCTTCACGGATTAAGTTTTGAATTGGTGGAGTACATTTCATTATTTCAAATGCTCCCACACGTCCTTGCCCATCTTTTGTTTTTAATAATCTTTGCGTTACTACCATTTTTAATGAAGTTGAAATTTGTGCACGAATTTGTTCTTGTTGTTCAGGTGGGAACACATCAATTATTCTATTAATCGTACTTGGTGCACCACTAGTATGTAATGTACCAAAAACTAAGTGACCTGTTTCAGCAGCAGTAAGTGCTAAACTAATTGTTTCTAAATCTCTCATCTCTCCAACTAGAATTACATCAGGATCTTCTCTTAAAGCTGCTTTTAATGCTGCAGCAAAAGATTGAGTTTGTTTTCCAACTTCTCTATGAGAAACAATACTTTGATTGTCAGTATGAATAAATTCAACTGGGTCCTCAACCGTTATTATATTTGAAGTTCTTGTTTTATTTATTTCATTTACAATTGCAGCAAGCGTAGTTGACTTACCTGATCCTGTTGGACCTGTTACTAAAACTAAACCTTTGTGAAAGTCTACAATATCATAAAGAGCTTGCGGTAGATTAAATTGATCCATATCAGGAATTTTACTTTCTACTCTTCTACAAACACATGCAGGACCATTAATTGTTTTATAAAAGTTTGCTCTAAACCTTAGACCACTTAAACTAACAGCTGTATCAAGTTCATGAGTTCTTTCAAATTTTTCCAATTCCTCTTCATTACAGTTCATTGATAGAAGATCTTTTAAATCTTGGGCTGTAACCACCACTTCTTGAACTTTTATAATTTCACCTGTTGCTCTATAGGCAAGAGGTGATCCAGCTCTAATATGAAAGTCTGATATTTTTTTATTATTTTTTGCGAGATCTTCTAATTTTTCAAACATGATGGACTAATAATATAAATTCAGCATTTTTTGTCACTTTATTTCTCATAAAAACCCATTTTGATTAAAATTTATTTTTATTCTAGTAAAAGTTGAGTATAAGCTAGAGTAAGAGCTAATTATGAAAAATCCTTTTGCAAATCTTTTTAAAAAAAAAGCAAAAAGTGATGCACCTGTTCCAAAACCAGGGGCAGGGAATAAAAAAGAGAGTTTCTTTAGCAAGTTTCTAAAAAACAGATTAGGAAAATCTACTGCTAAAGGAGAGGAAATAATTGGTGTAGAGCTTACACCTAATGAAATTAGATTATCTCAAGTATCAAACAATAAGTCTAATCAATGGGTTTTAGATAAATTTCATGTTCATAAGTTTGAAGGAATTCCTTCAGGAGGAACAGTATTAGAAAATCCAGATAAAGTTGCTGATGAGTTAAAAATTGCTCTACAAAAATTAAAAATAAATACAACGAATGCTGCAATAGCAATACCTGTTACTAGTGCAATTATAAGAGTTGTGACCGCTCCATTAATGACAGACGAAGAATTAAAAACAGCAATTGAATCTGATTCATTGTGGGAAAACCTAGTTCAGTTAACAGATAATTTAGCTGATTATTCTATTTTTCATCAAGTTATAAATAGAGACACTACTGGAAATACAATGGATATTTTATTCGTTGCCTCAAAGCTTTCAGATATCAATAATTATACTGACATAATTAAGAAGGGTGGATTAAACGCGGTAATCATAGATGTAAAATGTTTTGCATTAAAATCTGCTGTAGACCAAATCAATCAAATAGCTGGTTCAATTGAAGAAAGTAATTTAACTGCCGTTTTAGAATTTGGTTTAGATGAAAACTACGTGATGATTTTATATGAAAATAATCCAATCATAACAGATATATTTATTAGAAGCCAAGATAGAAAAACTTTAGAGGAAAGCAACAATCAAGAAGAAATGGATGCGTTAGTTAGAAGATATATGACGCAAGTTAAACAAGCCATCCAAGATTTTGAAACAAAATATGAAAAAAGAATTCGAAACTTAAGAGTAACTTCAAACTTACCTAATGTTGAGGAATATTTAGGAAGCTTTAGGAAAAATATGACTAACACAGGTTATCAACTTTTTGATCCTTTTGATGGAATTAAAGTTCCTGCTCAACTTGAAAATGAAATCAATATGAAAAATCGATCTTATTTTTCTACTGTTATGGGTTTAGCTTTTAGAAAATTAGATGTGTTTGGTTATTATAAATTTGTAACAGCTGTTAAAAATATAAATCTTCTTCCCAACAGAGATAACATGATCGCACAGAAAAAGGCAAAAGCCGTTTCAAGTTTTGCTTTTAAAGGAGTTGTTGGAATTGTTGCAATAATTTATATAGCTTTATTTGGATTTTCTTTTTGGCAAATCACAGAATTAAATAAAAAAATTGTTGATTATGATCAGATAGTTCAGGAACATGAACTTAAAACATTAGAAAAAAATAAATATGCTAAAGAAATAGGAGTAATTTTAAAATCTCTTAAACTAAGCAAATCAATTAAATCAAATAAAACTGTTAGTTTTAGAGTCCTTGCACAAATTGCTTCTGCTGTACCTAAAAGAGTTAAATTTAAATCCATTGAATATAATGGTGTAGATCAAATAATTATTGAAGGGTCCGCATTTAGCGACCAAGACATTCTTAAGTTAATTAGTAATTTAAATAATAAAAAACTTATTTCTCAAGCATCTTTGGCAAGTATGATTCTTCCAGGAGGTGAACAGGGAACACAACAAATGAAAGGCTTTAGAATAGCCTGTATATTGGAGAGTGCTTAATGGATCTTAAAAATATAACAATGTCGGATCTCAAAGCTAAGTTTACAGGAGCTGCTGATAAAAAAACATTAATAAAATTTGGAATAGGATTTGGTGCAATAATTTTATTCTTAATTATCTATTACGCCATACTCAACCCGATGGTTAAAGAGCGAAAAGTTAAATATGAAGATAAATTACTGAAACAAAACGAAATTTCGCAGTTTGAAAATGAAATAATTCAATTTAAAGCAAAAATTAAAAAGCTGAGACCAGAATTTGAAGAAAGTTCCACTTTATTTCATTCAAAGGCAGAAGTTGAAGATTTATATCAAAGTCTTAGTAGACATGCAGGTGTGAATGGATTGGTTATTTCAAAAATTGAAAAGAAAAAAGCTATCCCAGTTTTAAAAGAGGGAATTACTCAACAAGCTGAAAATCTAATTACAAAAGAAATGATCTCTTATTATAAGATACCTGTAGATTATGAGATTAAAGGCAAGTTTCTTGGCTATATAAAGTTCAAAAGAGCAGTATCTAAGCAAAAGAAAATGCTTAACTTTGACAAAGAGACCATAAGTATAGTACAAAACGATTCAACTGGAGCGATAATTGCTACAGGAGAGTTAACAATAGTAGGATTACCAAATGAATTTTTTTAAAATTTTATTGGTTTTAATTATAATGATTTTTGCCAATGTGACTTTGGCAGATAATCACGATAAAAAAGAAGAGCTAGTAGAGCAGGTAAAAGAAATCACAAAAGAATTGGCTGATGAGGACGAGGTTCCATTAAACGATCCTTTTGCAGGAAATGAAGGAACTAGTTCAACAGCAGGTATACCAGAAGATGAACAAGAAGATGAAATGAGTTTATATAATTTTAAACTTGCAGGTTTAATTTCTGGAAAAGATCATAGTTATATTTCTGTGGTAAGCTCAGCTGGTGAGGCAATCACTTTAACATTAGGTCAATATTTAGGAAAAAATCAATTTATAGATCTTAGACTCACAGAAGCTATTTTCAAAAAAGAAGATGGTAAATATTTAATTTTAGATTTTAATAATCAAATAAGAGAGGCTGATGACTATTAAAAAAATATTTAATTTATCAGTTGTTCTGATTTTAGGTTTCATTTTAAGTGGTTGTGCCAATTCACAATTTGCAAAAAAATATAATAAGCCTTTCAAACACAATACTCCATTAATTAAAAGTAATGATGTTACCAAAGCAGGTAAATCTGAAATTGCTAAAACATTAGATATGGGGCCAAAGCCAGTTGAAGGAGATACAAGAAAATTAGGTAAAAGAAAAAAAATATCTTCAGAGGCGCAAAGAAATTATTTAATTATTTCTGACAATTTCCCACTATTAAAACAAAGAGTAACTTTAAAATTTAAAAATTTAGATTTTAAAGAAACAATGCAGTTGATGGGTAAGATAGGTGAGATTAATGTTTTAGTTGGCGATGAAGTTGCTGGAGTAATATCAGCAGAATTAGTTGACGTTCCTTGGGATAAAGCATTCCAGGCTTTATTAGATATGAAAAATTATGCATCTGACGTTGATGTTGCGAGTAATTTGATAAGAGTTCATTCACCAGAAACTTTAACGTCTCAAGAAAACTATAAATCTGAAAGAGCTCAAGCAGTTAAGAAAAAAGTAGAGTTAGAAGATAGTGTAGAACCAATATATTCAGAAATTTTTAGACTATATTATATTTCACCTGCGCAAGCTAAAGCAACAATTGAAGAATTATTTACACAACAATCTGGAGACAGTTCATTTACGCCAATTCAAATTACTGAAGAGATCACTACAAGATCTATAATTGTAAGAGGAAAAGAAAAAGATTTAGATGTAGTTGATAAGGTTATTAAAGAAATTGATATCAGAACAAAACAAGTCTTAATCGAAGCATTTATAGTTGAAGCAAATTCAGATTTTGAAAGAGCTTTAGGTACAAGGTTAGGTGGTTATTACAGTAAGGGTGGAAGCATAACTGGTGGTGTTGCAGGTACAAGCAGTGGAAGTGAGGCAGGAACAGATTTAGGTACTGCTGCTGGTCTTGGTTCTGCTACAGATAGCATTTCAAACTTTCCGGTTACTGGAGCAACTAGTGGTATAGGATTACTTAGAAAAACTACTACAGGTGTTTTAAAAGCTGAGATAACTGCATTAGAAAGCATGGGTATGGGAAAAACTATTTCAAATCCAAAAGTTTTTACATTAGATAATCAATTAGCTACAGTTACTCAAGGTGAAGAAATTCCTTATCAAACAACATCTGAAGGTACTACTTCTACATCATTTAAAGAAGCTGCTCTTAAATTAGAGGTAACACCTAGCATAATTGGTGATGGAAATGTGCTTTTGACTATTAAAGTTAATAATGACACGCCAAATAGAGCAACAGCTTCTGATGAACCACCAATTAATAAAATGGAAATTGTTACAAAATTATTGGTTGCTGACGGCGATATTGTAGTCATTGGTGGAATTAAGAAAAATGTACAATCAAATTCTAAAAACCAAACGCCAGGTGTAGGGAATTTGCCTGTGATAGGTAATCTCTTTAAAGGTAAGGCTAATTCTGATAATCTAGATGAATTATTGGTGTTTATTGCACCAAGAATTTTATAATGATTAATATTAGTAGAGAGTCAGAAATAAATTTAATTAATATTTTGATTGATCAAGATATTATTTCTGGAAAAGATTTAATCAATATCAAAAAAATATCAACTGAGGGACAAAAGTCTCAATTGGATGCGGTATTTGAATTAAATCTTACAGATGAAAATAAAATTTTAGACTTACTAGTTAAAGAACAATCATTAGAGGTTGTTGATTTAAGTGCACATTCTGTAACTGAGGAAATAAAATCTGTACTTCCATCAAATTATATAAATATGAATTTTATAGCACCATTTAAAGTTGAGGGTAAAATTTTACATATTGCAATACCAGATAGCTCAAAACTTAGTTTAATGAGAAATCTTAAAACTATTACCAAAATGGATATCGAATTACATGCTGCTAAGATAAGTGAAATTTCAGATTTTATTAAAAAGCTTCATGCAGATGGTGAAACTACAATGCAATCAATTCAACAAAAAAATAAAGAAAAAGTTCAAACTTTCGATTACGATGTAGAAGATAATACTGAAGTATTAGATGAGAAACCTGAAGAAGATATAGAGGCTCTAGAAAATGAATCTGAAGTAATTAAATTTTCAACAGCTGTTGTAGCAGAAGCAATTAAATCAGGTGTTTCCGATATTCACATAGAACCATATAGATTTACTTCTAGAGTAAGATATCGATTGGATGGTATTTTACAGGAACAAGAACAGTTTTCTAAATTTTTACACTCTAATTATGGTGCAGTAGTAACCCGTTTTAAAATTATGGGTAAACTTGATATTGCTGAAAGAAGGTTGCCACAAGATGGTGCTATACCATTTAAAATTGAGGGAAAAGTAGTAGATTTACGTCTTTCAATTTTGCCAACAGCAAATAATGAAAGAATTGTTATGCGGGTATTAAATAAAGATGCAGGAGACATTAGTCTTGAGCAATTAAATTTTGAAGAAACTGATTTAATGAATTTAAGAAAAGCAATACATGGTACGCAAGGCTTGGTATTAGTAACAGGTCCTACAGGATCAGGAAAAACAACTACTCTTTATAGTATTTTAAAAGAGGTATCCAAACCTCATTTAAATATTTTGACTGCAGAAGATCCAGTTGAATATGAATTAGATGGTGTCGGTCAAGTACAGATTAAAGATGATATTGGTTTTAATTTTTCAACCGCATTAAGATCTTTTTTGAGACAAGACCCTGAAATAATTCTTGTTGGTGAGATGAGGGATAAAGAAACTGTGGATATAGGTTTAAAGGCTGCATTAACAGGTCACTTAGTATTTAGTACATTACACACAAATGATGCACCAAGTACAATCACAAGATTACAAAATATGGGAACACCAGATTATTTAATTAGTGCTGCTGTCACATTAGTTTTAGCACAAAGACTTGCAAGAAAAACATGTCCAGACTGTAGAGTTCCCGATGATGATATTACTCCAAAAGCTTTAGCTGATCTTGGATTTACAGTTGAACAAGCTTCAAGAGCAAAAGTTCAAAAAGGTAAGGGGTGTCCAAAATGCAAAGATACTGGATATAAAGGAAGAATGGGTATCTATGAAATTTTAAATGTTACAAAACCAATTAAAGAAGCTATCTTAAGACAAGCTACTACACCTGAACTTAAAGAGATAGCAACCAACGAAGGTTTTAGAACAATGCAAGATATGGGTCGTGAAATGATTTTAACAGGAGATTTAAATTTCAGAGAATACGATCGTGTTTTATCAGTGGAGTAGTTTAAATGTCTTCAGAAACTTTTTCTTACAAAGGTATTTCAGCAGGAAAATATATCGAAGGTGAAATTGAGGCTCTTAATCAGGAAGAAGCTTCATTTAAACTTAAAGAACAAAAAGTAATTATTACTAATTTAACAAAAGTTAAAAAGAAAAAAGCTGCTAAAGATAAAAAAAAAGGCGGTGGTTTTTCTTTTGGAAAGAAAAAAGTAAAACCTGAAGATGTTGTTATTTTTTCAAAACAATTTGCTACTATGGTTAAGGCAGGTCTGCCAATTCTTAATGTATTAGGAATGCTGAGAGATCAAATTGAACATCCAACAATGAAAGAAATTATTGAAGATATAAGAAAAAGTTTAGAGGGTGGAATAACACTTTCAAAATGCTTTGAAAAATATCCACAAATTTTTGACAGTATTTATATAAATTTAATTAAAGCAGGTGAGGCTAGTGGTAAGCTTGATGTTTTCTTAATGAAATTAGTAGAATCTTTAGAAAAAAGAGAAAAGGTTAAAAAGAAGATCAAAAGTGCACTGACTTATCCAGTGGTTATGTTTACAGTTGCTATAACTGTTATGGTTTTCATGTTAATTAAAGTAGTTCCTGTTTTTGCAGAAATGTATGAAGGTATGGGTGTTGCTCTTCCTACGCCTACGGCTGTAATTATGACAGCTAGTAACTTTATGAGAGGTTCAGGAGGCTTAACATTAGGAATTGTTTGTATTTTGCTGTTTGCAATATTTAAATACACAACAACAAAAATTCCAGCTATTCGCTACAAATGGCATCAAAGAGTTTTAAAAATGCCTGTGTTCGGCGACATGATTTTAAAATCATTAATTGCAAGAATTTCACTAATTATGGGTAACTTAAGTTCTGCTGGTGTAAATTTACTTGAGAGTATTGAAATTGCAAAAGCAGTAAGCAACAATGATGTAGTTACTCTTGCTCTAGAAAATGTAAAAAAAGGTGTTTTTTCAGGCGACACACTTACAAAACTATTTTTAAAAGAACCTGTTTTTCCACCGACATTTAGTCAGTTAATTTCTGTTGGAGAACAAACTGGTAATTTAGATGAAATGTTCACTTCAGTATCAAATTATTATGAAGAAGAGTTTGATACAGCAGTAGACAATATGTCTAGTTTAATTGAACCAATTATGATTGTGTTTATGGGCGCCATGATTGGTGGATTAATGATTGCGATGTATTCACCAATCTTTAACGTTGGTGCAATAATTGGTGGTTAAAAAAAGATCAAATTGGACATATTGATAATCATTTAATTTAAAAAAAACTTTCATTTTTATTCGTATTCATTAAATACCTTAATGTGATTAAAAATTTAAAATTATTAATTATATTTGTTCTCCTCACTGGGTGTGCACAAAGTGTTGCAGTTTTGGGTCCAGCAATAACAGTTGCTACAACCGGAAGTGTTAATCAAGCACTTTTATCAGGAACTATAAATACAGGTATTAAACATCAGACAGGTAAAGGTATAAGTGAACATATGGTTCAAACTTTAAATGAACCTATAGATTGCTCTATGACAAGCAGTAATGAATTAGCTGAAATGTTTTTTGATGATTATAGTAATTTAGATTGTTACGTAGAAAAAAATTAATTATTTAAATTTTTGGAAAGTATAAGGTGATTTATCCAAGGTTTTTCACCCTCTTTAAAAACAACCGCATCCATTATTTGTTGAATAAAAAAAGTTCCTAATCCACCCGGTTTAATGTCATCAATTTTTCGGTGTCTAATTTTATCTTTTTCAACTGGTCTGCCTTTGTCAAAAAAACCTATTTCAAGATGACCATCACTCACTGAAATTTTGATTTCCATTTTATCTTCAGTTTGTTCATTGTTGTAAGCATGCTTAACAATGTTTTGCGCAGCTTCAGCAATAGCTAAAACTAATTCATCTTTTAACTCTTGATTAATATTTAATTTTTCAAAAACTTCTCTGCAGAAAGATCTAACATGCTTAAGATTAGATGAGTTTACCTCAAAATCTCTCTTTTCATCTACATTAGCTATATGTGATTGTTCCATTAATCCAAATTTAAAATTTGTTCTAGTTTTGCCATCATGATAACCTTTAGAACTGATTTACTGATTTCTTTCAGAGTGACTTTTGTTCCAAGCTCCATTGCTTTTTGATGACTTTCAATTAAAACTGATATTCCTGAAGAGTCCATGTATTGAACTTCTTTCAAATTTAAGTGAACTTCTTTCTTAGCCTCAATAAGAGGCATTATAATTTCCTTAGCTTTTTCAGTTACATCCATGTCTATTTCACCATCAAGATGAACTGTCGAGATATTTCCTTCTTCTGTAACTTTGTAAGTCATAAAACCCTTTATTTATCAATTTTTTAGTAAAATCAATAAAAAATACAATCTATGATTGACCCAAAATGATTAATTGCATTATATTATTAAATAATATTAAATTATATACAGTTTAAAATTATTACAAAAAATAAAAGAGGTTTTAAATATGAGAAATAAAAAAAATAAAGGTTTTACATTAATTGAGCTACTAGTTGTTGTAGCAATTATCGGAATTCTTGCAGCTGTTGGTGTTGTTGCTTACTCAGGTTACACAGCAGGTGCTAAAAAACAAGCAGCTAATTCTAATCAAGCTGCAGTTACTAAATACATCGCGGCTGAAGTACAAAAATGTAATATAGGTGAGACATCTGCTATGGGTGGAGAATTAAATTGCAGCGGTAAAACTGGTAAGACAGTTACTGAAGCGGCAGTTAAAGCATTGAAGGATTTTAAAGATCCATATAATTCTTCAGAGAAAGCTGTAAAAGAAGGGTCTGATTATTCAAAAGATGGCGAGGCTGGAACAACATACCTTAGTTACTCAGGAAATACAATTACAATTGGAACTTGCATTGAAGAGAATTGTAGTACTGCAGCAAGTCAAAAAACTAACACTGTAGTAGTAGAGTAATAATTTAATACTCTTTTATTTTATGACTACTAAAAGCTCAGGGTTTACACTCATTGAGCTTTTAGTGGTTGTTGCAATTCTAGGAATTATAGCTGCAATTGGTATTACAAGTTACAACGGTTATGTATCAGGTGCGAAAAGAAAATCAGCAGAAAATGTTATGCAGCAAATTTCTTTAGGACAAACTGAATATTATTCAGATAATGGAATGTATTATATGAATAGCACAAGCACCAATTGCACCCCTTCATCATCAACATCTTCTGCAATAGAGACTAACTTGTTAGGTGGATCTGATAACATTACCCCAGAAATGGGATATGAATTATGTATTTCTAACGATGCCTCAAATTACAAAATAACAGCTAAAGAAACTGACGGCAATTGTCAGGTTACATTGACTGCTTTAAATGTAACTGCAAGACAAAACTGTTAATAATTTACCAATGAACTTTGAGGAAATTAAAAAGTTTTTTTCGAAAATTAGGGAAATTGATTTAACAAACAAATCAAAAATCTATTTAACAGCTAGTTTAGTATGGATCATTTTTATTGGTTATCTTACTTGGTGGAATGGTCTTAAAAGTTTTGCTTTAGATAAAAGCTTTAGATGGGATGAGTGGTTTTGGTTTGGAATAGTTCCAGCTTTAGCACCTTACATTTTTTACTTTATCTGGAGAAAAAAAGATGAGTAAAACATGGACAATGTAGATTTGGAATCAGTAAAGTCATTTGTTGATACTCTTTGGGTCATAGATTGTGCTATTTTAGTATTTATTATGCAAGCTGGTTTCATGTGCATGGAAACCGGTCTTTCAAGACACAAAAATAGTATAAACGTTGCTCTTAAAAATGCTGCTGACTTTGGTGTAGCAGTGGTAATTTTTTGGATTTTTGGTTTCGGACTTATGTTTGGAACTAGTTGGAATGGAATTATAGGAACTGATCTTTTCTTTTTTAAAACAGAAAATGCGGAATATATGACTTATTTTGTGTTCCAAGCAATGTTCGTAGCTACTGCTGCAACGATTGTTTCTGGTGCGGTAGCTGAGAGAATGAAATTTAATGGATATTTAATCATAACAATCCTTGCAACTGGTATAATTTATCCAATAGTTGGGCATTGGGCATGGTCGTCTAGTTACTTAAATAATGTTGATGCTGTTAGACAACTATTAGCCGTCACAGGAAATCTTAAGGAAACTGGATGGTTAACAGACATGGGATTTGTTGATTTTGCAGGAAGTACAATCGTTCACTCAGTAGGAGGATGGATTGCTTTAGCGGCTGTATTAATTTTAGGTCCTAGAATAGGTAAATATTCAGAGGCAAATAAAGGAAAATTTACAGGCTCAAGTTTTCCATTAGCTGTTTTAGGAACTCTAATTTTATGGTTTGGTTGGTTTGGATTTAATGGTGGAAGTAATGGTGCAATGGATGAAACTGTGCCATTAATTTTGATTAATACTTTTCTTGCTGCAGCATTTGGTTTATTAACTGGGCTTGGAATTTCATTCGCTTTCTTTAAAAAACCAGATCCCTATTATGTTATATTGGGTCCGCTTGCTGGGTTAGTAGCAATTACAGCTGGATGTAATTCGATGACATCAGTTACAGCTATCTTTGTTGGAATTATTGGCGCAATTATATCTATTTTTGTAAATGAAATATTAAACAAGTATGAAATAGACGACGTTGTTGGTGCAGTACCTGTTCATCTAGCAGCAGGTATATGGGGAACTTTAGCAGTTGGTTTGTTTAGTGATTTGGAATTATTAGACACTGGACTTACAAGATTGGAGCAAATTGAAGTTCAATTTATAGGAGTAGTTTCAATTGGTGCCTTTGCTTTTTTTGGATCATATATTTTATTAAAAATTTTAAATTATTTTTATCCTTTAAGAGTAAGTCCATTACATGAAGAGCTTGGACTAAATATAGCGGAACACAATGCAACATCCGTTGAACATGATTTAATCAAAATTTTAGAAAAACAATCAGACAGTGGAGATTTAACAATTAGGGGACCGCAAGATCCTTTCACTGCCGGAGGAGTTATTGGCTTATATTATAATAAATTGATGAATAAATTAGAGGAAAGTGAGTTGGAAAGAAAAATATGGAGTGATAGAATTTCTAATGAAGTAAAACTGGCAGTTAAGGTCCAAGAAAACTTTTTACCAAAAAGAAATTTAGAAAATTATCCTGTTCATGGAATTAATTTAGCAGCTAGAGAAGTATCAGGAGACTTTTTTAGTTTTTATCCTCATAATGATAGTGTTTATTTTATAATTGCTGATGTTGCTGGAAAAGGTATTCACGCAGGAATGGTTATGGCTAAGGCGTCAACTTTATTTGAAATCATGTCTAGGGATAAAGTGGACCCAGATGAAATGATGTTTCATATGAATAATGATTTGTTTTTAACAAAAACAGGTGGAATGTTCGTAACATGCATACTTGGTGAATATAACACAATCACAGATGAAATAAGATGGGTCAATGGAGGACATCAACCAGCAGTTATTAGAAATGAAAACGGTGAATACGAACAATTTGAGAGCAACTCCCCTCCAATGGGTGTTGTTCCTCAAAAAGATAAATCGGTATACCATACAAATAAAATAAAATTAAATGGACATAGGTTTTATGCTTTTACCGATGGATTATCCGAAAGTGAAAATGAAAGTGGTCAAGAAATAGGAATTGAGGGTTCAATTCAAATGATTGAGAAAAATTTCAATAAAGATATTAAAAAACAACTTTCTGAAATTACAAAGGATGTTGTAAAAGCCGCAGGTGATAATAAACTAAGTGACGATTTAACGTTGATTTCAATTGGAAAATAATATTTTTTCCCCCATTTTGATCTAATTTATAATGCAAGTTTAAAATTTAAATGGTAGATTTTTAAAAAATAAAGAGGAATTTATGTTTAAAAAAATAACGTTAATATTAGGTTTTCTTTTATTTAGTACTAATTTGTTTGCAGCACAAACGCAAATCGCACAAGTAAATGGCATGATGTGTATTAAGTGTCAAAAGATGGTTACTGAAGCATTACAAAAGGCTTGTCCAGATGCTACAGTTAAAGTTTCTTGGCCAGAAGGTGTTGCTGTATCTTCTTTCGCTGATAAATCAAATTTATCTGAGGATGAATATAAGAATGCAATTTTAGGAACTGGATTTGAAGTAGTTAAAGTAATTAGTGTTGATGGCATAATTACAGACGCTGAGGAAGCAAGAAAACTTGTAGATTAAAAAAATTTTATGACTGTAGCTGAACTCCAAATTTTGGTTGATAAGCTACAGTCAAAAATAAGTCAGTTAGAGCTCACAAGTAAAGGAGCAATCAAAGCAACAGAATTTAGGCTTGAGGCAGTGCTTCAAGCAAACTTAGATACATTTTGGTTACTAATTTGTGCTATTTTAGTTTTCTTGATGCAAGCCGGATTTATGTGTTTAGAATCTGGTTTATCAAGAAGTAAGAATAGTATTAACGTTGCTCTTAAAAATATTACAGATTTTGGAATAGCTGTAGTTACCTTTTGGGCCTTTGGTTTTGCATTGATGTATGGAACCAGCGTTATGGGTTTATTTGGAAATAAGTTTTATTTTTTCACAACAAAAGTTGCTGGTTATCAAACATATTTTGTATTTCAGGCAATGTTTGTTGCAACAGCTGCAACTATCATATCAGGGGCTGTTGCTGAAAGACTCAGGTTTTTTTCATATGTAATAATCACTTTTGTAACTTCAGGAATTTTATACCCTATAGTAGGTCATTGGGCTTGGGCTTTTGATTTTAGTAATCCAGAAGTTAAATTTGGATGGTTAGGCAAGATGGGCTATTTGGATTTTGCAGGTGCTTCCGTTGTTCATTCTGTTGGAGGCTGGGTAGCATTAGCAATACTACTCATTATTGGAAGTAGAACAGGTAGATTTAGAAAAGATAAAGATAAAAAATTGTTCCAAGGAAGCAATACACCAATTGCTGCTCTCGGTGCCTTAATTTTATGGTTTGGATGGTTTGGATTTAATGGAGGTGCAAATGGAGCAATGGATTTAAAAATTCCATTAATATTAATTAATACCTTTTTATCAGCATCATTTGGTTTAATTTTTTCAAGTGCAATGGGAATTATCGTAATGAAAAAACCAGAGCCATTATTTATGATTACAGGACCTTTGGCTGGTTTAGTTTCGATTACAGCAAGTTGTGCTTATGTTAACCCATCGGAAGCAATATATATAGGAGCTATTGGAGGAATTTTATCAGGCTCCACAATTATTTTATTAGAAAAATTAAAAATTGATGATGTTGTTAGCGCTATACCTGTTCATTTAGTAGGAGGTATGTGGGGAACTTTATCGGTCGCTATATTTGGTGATTTTGAAATGATGGGATTAGATAAAACAAGACTAGAACAATTAACAATTCAAATCATAGGAACATTTAGCATCGGTGGATTTTGTTTTTTTGCCTCATTTATAATTTTTAAATTTATAAATTATATTTATCCACTTCGTGTTGGTAAAATCCAAGAGGAACTTGGTTTAAATATATCAGAACATAACGCCTCAACAGATACTCATGAATTACTTGAAGTATTAACCAATCAAGCAAAAACTGAGGATTATTCATTAAGGGCGCCTCAAGATCCATTTACTGATAGCGGAATTATTGGTACCCAATACAATTTTTTAATGGACAAATTAGAACAAAGTGAAAAACAAAAAAATAAATGGAAAAACAGAGTTTCATCCGAAATTAAACTAGCCATGAATGTACAGAAACGTTTAATGCCAAATAGAGATTTGTCAAATTATCCAATTTATGGACTAAATATTCCAGCTAGAGAAATTTCAGGAGATTTTTATGATTTTTATTTGCACGATGATCTTGTTTATTTCACTTTATCAGATGTTTCTGGCAAAGGAGTTAATGCTGGCATGGTTATGGCTAAAGCCATTACTTTATTTAAAATTTTTTCACGATTGAAATTTAAACCAAATGAAATATTACTTGAAATGAATAATGATTTAAAAGAAACTAATCCTCCAGGTACTTTTGTAACCTCAATAGTAGGATGTTATAATATTAAAACAGATATTATTGAAATTGCGAACGCAGGTCATCAACCAGCTCTGTTTAGAAATGGAAAGGATTTTGTTGAGTACCCGTCATCTTCTACTCCTCTTGCAATAGTTAAACACAAAGATGAAAATGTTTATAAGCTAGATACTTTTAAATTAGATGGAGGGAGAATTTATTGTTTTACTGATGGTTTTTCAGAGTGCTTAGATGAAAATAGAAATGAAATAGGTATTGATGGAGTTAAAAAACTTTTACTTAATCATCAAAACTCTTCATTACAAAAAGAACTTGAAAATTCTACTGAGGAAATAAGAGTTAAAAGTCTCAAAAAAGACTATAAAGAAACTGGAATTAACAATAATAATGACATTCTAGATGACGATTTAACTATTATTGGAATTGGGTATTAGAAATAGATTTTTCTTTAAGAAAGTTTTAAAAATTTTAAAAAAACCATTTTGAACCAAATGACACACCTAGATTACCCATTTTGGACATCAGAATTATTTATTAATTTTCATTAACATGGTTAATTAAAGCTATGAGTACAGAAAGTTTGAAAAAAACATCTGATCCTATTGAAAACCCCTCTCAATATTCTGAAAGTAATAATGTCTTAGAATTGGATGTTCTTAAACATAAAGCTGATATTCTTGGTACTCCCACTAAAGTTAAAGAGGTAGCTAAAAGAGTAAATATAGAGATTTTAAAACAAAGGCTTTACGAAGAGAAAAAAAAAGAAAAGGTAAAAAGAACAATAATTCTATCTTCAGTCATTGTTTCTTTGGGTGCTCTTACAATTTTAACGTATTAAGGTTTCTAAATCTTTCTTTATTATATCCGGTATTGAAATTTCTTTTTTTGAGTTATTTTTATATCTATTAAATTTATTTTGTCCTGGATACATTATTTCTTTAACTCCTTTGATCTTAGGAAGTTTTTTTATTGTTTTAATATTATCTTTAATTCGTTGGTTGTAATTTTTTTGAAATAAATTTGCTTTAAAAGTTATAAATAAATGTCCTATATTTTGTGGACCTGAAAAATCATCAAATGGATCCTTTACTCTTCCTGCGTGATTTCCTCCAGTTAAAACTCCAGCTAAAATATCTACCATCCATGCAAGTCCTGAACCTCTAAACCCTGCAATTGGTAATTGAACTCCCGCTAAAGCTTTTTTTGCATCTGTAGTTGGTTTACCAAATTTATCTAAAGCAACTCCCGCAGGAATTGATTGATTGTTCCTCGCAGCAACTCTAATTTTCCCTCTATTAATCATTGAGATTGATGTATCTAAAATGAATGGAATTTTAGATCCAGTAGGTGATCC
>CACIOP010000017.1 GCA_902588315.1 uncultured Pelagibacteraceae bacterium
ATGCCAAATGTTGTTGTAAAAAATAGATCTCAAATTTTTGGATACTATGATCACAACATGCTTGTGATGTCAGAAAAAGTTAGTGATCATTTACCATCAACTAAAAAATATCACCCTAACAAAAGGTTATGGTACATTCGAGCAAAAGAAGTTTTGATTTCCTCAGGATCAATTGAAAGACCAATAGTTTTTGGAAATAATGATACACCAGGGGTAATGCTTTCTTCAGCTGCTAAAGAATATTTAAAAGTATATGGTGTTTTAGTTGGAAGAACACCATTGGTATTTACAAATAACGATAGTGGATACGAAACAGCAATTGAATTTAAAAAACATGGAGTGGATCCAGTTGTTTTAGACTCAAGAAAAAATCCTGAGTCAGAAATAATTGATGAGGCAAAAAATTTAGGAATTAATATTAAAAATTCATATGTTGTTGTTGCAGCACAAGGATATAAAAAAGTAAAATCCGCAGATATTGCATCTATTTCTGAAGACAAAAAACAACTTGGTAAAATAGAAAATATAGAATGTGATTGTATTTGTGTTTCAGGTTTTTGGACACCAACCATTCATTTAGCCTCACAATCAGGAAATAAAACGAAGTTTAAAGAGGAAATTGATGCATTTGTCCCAGGGCAATCAAAACAAAATGAAATTACTCTAGGTGCAGCTAATGGAGTATTTACACTGGAGGAAACTTTAAAAACTTCATTTAAAGCAGGAAGTGAATTATCAAAAAAAATTACTGAAAATGATAATGAGATAGCTATTCCAAATGTTGTCGAAAAAAAATCTTCTCAACATGATAAGTTCTGGTGCGTTCCATTGCCGAAAGGTAAAAATTATAAAAGGTTTTTAGATTTCCAAAATGATGTAGCAGTATCTGATATAGAAATAGCTTTAAGAGAGGGATATCGATCAATTGAACACGTAAAAAGATATACAACTCTAGGAATGGCAACAGACCAAGGGAAAACAAGTAATTTAAACGGATTACAATTAGTATCTGAAATTGAAAATAAAGTTGTTCCTGCAGTAGGTCATACAACTTTCAGACCTCCATATACTCCTGTTTCTATTGGAGCAATAGTAGGAAGAGAGGTTGGAAAACACTCAAAACCTACAAGAAAATCTCCAATGCATTCATGGCATGAAAAAAATAATGCAGTTTTTGTTGATGCGGGTGTTTGGTTAAGACCAAGATATTATAAAAGAGGAAATGAAAATTTATTTGAGGCCTCTAAAAGAGAGGCTAAAAATGTAAGAACAAATGTTGGAGTTTGTGACGTAACAACTTTAGGAAAAATTGATGTCAAAGGTCCTGATGCAGCAGAGTTATTAAATAGAGTTTATACAAATGGTTGGCTAAAACTACCAGTTGGTAAAGCTAGATATGGTGTAATGTTAAGAGAAGATGGAATTGTTATGGATGATGGAACAACTACTAGAATTTCAGAAAATCATTATCATATGACTACTACGACAGCTCAAGCAGCAAACGTTCTTTCGCATTTAGAATATTATTTGCAACTAGTTTGGCCTGAATTAAATGTGAATGTAGTTTCAACTACAGAACAGTGGGCAGGAGCAGCTATCGCAGGACCTAAATCTAGAAATTTATTACAAAAATTATTTCCAAATTCAGATGTATCAAATGAAGGTTTGCCTTTCATGGGTTACATGGAGGGAGATTTATCTGGTGTTAAAGCAAGAATTTTTAGAATTTCGTTCTCAGGCGAGCTTGCTTATGAAGTAAATGTTGAATCTGATTATGGAAATTTCATGTGGGAAAAAATAATGGAAGTTGGTGAGGAATTTAACATTCAACCGTATGGAACAGAAGCATTATCAACTCTTAGAATTGAAATGGGACATGTTGCTGGATCAGAACTTGATGGTAGAACAATTCCATTCGACAACGCATTAGAAGGTCTTGTTAGTAAAAAGAAAGATTTTATTGGAAAAAGATCACTACAACGATCTGCATTTATAGCAGAGGATAGACAAAGAATAGTGGGTGTAGTTCCATTAGATAAAAAAACAAGCATACCAGAAGGCTCTCACTTAGTTAAAGATGATAAAGCACCGTTACCAAATCCAAAATTAGGTCATATCTCTGCATCTTGTTGGAGTGTTGAATATGATAATCCTTTTTCTTTAGCAATTTTGAAAGATGGAAAAAATATGATTGGTCAAAAGCTTTTTGCGATGTCGCCACTTAAAAACAAAGTAATACCAGTTGAGATAGTTTCATCACATTATGTAGATCCGAAAGGTGAAAGAGTTAGATCATGACATTTATTTCAGCTTTATCAAATGTTCATATAAAAGGTCAATTCGGAGATTATGAAGGTAAAAATGAAAATGATATACTTAAAATATCTGAAATCAAAAATTTATTAATTGTTCAAATAGTTGAGTACAAAAATTCTTCAATTTCATTTGAGACTATTGATATTGATGGTTTAAAATTAAAAAATGAACCTTTAACAGTAGTATTTAATGAAACTACAAGGATTATGTGGAATGGACCAAAAAACTGGCTTCTAGTTTCAACAAAAAAAGATTTAATAAAAAATATATTTGATAAATTTAAAGATACAGACTTTGCTGTAACAGATTTATCTCATTCTAGAGCTATTATTGAAATCGAAGGAAATGATACTATAGAAGTTTTGAAAAAAGGATGTCCTTTTAATTTTAATACATTGGGCATAAATAACTCAATTAACTCAACTTATAATGGAATAACTTTTACTGTTGATAGGTTGGACGAAAATCCAAATAAAGTAAGATTATTTGCTCTAAGAAGCTTTGGAGAGTCTTTATATCACTCTATAACAGATGCATCTCTAGAGTATGGTTTTAAAACATTATAAGCTTTAATTTTCAATCTCTTGTTGCAATATAAACGCCTATAGAAGTAATTAGAAATCCAATCAAATCTAAGCTAGTTAAACTTTCATTTAAGAAGAGCCATGCCATAAAGGCAGATGTTGCTGGAATTAAAAAAAATACAGAAACAGTTTTGCTCGCTGAATTATTTTTTATTAAAAACATTAATATTGTAAATGCTCCAAACGATACCAAAAATATTTGATGGCTCATTGCAATAATAAATGTTTGTGAGAAATCTATATATGGATCAACAAATAAAATAATTATTGATACATGAAATATACATCCACCAATAGCTTGATTCATATTACTTATGGATAAAGGTAAGTTATTGCTTAATTTTTTTTGCCATAAAGTTGAAAATGTAATTGCTAATAAAGCTATTATAGTTGCTATTAATCCTGCTGTTGGTATTTTTGAACCAACATCAAAACCCAATACAAGTCCTGCGCCAGCAAAGCCCAACAAAACACCTATCCATTGTTTTGTAGATACTTTTTCATTTAAGATGGGGCCGCTTAAAGCATTTGTGAGAATTGGTTGAAGAGTGACAATTAACGCTGCTATCGCTGTAGGTAGGCCTATTGAGATTGAGTAAAAGACACCACCGAGATAAAAACCATGAAATAAGACACCACTAAAAAAAGATTCAAAAAAATTTCTTTTACTTACAAGAATTTTTTGTTTTGAATAAATAGAAAATAAAAAAAAACCGAAAGCAACTAAAGCAAATCTAAAAGCTAGAGCAGCAAATGGATCACTGTTGTCTATGATAGGTTTGGTTGTTATGAAAGCAGAAGACCATAGAAGTATAAATATGAAAGGAAATATTTTAATCATCATGTTTAATAAACAAATAAATTAAATAAAATCAAACAAATCAGTACCTATTATGAACAAATTTAATGTAGTAATGAAATACCAAATCACCTAATGTTCTGCTATGAAGTTTAGGTTATTTAGAGTTTTAACAATTATACTGTCTTTTTTCTTTTTGACAGGCTTTGTGCCCATTCTTTCATTTGTTGGTCCAGGTGTAACAGTTCTTACTTCAGGTAATATTTATAAAGCAAGTGCTCAATTTATAATTAATCAAAGAATAGAAAAAGAAACTGGAAAAAATTCTTTAACCTTAATCAAAGAAGCGTTAGTCGAAGAAAAAGATATAAAAATAAAAAAAAATTCATTTGATGAAGAATTAAGACAATTAGTTGAAACAAGAATTAAAATGACAAGACAAAAACTGAATAATCAAAATTTGGAAAAATTACTTAAAAAAAGAATTGAGGTTACTAGATATATACTTGATTTAAATAATACTACTCAATAATATTTAGATATATAAGGTTTTCTTGTTTAGTTTCTTTACACCACATTTCATAGCTTTCACAAACTCTCCACAAGTGATCAAAAGCTCTCTGTGAAATTTCTAGTGGAAAATGACTTTTAGTATAATAAAGTTTAGGTATTTTCATTAAAAATTTAACCATCGAGTCTTTTTGAAGTTTTAAAAGTCTTAGAGTTTCTTCATTGATTTTTTTTTTAGTTATCTTATCAATAAATTTATTATTCTTAAGTTCTAAAAACCATTTATCATGAAATTCTCCTGAGCTTAAAATATCATATTCTTTAGTGGTCATAAAAATTTCAAATGCCTGTATATTATTGATTTCGGGATTTTGTTTTTTAATTTCTATTATATTTGAATAAACAAATTCAGCAGCTCTTAACACGTATGGCTTTTCAAATTTGTTAGACATAAACTAATTTTTATGCTTAACCATAGTTGACTGTGCTAAAATTAAGTTAGGATCTAAGAAAACTTTTGAGGATTTAACATTTTTAAATGATTTAAATGCAAAAATTGCAATAGGGAGTTCTGTACAACCTAAAATAATTTTTTTACACTTCAATTTAATTAATGAATCAATTGCAGGTTTAATTGCTTTTGCTGCAGCCTTTACATTACCCATTTTAACTAATTTAATTGCTTTATTAACTGACAATTTTTGTATTTTTTGAGATGGCTCTATTAGTTGGTAATCTTTTTCAAAAAATCTTTTATAAACTCCAGTTTTAAGAGTACCCTCAGTTGCTAATAGACCAACTTTTGAGTTTTTCTTACATTTTTTTTTTGTAAATTTGAAAACTTCTTTTGGCATATTAATTATTGGAATATTAATTTTCTTTTGTAAATCATCAAACCAATAATGAGCTGTATTACAAGGTATAACTATAAATTTACATTTATTCTTTTCCAGAAGTTTACAACCTTTAAGCAAACTCTTTAAAACTTTGTTATATTTTGCTCTACTTATTTTATTTGTAGATTTGTTTGAAAGATTTTTAGTTTGAGATCCAATAGATTCAGGTCTGCCAGGAATATTTGATTTATTATAAAGTATAAATAATGGATACTCTTGATCAATTTTTCCTCTATTTAAAACTGCAAGTTTGTTACAAAAATCAAGACCTGCTTGAGTTCCCATTCCACCTAAAATTCCAATCATAATCTTGATTAATTTATTAATTTTTTATTTTAAATCTATAATTAATAATTGTGTTTAAAGATTGTTATTTAAAAAAGGTATTGGCTGAATAATCAATTTTTTTAGTTAAATAAATTTTTCAGCCAATAGGAAGTGTGAAATTATGCAGTTTTTAAGTTAACTGCTGAAGGACCTTTAGGACCATCTTCAACATCGAAAGTCAAAGCTTGACCCTCATCTAAACCGTTCATACCAGCATCTCTTACTGCTGAAACATGTACAAACACATCTTTTTCTTTATCTTCTCTTTCAATAAAACCAAAACCTTTGGTTGGATTGAACCACTTTACTTTACCTTGTAGACTCATATTTATCTTCTTACTTTTTTGTTATGTTTAATTATTACTTATAATTAAGTAATATTGGATTTCTTTAGATTTTATTGGGTTTTGTCAACAAAATAGATCAACAATTAAAAATAATTTTTTCAAATATCCTCAATAAGCATAGTTAAATAAACAGAATTGATGTCTTCTTTATAGTGTGCAAAAGGTTCGCATACGGTGAAACCGGTTTTTTTGAAAATTTTTCTTGCTGGTATAAAAAAATCACCCGCTCCTGTTTCGATACTTAATCTTTTTATTTTAAGCTTTTTAGCTTCATTAATTAAATGATTGATTACATTAATCCCTTGACCTTGCTTTCTAAAATTGTCGTGAACTCTTATCGACTTAAATTCCCCATGTTCTTTATCCAAAAATTTTAAAGCACCACAACCGATAAGTTTTTTATCATCCCACAAGCTCCAAAATTTAATTGATGGCACTTTTAAACCAGGAATATCTAGGACGTGTGCACTTCCTTCTGGTGAAGCAGCTCTAAGTTCAACAAAATGTTTAGTTAGAAGCTCATTAACTTCTGGATTATCAAAATTACCTTCTATTGATTTTAACATTTATAATAAAGTTGTGATATGACCCATTTTTCTTTTTTCTTTTATATCTTTTTTTAAATAATCAAAGAAAAATTCGTTATCATTAAACTTTTCTATGTTTCTATAATGAGTAATTTGATCACCAAGCAAATTCATCATTTTAGCATTAGATATTTTTTTTAAAGTGATTTGTTCTAAACCACATACAGCTCTAATATGATTTTCAAATTGACTCACATTAAAAGCATTTATTGTTAGATGTCCTGAATTATGTACTCTTGGAGCAATCTCATTAACATAAAGATTATCATTTCTATCAATAAAAAATTCTACACACAAAGTTCCAACATATTTAAGTTCTTCAGCTATTAGTATTGCCCAATCTTTAGATTGATTAAAAATTTTTTCATTAATTTCAGCAGGTATTTTTGAATATTTTAAAATTTGATCTTCGTGAGTGTTTTCTATTGGTTCATAAATTTCATATTTATTATTACTAAACCTTGTGATTATAATTGAAATCTCTTTTTTTAATTTCACAAGTTTTTCAAGAATATATCCTTTTGAAAAATCAATATTTAATAAATTAAGTTCATCAGCTGATTTAATTGGATATTGACCTTTGCCATCATAACCAAGTGTTGTTGTTTTTAATATTCCTGGTAAAAAATCTTCTAAAGCATCTATATCAGATTGTTTTTCAATCGAAACATATCTTGTTGTTCTAATATTTAATTTATTAACAAAATCTTTTTCAGCCAATCGATGCTGAATTAATCTGTTAACGGAAGGCTTTGGCAAAACAGGTTTAAATTTATTTATTTCATTTAATGTTTCAAATGGAATATTTTCAAATTCATAAGTGACTAAATCAACCTGATTTATAAATTCTGATATTTTTTCTTTATTATCATAACTTCCTGTTACAAATTGATTGCAAAAATTTTGTGCTGGAGCATCTATGTCATCACAAAAAACAACAGTTTTAACATTTAATTTTTTAGCCGCTATTGCAAGCATACTTCCAAGTTGACCACCCCCAATGATACCAAGAGTAATTTCTGACATTTTATTTTGGAGATTTCTTTACAGATTTAGTTTGTGATGTTCTAAAATTTTTAAGTTTTTTTCGAACATTTGAATTATTATTAGCAATTATTGCTGCTGCTAGTAAAGCAGCATTAATAGCGCCGTCCTCTCCTATAGCAAGCGTTCCTACAGGAATTCCTTTAGGCATTTGTACAATTGATAATAAACTATCCAAACCTTTAAGTTTTTTACTTTCAACAGGAACACCAAGTACTGGCACATGTGTAAGTGCTGATACCATACCTGGAAGATGAGCAGATCCTCCAGCACCCGCAATAATTACTCCTATATTATTTTGCTCAACTTTTGCAGCATATTCATACATTCTTTGTGGTGTTCTGTGAGCAGATATAATTTTTGTTTCAAATGAAACTCCAATTTTTTTTAGGGTTTTTTCGGCTAGTTTCATTACTTTATAGTCAGATTGACTTCCCATTATGATTGAAACTTTTAATTTACTATTTTTTTTCATGAAAATTGATCAATCTGTTTATTTCAAAATTAACTTAAAATTTCAATAAAATTAATAGTATTTAAAATACATATTGATTAGAGTTAAGCATACTATGAATTATAAAATCGATAATCTTCAATATTGTAATTGGTCTAGGAAAATCTTTGAGATCAATAGATCTGCCGGATTAGATGCTGTCCATGTTACTATTGTCTACCATGAAGATTTTGATGAATTACAACTTGAAATTAAAAAATGGGAAAAATTATTTCATGAAAATTCTGATTTAATTTTTCTTGGTAAGAATTTTCAAGATATTGATAAAGCTAATAAAGAAAACAAAACTGCAATATTTTTTGGTTTTCAAAACTGTTCACCAATTGAAGATGACATAAATCTTGTTGAAAAGGTTCATCAATTAGGATGCAGATTTATGCAACTTACTTATAATAACCAGTCTTTGCTAGCGACAGGTTGTTATGAAAAAGTAGATAGCGGAGTTACAAATTTTGGACGTGAGGTTATAAGAGAAATGAATAGGGTCGGCCTCGTGGTAGACATGTCACATTCTGCAGAAAAAAGTACTCTTGATGCAATTGAATTCAGCGAAAAACCAATAGCAATTACTCATGCTAATCCTTCTTTTTGGCATCCAGCTAAAAGAAATAAATCCTCAGATTTATTAAAAATTTTGAGTGATAGTGGTGGTATGTTGGGTTTATCATTATACCCTCATCACTTAAAAGATAACACAAATTGTACTCTTGATAGTTTTTGTGAAATGGTGGCAAAAACAGCCGAAATAATGGATGTAAAAAAAATAGGAATAGGATCAGATCTTTGTTTAGATCATCCAGATACTGTTGTTGAATGGATGAGAAATGGTTCTTGGTCTAAAAGTAAAAATTATGGTGAGGGTTCGAAAAATAAACCAGGTTTTCCTAAACAACCTGACTGGTTTCTTGATGCAAGAGGGTTCTCAAATATTGAAAAAGGTCTAAAAAAAGCAGGTTTTTCAGATACCGAGACACATGGAATACTTGGAAATAACTGGTACAATTTTTATAAAACTATTTAATTATGAAAGTTGAATTAAGAGACCCAAATAAGATAATGAAATTATCTAGGCTAGGATCTTTTCATCAATCAAAATTATCTTTTTTAAGAAGTTTTCTTAATGAATTTAAAGAGTGGGAATATAAAAGAGATTTATTTGATTTAAACGAAAATGGTTTTGGAGAAGCTGTTTATTCATTTAAAAAAAAAAAAAGAGTATATTCTTTAATTTGTTTTGCAAATGAAATCAAAGATGAAGAAAGATCAGACAGAGTTATTGCAACAAAATGGGATGCAGCTTTTACATTACATGATGGAGTTCCTACAAAAAAAGACATTGAAAGATTAAAAAATGAAGTTCCAAAACAAGAAGTTGGTAGACTTTCTTATAAAGAATTAACTTTATCGAGAGCAAACAAATCAGTAAGAATTTATAATCATGTAGTTGAAAGTTTGAGCAAAGGTAAGCAGCCAGATTTAAACTTATTATCAAAAGTAGGCTATTTATATAGGACTACGGCAGTATATGGCTCAGGCAAATTTGGTCTTGCAGATCGATTTAGAATTAAAAATCGTGAAGAAATTAATGGTCCATTCAGATTAGAAATGATGTTGGTTTATTTGGTAAGACAATTTACTTTTGATCAAGTTAATCATGTTGCTTATCATAAAAATCCAAAAACAGCTGTTAAGCTAGACGATAATATTTGTAAAAACTTGGGAATAGGTAATTCCACAGGCTTAGGTATGGCTCCATTTATAGTCAATCACCCAACTCTATTAAATAATTGGATTTTAAGTAGAGAAAAAGCACTTAAGAAAATTAGAGAAATCAAAGATGTAAAAAGTCAAGATAGAGATTTGTTTATAGATTGTGTAAAAAAATCATTAAAAAATATTACAAGCTGGAATACTGATAGCGAATATCAGCAAAAAAAAATTTCTTCATTATTAAAGGATGTTGAAAAATTCTTAAATTTTATAGATAAAGATTTTAATTTTAAGAGCGAATATCCTTTTAACAAAATCTATCAATGGTTAGAGGACAATACTTGTGAGGAATGTATTGAATACATAGTGTCAATAATGATGGAACCTTTTAATGATATTATAAATCCTTTGGTAAAAGAAATGAGTTCAGACGAAGAAAAATATTTTAATATTCCAACTTATAGAAAAGTTGATGAATTGAGGAATATCATTGAAGCAAAGTATCCTAATATTCTAGATATTAATTTTGAAATAAAAGAAAATAATAAAAACTTTTGGTTTATTTCAAAAAATAAAGAAGAACCTAGATTGGCGGATCGTTTTGAAGAACATGGATCAGAATTAGAACAGCCTTTAGCAATAGCAAGAGATATAAAAAAACTTTATGACAAATTATTAGTCTCAAAAAATAGTTTAACTATTGCTGAGTTTTTAACGTCAAATTCTGAATTAAGACATGTAGTGAGGAGGGCATTCATTGTAGAAAAATTTCCTTATTCAGAAATACAAGATAATACAATTGGAAAAGATTTAATGCCAATTGATATGCTTAGATTAAAATTGTCTTTCTTTGGGGCATTAAAATTTGATCCACGATCTGACAAATGGTTAAGAATTTGCATGTTTCAAGGAGCTCCACTTCCAAACGAGTTAAAAAGTTATGACGAGCAGTGGGTATATAAAACCAAAATTTAATAATGAAATCACTGAGTGAAATTGAAACTACTGTTAAAAGAGCTTCAAAGGCAGCAGGATATTCTTGGGGAGTTTCTGAGGAAACAGGAAAAAGTATAAGGTTGTTAGAGTTATTTAGTTTACCGGGTATTAAGCACCTTAATGAATATTTAAATAAAAAAAATAAAAGTAAATTTGAAAATTTAAATTTAATTAGTGAAAATAACTCTTCATCAAAAAATCCTTACTGTCCAATTACTTTAGGTGTTAGTTTTTTAGATCAAATAAATGTTTTAGAAAATTTAAAAAAAATTGAATTCAAAAATGTTGCTTATCCAATAATTTTTATTTCCTTTATAAGTCGTTCATCAGAAATTATTGGAAAAAAAATTTATGTAAAAATGGATGAAAAAAAAATTTTACTAAATTTAAATGTAAATATTAGTTCAAATTTTATTGAACAAGAATTTCCAAAATTAGTGAATACAATTGAGGTAAATCTACTTGAAAATGAAGACAACTTTACAGACGATGAATGGAATAATTTATACAAGTTATCTGAAGAAACTTTTGTCGAAGAAAGCGACAGTTTAAAAGAAGGTGCGGCAGGTGCTGGTTTGACTGATAATGACTGATAAAACTGATGAAAAATATCTTGATACAGATACTGAAGAATTAAATAATATTTGTGATGAATGCAAAGAGGAAGACGAGAGTGTCACTCAAAATTTGATTCTTACTGGATTTAAATTATGTAAATCTTGTAGAGTATCTAAAACGATTTTTCCACTTTAACTGATTTGACTAACTGGAAGCATATTCATTCTACTCATCACAAAAGAGATAGATAAAAATGCAATAATTAAAAAAGATAAAAGTACAATCCCAAAAGATTTAAAATTAGATTTTAAACTTAGTATTTGTTTTGTTGAAATTATTAAACCTGCAAAAATCCAAAACTGGGTAAGAAAAATTATTGGTATCATTAAATCCGGTGTGACTGCAAAAAATCTTAATAAACCAGGAGCATGCGCAAATCCAACAGCTGTTAAAACTTTTTTGAATGAAACTTTGGTTTGTTTATCGGGAAATAATTTCACTCCAATTACAAAAATAAAAATCGCCCATATTAGCCAAGTAATTATTGCAGTTAGACCAGACATTGCAATAGCTGTTTTAATAATCGTATTTGCTGCTACTGCTCCAGCAATACCATCTAGTATCATTATAATCCCAGCAAAGTAAATTGACGCTTCTCCAAAATTTTTATTATCTGAATAAAGAGTTTTGTCTAATTTTATTGACTTAAAAATTATATTTAAAAATTCAGCAAACATTATTTTTTTTTGTTTTTATTTTTTTGAGCTTTATATGAAACAATTAATGGAAATATTATTAAAGCAATAGCGATGATAATGCAAACTGCTATTAGAAAACTTTTGGTCATTAGAATTGAAAAGGGGAGCTGAAATTAGCTCCCCCATAATAAGTTTTAGCCTTTTACAACTTCTCTCGTATTTGCGTTGAAAGACTCTTTGAATGGAATATCCACAACTACAGCATCTACAGGTGTTCCTGGAGTATCTGAGTATTTTTCTGGAAGATGAACTTTAAACTTAGTTCCAACTTTATTTTTTGGAAATCCATTAGGGTTTAAAGTTCCATCAAACGGAACGTATCCCATAGCAATGTTGGTTTTCTTCTCAGGATGCCACCATGGTGAAGTAAGAAATCCAACTGGATCTCCACCACTTTCTGGTGATACTAGCCAAAAGTCTGGCGCATAATCGTCAATTGGTTTACCGCCTAATTCCATTCCAACTAATTGAAGTTTATATGGTTTTTTTCCAGCTTTTATATCTGCTCCCATTTTCTCTAAAGCAGCTTTTCCAACATAATCTGCTTTTTTATTCCATTCACCTTTACCTGATAATGAAACTTGATAACCTAAATTACATTGAAATGGATTATGCTGTTGATCCATGTCTTGCCCCCAAGAAAGAATACCTGCTTGTATTCTTCTATGGTGTGCAGGTGCAATCACCATCAATTTATGTTTTTTTCCTGCATCTAATACCGCATTCCACATATCTTCAGCATATAAAGTAGCATTTCTTAAATATATCTCATAACCAGCTTCTCCTGAAAAACCAGATTGAGAAATTACACAACTTCTTCCCCCAACTGTTGCTTCCGCTAATCCATAGAAAGGCATATTATCAAAATCAACTTGGTCACCACAAAGGTCTTGCATTAAAGCTTTTGATTTAGGACCTTGTATTTGAACTGGACATGCATCAATTTCTTCAATTGTACAGTTAAATTTTCCATCCGCATTTACACCTTGTAAATACATTCCAATATCAGAGTCTGATAATGAAAACCAAAACTCATCTTCTGAAATTCTTAAAAGAATTGGATCATTTAAAACTCCGCCATAAGCGTTACACAAAATAACATATCTTGCTCTCATGGGAGAAATTTTTGTTGCATCTCTAGTGATTACATAGTCCGTAAATTTTTCTGCATCTGGACCCTTTACTCTTATTTGTCTCTCAACAGCAACGTTCCACATTGTTACGTGGTTTACGATCGCATCGTATTCAACCATAGCTCCACCATCTTCAGGTTTTACATAACCTCTTGGATGATAAATTCGATTGTATACAGTTGCTCTCCAACAACCTGCCTGCATTGATAAATGCCAATAAGGTGATTTTCTTACCCTTGTTGAAATTAACATTTCGACTTTTGTTGGCCCACTTTGTCTTAAATTATATGGTACTTCTCTATCTGATTGATCAACAGAAGTAACATGTTTTAGTTTAGTATAGTCAAATTCATTAGACATAACTATTCTCCTTCAACCACTTGTTAGTTTCCTTCAAGCCGCCGAATGTATAAATGTGGAAGTTATCAGTGTGCGATTTAACTTTCCCAATTAAATCATTAGGGTCTTTAGGTTTCAATAAATCTAATGCCTTAGTAAAATTAGATTTAAGAAAGTTTAAGGAATTTTTTGCCCCCACAATATTAGCAAATTTTATTAAGCTAGATATTTTTAATGGCCCAGTAATTCCCACATGCACTGGTACGCTTTGCTTAGAAATAAAATCTATAATAGGCTGAGGATCAAGTAACCACTGAGTTACAATATAATCAGCATAAGGCTTTTTATCTATCATAGCTTTTTCTAATTCTGAGTCGGATATATCAGGACTCCCCTCGGGATGTCCAGCAATTCCTATTTTCATTTTTTCAAAATAACCTGTCTCTAAAAGTTGAAAGGAACTATCAAATTTACCTGCTGGTTCTCTTCCGCCTCCAATAATTAAGACTTGCTTCACCCCTCCATCTTTGCATCTAGAAACATAATCTTTCAGTTCTTTTTCATCATTCATTGATCTAGCAGGAAAATGAGGTACTGGGTTAAATCCTTTTTTTACAAGCTCTACTGCTTTATCAGCAGTCTCTCTATAATCACCTCCAGGTAGCATTGTAATATAAATGTCAGACAACGCTGGAACTGTATCAACTTCTGTTTTAGGGCCTATTTCCAATGAAAAATTCATAGGGAAGATTTTTATTTATTTTGAAATGTGAGTCTAGAAAATTCGATTGAGGTAAATTTACTTCTTCAGCTGGCCTCTGTGCTTTTGAATTCTTTGTCCGTACTGTTGAGTTACTCTATCAAAGATAATTGCTAGAGCTACGATTGCTAAACCATTCATCATTCCAAGTGCTAAATACTGGTTGGAAATAGCCTGTAAAATAGGGACTCCCAAGCCCTTTACACCTATCATTGAAGCAATCACTACCATTGCTAAAGCCATCATAATCGTTTGGTTTATCCCAGCAAAAATAGTTGGTAAAGAAAGCGGTATCTGAACTGATCTTAATTTTTGCATTGGGGTTGCCCCAAAAGCTTCACTGGCTTCAAGAGTTTCTTTATCAACTTCTCTGATCCCTAGATTTGTTAATCTTACAATAGGGGGTAGGGCATAAATACATACAGCAAGTAAACCAGGCACTTTACCAATACCAAGAAGCATAATGATTGGAATTAAATATACAAAACTTGGAATAGTTTGCATCATATCTAAAACAGGTAAAATTGCTTTTTCTGCTCTTGCAGATTTTGACATGACAATTCCAATTGGAATTCCAACTACAATACAAACTAATGTAGAAACAGAAATTATAGCAACTGTAGCCATACAATTTTTCCACATTCCGAAGTAGCCAATTACCAAGAAACAAACCACTGTACCAATTACAAGTTTAACACTTCTTGATCCAATCCAAGCTAATAAAGCAAATACACCAATTACTAAAGGCCATGGACTGTTTACTAATAATTTTTCTAACCAAATTAAAAAATATAGTAGTGGATCAAAAAAACTTTCTATTCCATCTCCATAAGCTCTTGAAAAATCTTTAAAACTTAAATCAATACCCTTTTTCAGCTCTCTAAGAGCCGTTCTATCCATTACAGGAATTTTATTAAAGAAGTCCATAATTTTTATTTAATCAAACCCGCCGAAGCGGGTTTGATAATATTTTTAATTAAAGTGCTTTTTTGATTTTTTTTGCAGCATCACTTGAAACCCATTTGCTCCAAACACTTTCTTGTGTTTTTAGGAATTCAATTGCAGCATCAGCACCTTCTGCTTGGTTTTCACCCATCCAAACTAACATACCGTTCATAACTGGACCTGGGTATGTTCTCTTCTTAAAATATTCCATACCAGCACTTCCAGCTGTATTTTTGAAATTATCAGTTACGATTGTGTAAACTTCAGATTTTGTCCATGAAGTTGCTTTAGGGTCTCCACATTCTTGTTCTGGTAAAACTATACATTTATCCCAGTTATCTTTTCCACCCCAAGCTCCCATATCTACAGCTCTCATATCATATTTACCAATGATAGCTGTTGGTGACCAATAGTAACCAAACCAGTTTTCACCTCGCTCAGCAGCTTTAGCAATTGAACCATCTAATCCTGCAGCAGAACCTGTTTCAACAATAGCCCAACCTTTTGCTTCCATATCAAAAGCTTTGTAAAGATTTCTATTACTTAGCTCACAGTTCCAACCTGGAGGACAAATATGAAAACCACCTTTTGATGGATCTTCTGGATGAGGAAACAGATCTGGTCTTGCTAAAATTGCTTCAGCAGTTGTTAGCTCTGGATGTTTTTTAAGTGTGTGAGGTAATACCCACCAACCTTCACCCAAACCAGTAATTGGCGCTTTATTAAGTGAGTGCATTCTTCCTTCATCAATTGCTTTATTTAAAGCAATGATAGCAGCGTTAGCCCAAAACTCTGGAGCAACATCTGGCTCACCTTTTTCTTGCATAGATGCAAAAGTTGGCTGAGTTGCACCAGGCACAAGCTCAACATTACATCCATAACCTTCTTCTAATATGATCTTGTCAACTTCAGCCATAAAGTTTGCTGAAGCCCAGTTCATATTAGCAATTGTTATATTTCCACAAGCTGCATTCGCAACACTTCCAAAGGAAGTAAGACCAAACACAACAGCTAGTGAAAGAAGTATTTTTTTAATCTTCATTATATCTCCCAACATTTGATTCATTTAAATGTTAAATTGAACATATTGAGCATAATAATGCAAATTTAATTCAACTGTTGGTTGCAGCAAAATTGTCTTTAACTGACCAAAATTTTTGTTTAGAGTTTTAGTATGATTTTTTCTGCAAATTTTTTTTTCAAAGAATTTGTTTATATTTTAAATTGCAAAACTGTTTTTCAACAAATCATAATTAGAGAAAGATAATTTTAAGCCTCGATTAATTTTTTAATTAATTAAAAAAAAAGGAGGTTTATGAATTTAAATAAAAAATTATCAGACATCTTAGATCCCAATGAAATAGAAGTTGTTAAAAATCCTATAGAGAAAGCTCATGGATTACCTAACGAATGTTATTTGAATAATGATTATTTAGAGTTTGAAAAAGAAAAAATATTTAAAAATAATTGGACTATGATTGGGGTTGCAAGCTCTGTACCAAATCCAGGCGATGCAAAACCTTTTAATCTTTTAGGAATACCAATACTAATAGTTAGAAACAAAGAGAATGAAGTAAAAGTTTTTCATAATGTTTGTAGTCATAGAGGTTTCAAATTAGTTGATCAGGAATGTAAATTAAAAAATGTAATAAGATGCCCTTATCATTCTTGGTCCTATGATTTTAATGGAAAATTAACTGTTACTCCACATATAGGAGGACTAGGAAAACATGAGGTTGAAGGGTTCGATAAAAACAAGAGTAACTTAAAAGAAATTAAATCAAATATTTGGATGGATTTAATTTTTATTAATATTAATTCTAATGCAAAACCATTTGAAGATTTTATTAAACCTCTAGAGGATAGATGGTCTAAGTTTATTTCTAAAAAAGATCAAAAATTAATAAGACACTCGACTGATAACGGATATTTTAATATGATAGTAAATAGTAATTGGAAATTTGCAATTGAGAATTATTGTGAAAGTTATCATTTGCCGTGGATACATCCAGAACTAAATAAAGTTTCAAATATTTCAGATCACTATCATATCGAAGATGAGAATTTAAATTTTTCAGGACAAGGAAGTAATAAATATTCACAACAGTTTGATGGAAATATTAAATTTAAATGCTTTCCTAACTGGCCTACTGAACTTTCTGAAAAATCTGAATATGTATCATTATATCCAAACGTAATGTTAGGAATACATATTGATCATTTCTATGCATTTTGGTTAGAGCCAATTTCTAACAATCAAACTAAAGAACATTTTGAATTATATTATGTTGGAGACGAAAGTGCCTCTAGTGATGAGTTTAAAGACATAAGAGAAAAAAATTTTGCATTTTGGCAAGAAGTCATGAATGAAGATGTAACTGCAATAGAAGGAATGCAAAACGGGCGAAATTCTCCAGCTTACAATGGTGGGAATTTTTCACCTGTAATGGATACTCCTACTTTGATGTTTCATAAGTGGGTTGCAACCAATTTAACTAAATGAGAGGGTAAATTATGAAAAAAGATCTTATTACAAGATTAAATGAAGGTCCAATAATGTGTGCAGAAGGCTATCTTTTTGCAATGGAAAGAAGGGGTTATCTTTCAGCAGGTCCATTTGTTCCAGAAGTTGTTATGGAACATCCTGAGGTAGTAACTCAATTACATCGAGAATTTATTAGAGCGGGATCTGATGTTGTTCAAGCATTTACTTATTATGGTCATAGAGAAAAACTTAGAATAATTGGCAAAGAACATCTGCTAGAACCAATGCAAAAAGGTGCTCTTAAAATTGCAAAAGATGCTGCAGCTGAATTTAAAGATTTAGATTTGATGGTTTGCGGAGACGTGGCTAATACAAATGTATTTGATCCAGGGGATCCAAATACTCACAAACAATGTCAACAAATGTATGAAGAACAAGTGGCTTGGGCAAAAGAGGCTGGAGTTGACTTTGTTATTGCTGAAACAATAAATTGGACAGAAGAAATGAAAATAGCATTAAAAGCAATTAAGGATGCAGGACTTATTGCAGTTTGTAATTTTGCAATTCCTAGAGGGGATAAAACTAGAGAAGGACATAGTACTGAGGACGCATGTAAGATGATGGAGGATCTGGGCGCTGATGTTGTTGGATTGAATTGTTACAGAGGACCTGAAATGACAATGAAATTACTAAAAAAGGTTAGAGAAAAAGTTTCATGTCATGTTGCAGGACTTCCAGTACCTTACAGAACAACAGAGGAAGAACCTGGTTTCTTAAATATCACTGATCATGGTTGCGACTGTATTCCAGGTGGAAATGCATTCCCAGTAGCTTTAGATAATTTGTTTTGTAATAGATTTGAAATGGCAGAATTTGCAAAAGATTGTGTTCAGAATAAAATAAATTTTATTGGTATATGTTGTGGTGCCGAAGCTCATCATGTCAGAGAAATGTCTGTTGCAATTGGTAAAAAACCAATTTCAATGAAATATATGCCAGATATGAGCAAACATTTTCACCATGGAACAGATAAATCTCTTAAAAAAGTAAATAAGGAGATCAAATACTAATAATAAATATGAAGAGAAAAACTTTTTTTGATTCTAGAGACAAATATTTATCATTTGTAAACTCAACTAATGAAAAATCAAAAATTGCTTTTTATTTATTTAAAAAAATAGAAAAAATCAGTACTCGGTCACCAATTTTTAACGTATTAGACGCGGGTACTGGTGAGGGAACAATTATATCTACTTTTTTGTCAGGCCTGCATAAATATCTGCCAAATAAACCTATATTTATTGTAGGTAAAGAAATAAGTATCGATGATATTAATGTGCTTCTAAGTTTTTTAGGGGATAGATTTGCTGAACATAAAACTTTAATTTTTAATATTACTAATTGTAGCTATAAAGATCTAAATAACTCTACATCTGACAATGTAAAATTTGAAAAATTAGAATTAGTTGGAAAAAAAGGTATTGATTTTACTAAGATCTTAATGAGTTTAAGTCCTTATGTTAGAAAAAATTGGAAATTATCTTTTAATAACAAAAATGGTTTAATTAAACCCAAGTCAAAAATTTTTTTGACTATTTACAGAAAAGATCAAAAAAAAAAATTAAAAGACTTTATACCTAGAAATATAAGTGAAATTCCAAAAAAATATGATTTTATTATTGCATCTCAATGTTTTAAGCTTCGGTCTCCTTTAATTCAGACTGTAAATAATGTTATTAAACCTCTTT
>CACIOP010000018.1 GCA_902588315.1 uncultured Pelagibacteraceae bacterium
AATAGGTTGACAAATTTAGATAAAAATTTGATTTTTCAAAATTACCCTGAGAAGAATAAAGATTAGAGATTAAAAATAAAAACTCACTTACAAGATCATTATGATCTTTGCATGAAAAAATTTTTCCAAAATCATCGAATTTTTCTTTGTCTACCCAACTTTTGCTTTGTGAAAGTAAAAGTGTTGAATTTATATAATCAATTTGTTCAACAACTAATCTTGCTTCGTTTAATTTGTTGTTATCAATTAAATAATTAAGATAAAAGAAAATGTATCTTGAATAATCACCTTGTTGATTATTTATTAAATTAAGAAAAAATGACGAAGCTCTCTTATCTTCAATATAACATCTTTGGAATGTCTCAGCTATAAGAGAAAGGTTTCCAAAATTTTTTTTGTTATCTAATATTTTTTTATTTTTAAATGTATAAATGTATTGTTTAAGTGTTTCAAATATAACTAGGTTTATCCTATCTTCATCTTGAAATTTTAAACTTTGTGTTAAATATTCGTCAGCCTTTTTAAAGTTTTTTTTTTTAAACTATCAGTTATTAAAATTATATATGCATCATAAAAATCTGAATTAGATTTGTTTGCATTGTTATTTAATACATTAATTGCTTGAGGTACTTTGTTATCTAAAACTAAAGAGTTAACATATCTTTTTAAATAACTATCATGTTTGTTAATTAATACTTTGGTTAAGTTAAAAAATTTTAAAGCTTCAGAATTATCTCGATTTTCAAATGCAACAATTCCAGAAAAATAATTTGATAAATCTCTTGAGTTGAAATCATTAAAAGTAGCACTTTTAGAATACAAAGGTGTCTGATAAGATAGGAATATTAATAGTACTAATTTTAGAAATTTTAGGAACATGTAACCATACTATGACTAAAAAAGTGATAAATCAAAATACCAAATTAAACCAAGAACTAATTAATACTATTGAGCCAAAATTTATATTCGCTGATAAGCCAATAAATAGATTTAATATTTACGAAACTAACAATGGCACCCTGCAAATTAATAAAGAAGAATTACTAAAAAATTTAAAAGATCAAATAAATTCAATTGAAAATTGTAAATTGAAAGAAAATTCAAACAAAATTATTTTAGGTGAAGGAAATATAAATAGCCCTTTAATGTTAATTGGGGAGTCTCCTGGGGCTGAAGAAGAAAAATTGGGTGTCCCATTTAGAGGTGAAGTTGGCGAACTTCTTAACAAAATGCTTATAGCCATCAATATTAAGAGACAAAATATTTACACTAGTTATGCAATCAATTTTAGACCACCTGATGACAGAAAACCAACCTCAACTGAAATTAAAAGATACTCAGTATTTTTGAAGGAGCATATATCGATTATAAACCCAAAGATTATTGTTTTGATGGGTAGTTCGGCAATGGAGGCTGTAACAGGAATAAGTGAAAAAATAACTAATGAAAGAGGACATTGGAAGGAAGTGATTTTAAAAAACAAAACATTCCCTTTAATGATAACTTTTAATCCATCTTATTTAATCCGTTTTCCAGAAAATAAAAAACACTCATGGGAAGATTTAAAGAAAATTAGAGACAAAATCAAAGATCTTAATTTAAAATTTTGATGAAAATAATTGCTGGGGTTGATGAGGTTGGTAGAGGAAGTTTAATTGGGCCTGTTTATGCTTCAGCAGTAATTTTAAAAAAATCAATTAATTCAAAGTTATTAAAAGATTCAAAATCATTAAGTAAAAAAAAGAGAGAGTATCTATGTACATATATAAAAAAAAATTCTACTTGGTCCATAGGCAAAGCTTCTGTCAAAGAAATAGAAAAGCTGAATATACTTCAAGCAAGTTTGCTGGCTATGAAAAGAGCTATAAAAAAACTTAAGAAAAAACCAACACACGTTCTGATAGATGGAAACAAAACTCCAGTATTAGAAAATTATAATTTAAAATCAGTTATTAAAGGAGATAAAAAAATCCCCTCTATTTCGGCAGCTTCTATAATTGCGAAAGTATCAAGGGATAAATTTATAACCACCTTGTCAAAAAAAAATAAAGGTTATGACTGGGATAAAAACTTTGGGTACGGAACAAAACAGCATATAAAAGCTTTGAAAAAATTAGGTATTACTAAACATCATAGAAAAACTTTTTCACCAATATCTAAAATAAATTAACACTACATCTAGTTACCTTCTAATTTAGAAACACTAATCGAATCCAAATTTTTCAATCTCAGGTTGACCGTAGAATCCATTTGGAGTCTAATTAATTTTTACAAATGAAAACTGATTTCAAAAATAAAATAATTAATGGAGATAGTCTCGAAGAATTAAAAAAAATTCCACGTGAAACTTTTGATTTAATTTTTGCTGACCCTCCTTACAACTTACAATTAAAAAGTGAATTAACAAGACCGGATAGATCAAAGGTTAATGCGGTAAATGATAAGTGGGATCAATTTGAAAATTTTAAAAAATATGATGATTTCACTTATGAATGGCTTAGTGAATGTAAAAGAATTTTAAAAAAAGATGGAGCTATTTGGGTTATAGGAAGCTACCATAATATTTTTAGAGTTGGCACGGCAATACAAAATTTAGGTTTCTGGATTTTAAATGATGTTATTTGGAATAAAAATAATCCAATGCCGAACTTTAGAGGGACACGTTTTACTAATGCTCATGAAACTTTAATATGGGCTTCTAAAAGTGAGAAATCAAAATATACATTTAATTATCAATCTTTAAAATGTTTAAATGATGATCTTCAAATGAGATCTAATTGGAATCTTCCAATATGCAATGGTTCTGAAAGACTTAAAAAGAATGGAAAAAAAATTCACTCAACACAAAAACCAGAAGCGCTATTACATAGAATTTTACTAGCTACATCTAATAAAAATGACCTCATACTTGATCCTTTTTTAGGATCAGGAACAACAGCTACAGTAGCAAAAAAACTAGGAAGAAATTTTTTTGGAATAGAAAAAGAACAAAATTATTTTAAAGCTGCTGAGCAACGCATAAAAGAAACAAAACCTATTGAAGATGATTTATTAGATACGCTAAAAAATAATAGATCAAAACCAAGAATTCCTTTTGGTTCATTAGTCGAGCTTGGAATAATTAAACCTGGAACTAATATTTTTGATAATAAGAAAAAAATAACAGCCAGAATTATGGCTGATGGTAGTATAAAACATAATCAAGCAGAGGGTTCTATACACAAAGTTGCGGCTACTATTTTAGGAGCAGAAAGTTGCAACGGATGGACTTTTTGGCACTGTGATATAAATGGGCGAACTTATCCTATTGATTATCTAAGACAAAGATTAATTTCTAAAAGTTAACTTTTATAAATTTTACCCAAATAACTTTCTAAAAATTTTTTATTTTTAGTTAAAAGTTTTAAAAAAATATTTCTAAATATGATCATAATTGGATTTGATAAATGGAAGGCAAATTGATTGAAATTAGATCTACTGTTAATCATTTTTACTCTCTTTAATCTGATATCATAAAAATTATTATTATTTATTAAACATTCATATAATTCATTAGCACCCTCAATTGATTGGGAAGCTCCCTGCGCAAATGAAGGTGAAAAAGCAAAAAATGCATCACCTACAAGGAATATGTTTTTGGGAGGATTATATAAATTTTTACTTACAAATATTGGAAATAAATTAATATTTTGAAGACTTTCCAAAAAACTTTGAGAAACTTTTTTAGATAATTTAAATTTAATATTTTTTATAAAAGAACTCTCAGTGAAAAGATTGTAATTCTCTTGCTCATTTAAATTTAATTTATGTTTTAAAATACCAATAAAATTTAAATTTTTATCATTATTAATTGGATAAACAACATAGTGAAAATTAGCTCCTAAAAACAAAGAAATATTTTCTTCATTTATATATTGTAGATTTTCTCTAGATATAGTGCCCCTAATAGCAATAGTATCATTGTAAATTGGTTTTGATTTATTGTTTGAAATTAATAACTTCCCCTTAGAAAACACACCATCTGAAATAATTAAGTAATCACAACTAATTTTATTTTTATCAAATATTAATTTAATTGAATCTTTATCATAATTAATCTGTTCAATACTGTGATTATATTTAATTATATCCTCGTTTATTTGTTCTTTTAAAAATTGAAGTAATTTTGATCTTTTCAATGTAGTGTATTTACAATCTTCAGAATTAAATTTTGAAATATCTAAGTCACAAATTTTTTTTGAATTTTTAATTTCATAAAAATCAATTTTTTTTGGATTAAATTTTTCATCTTTAGTGAGAGAAGCGAAGCCTATTTTATTTAAAAGTTTTATGCTATTTACTGACAACTGAATTCCATAGCCTTCTTCCATTTCTATTGAATTCCTTTTTTCATATATCTTAACCTCATAATCCTTATGATCTTTAAATAAATTGGCAATATACAAACCAGAAATTCCAGCGCCAATTATTGCTATTTTTTTCATTTATGACTTTCTAAAAATTTTACTATCTTTTTTGTAAATGTTGGCAGTGTATAATTTTGAAGCTTTGTTGGATCAATCCAAAAATTATTTTTTTTTAAATTATATTTATTTTTAAATTCGATTTTAATATTCATGCTCATGTTAGACATTTTAAAATTCAAATCTTTATCAAAATTTTTTGGATTATTTACTTCCTCCATAGGAAAAATATTAAAATTTTTCAAAAAATTAAATTTATTATTTTTGATTAATAAATAATGATTATTTTTTTTATAAACATTTAGCTTGTAAAAAGTTTCCTTGTCTTTTTTTTTAAATTTTACTAAATCAAAATTTTTATATTTAAATGATTTACATTTTTTTACTAATGGACAGTTCTTACAATTAGGACTAACAGGTTTACAAATTAGTGCTCCTAATTCCATTAGTGCTTGAGCATAATCACTAGACCTTTTGATAGATAATCCAAAAATTTTTTTCTTCTCGTGTAGATTTTCTTTTTTTATTTGATCTTGTTTTTTTAAAAATAAGTATCTCTTTAAAACTCTTTCAATATTACCATCTAGAGGAATTATTGGTTCATTGAATGCAATTGCAGAAATTGCACTTGCTGTATAATCTCCAATACCAGGAAGAGTCTTTAAATCCTCAAAATTTCTAGGTATTTTTTTATTAAAATTTTTAATAACAATTTGAGCTGTTTTTTTTAAATTTCTTACCCTTGAATAGTATCCAAGACCCTCCCAAAGTTTAATTAATTTTCTATCATCATATTTAGATAATTTTTCAATTGTAGGAATATTTTTTATAAATCTCTTAAAGTAAGGTATTACCGTTGCAACCTGAGTTTGCTGCAACATAAATTCACTTACTAAAGTATAATATTGCTTTTTTTTTTGAGAAACATTCTTTCTCCAAGGTAAAGATCTTTTATTTAAATCATACCAATTAAGGATATTATTTGTTATTATTGAATCTTTCATATGCAATCTAAAAATAATACTAAGCAGAGAAACACTAGCATTCAAGGATTAAGATCTTTCAAAGACACTTTGCCAAAAAATGTCAAAAAAATAATAAATAAAAAAGGTTATGTATATTCAGAAACGCTGAGCAATTGGAAATATTTAGTTGGAAGTGAATTATTTAAAATTTGCTATCCAAAAATATTTAAAAATTCAAATAAATTTGGTGTTAGCACCTTAGTGGTTATGGTCAAGAGAGGACATGAAGTTGACGTAGAATATTCGAAAAAAGATATTTTGGATAAAATGAATAATTTTTTTGAATATTCTGTTGTTGAAAAGCTTAAATTTATAAGTTTTGACGATGAGCATGAAATGACGGGCTCGATTGAAACAAAAGTTAAAAATGTGGCAATTAGTAAATATCAAGATAAAATTAAAGATGTTAAAAACGAAAAAATTAAAAAATCATTAAAAGAGTTAACCAGGGTTTTTAGAGAGAAATGAAAAAAATTATATTCTTAATATTAATATTTTTTACTACAGTCTTAAATGTACAGGCTGATGAAGTTAAAAGGATAACTGTTGGTAACAAAGATGCGAAAATAACTATTATAGCTTTTGAATCATTAACTTGTAGTCATTGTGCTGATTTTCATAAAAATGTTTATCCTCAATTAAAGGAAGAGTATCTTGATACAGGACTTGCTAAAATAGAATTTAGACATTTTCCATTAGACATAGCGGCCTTTAATGCATCTAAAGTTTCTCAATGTAAGAATGATGGAAATTCAGATATCCTTGAAAGTTTATATGCTAATCAACAAGAATGGGTAAAAGGAAGTTCAATACAGGAGGCAAATAAAAACCTACAAAAATTTTTAAAAAATGAGGGTTTTAGTATTGATTTTAATACTTGTATAAACAATAAGGAAATTGAAGATTTTGTATTAAACGATCGAATCGATGGAGCAAAGAACTTCAAAGTAAACGCAACTCCTACGATAATTATTAACAACGAAAAATTCGAAAAAACTCTTAATTATAAAAATTTAAAAAAAGCGCTAGAAAAACTGATATAAGTTAGTGCATGGAGTTTAAAAAAATCCAATTAAACGGATTTAAATCTTTTGCTGAAAAAACCAACTTCTTAATTGAGGATGGTCTTACAGGTATAGTGGGTCCTAACGGCTGTGGAAAATCTAATATTGTAGAATCTTTAAGATGGGTAATGGGAGAGACCTCGGCAAAAAGTATGCGTGGATCTGGTATGGAGGATGTTATATTTTCAGGAACATCTAATAAAGCTTCAAAAAATATTGCAGAAGTATCTATTGAAGTTGAAAACAAAGATAAAGAAGGTCCAATCCAATATCGTGAGTTGGAGCAAATACAAATTAAAAGAAAAATAGAAAAAGATAAAGGATCTAAATTTTACATTAATGATAAAGAAGTAAGAGCAAGAGATGCGCAAATGTTTTTTGCAGATCTTTCGACTGGTGCACACTCTCCATCTATGATTAGCCAAGGAAGAATAGGTGCATTAGTAACTGCGAAACCAACAGATAGAAGGGCTATTTTAGAAGAAGCTGCAGGAATATCTGGTTTACACGTTAGAAGACATGAGGCTGAATTAAGATTAGGTGCGGCTGAGAATAATTTAAAAAGAGCAGATGAATTAAGAAGACAGCAAGAAAAACAGTTGGCAAATCTTCAAAAACAAGCTGAAGAGGCGACAAAATACAAACTAATTTCAGATCAAATTAAAAAAATTGAAGCAGGTTTATATTATTTAAAATTATTAGAAATAGACAAAGAAATTAGAATAGAAAATGAAATTAATACCGAGGCAGAAGGAGAAGTAGAAGGATTTAATAATAAAATATCTGAATTAGAAAATTCAATTAAAACTCTTACAGATAAAGTAAATCCATTGAGAGAAAAAAATATAGAAAATTTATCAAGGATACAAAGACTTAATCTAGAACTTCAAAGTTTAGATGAGGAAAATACAAGAATTCAAGATGAGATAGAAAGCATCAAAAAATCAATTCAAACACTTGATGATGATATCACAAGAGAAAAAGGGATTATTATAGACGCTAACTCAAATGAAAAAAGATTGAAGGAAGAAAAGACTGAATTAATTGAGACAGACTCGAAATATTTTGAAACAGAAAAATTATCTAATGAAGAATTAGAAAGTGCAAAAAATAAACTTAAAGAAGAACAAAAAGCAGTAGATGAAGTTGTAAATAATTTAGCTGAAGAAACTGTAAATTTAAGTGTTGGTCCAATAAGAAATGTAAAAAATACAATATCAAGGGCAAAAGAATTAATAGATAGTAATGAAATAAATCAAGCAGTAACACTTCTAGATAGATGTAATATGGAGCTAGATAGTTTTTTAAATGATTTAAAAAATGAGAGATCTAGAACTGAGTTATTAGAGGTTATTGAAAAATCAGAAAATATAAAATTACTCCAAGAAAAATATGCCGATGCATATAGTAAAAATCAATCAATTAAAAATGAGTCTATAAAAAGAAATGAAAGAATTAAAACCATTGAAATAGAAATTGAAAGTTGGAAAAATTTATTAACTAACTCAGAAAAAATGGTTAATGAACTAACACAAAGAAAAGAAAAATTATCTAAACAATTAAGTAATTTAGAAAACCAACCTAGAGCACAAGCTGAAAGAAAAGGTCAAATTTCAGAAAATTTAAGAATTTCAGATAAAGAAAAAATTGATAATGAAGCGATTATAGATGAAACAGATCAAAAAATTGAAATGTTAAGAACGCAATTAAATGAATTACAAGAACAATCAATTCAAATCAGAGAAAGAAAAGCAAGCTCAGGAGCTACAATTGAAGGCTTACAAAAAAGAAAAAATGATCTCCTTGATAGAATTAGTTCCGAGTTAAATTTGAATGAAGATAATATTTTAGAAAATTCAAACTTAAACGGAGTAGAAGAGTTTCCAAATCCAGTTGATCAAGAAGATGCTTTAGATAAGAAAAAACAAGAAAGAGAAAAATTAGGATCTGTAAATTTAAAAGCAGATGAAGAAACAAGCAAATATGAAGAAGAGATAAAAAAAATGGAACAGGATCGTACCGACCTTGTTACTGCTATTGTGAAACTAAAAGATAGTATCAATGAACTTAATCAAAAAGGAAGAGAAAGATTGATTGAAGCTTTTGAAAAAGTTAATAGAAAATTTAATGAAGTTTATACAAAACTTTTCAATGGTGGAAATGCCAAACTTGAATTGGTGGACTCTGATGATCCACTTGAAGCAGGTTTAGAAATGTTGGTTAGTCCTCCGGGAAAAAGACTTCAATCTATAACTTTGTTATCTGGAGGTGAGCAAGCATTGACTGCCCTCTCATTAATCTTTGCAGTATTTTTAACAAACCCCTCACCTATATGTGTATTGGATGAAGTTGATGCACCACTTGACGATGCTAATGTTACAAGATTTTGCAGTCTACTTGAGGAATTAATAAAAATTACCAATACGAAATTCATAATTGTAACTCATCATGCTTTAACCATGTCAAAAATGAACAGACTATATGGGGTAACTATGCCTCAAAAAGGAATTAGTCAGCTTGTGGCTGTTGATTTACAAAAAGCAGAGAGTATGGTTGCTTAAACTATATAAATGCCAAAAGACCCTTTCAAAACTCGCTTAGAGATTGCAAAAAGCAAGATTTCAAAGAAAAATCTCTACAATAAGAAGAATGACCCCTCACCTATAGGAACTGCATTCAAATTGAGCACAGAGCTTGTTTCTGCAGTGGCTGTGGGGACAATTATTGGGTTTATTTTTGACAAGACCTTTGGTACTAAACCTTGGTTTATATTAATATTTTTTTTTGTTGGTGTAGTTGCTGGAATAACCAATGTAATTAAATCTGCAAAAAAAATGCAAAAATAAATAAGTATTATGGCAGCAAATCCTATGTCCCAATTCGACGTTTATAGAATTGGACCACAAATTAAAGTTGGAGCATTCGACATATCTTTTACGAACGCAAGTTTGTTTATGATTTTAAGCACTGTATCTATTTTGTTAATCTTTAATTTAGGATCAAAAAAAAATTCAATACTACCAAACAAAATTCAATTATTAGCAGAACTTAGTTATACCTTTGTATCCAAAATGATTAGCGATACGGCTGGATCAAAAGCTAAACCATACTTTGCATTTATATTTTCTCTATTCATGTTTGTTTTATTTTGTAACATGTTTGGTATGATACCTTATACTTTCACTGTAACCAGTCATATCATTGTAACATTTGTGCTCGCAGCATTTATATTTATTGGAGTGACTGTGATTGGCTTTATTAAGCATGGATTTGGGTATTTAAAATTATTTGTTCCAAGTGGAGTACCTGCAGTATTACTCCCTTTAATTGTTGTTATAGAAATTATTTCTTATTTAAGTAGGCCTATAAGTTTATCAGTTAGATTATTTGCCAATATGATGGCTGGTCATACAATGATGAAAGTTTTCGGAGGCTTCGTAATTAGCCTTGGAATAGTTGGTGGGTGGCTTCCACTAAGTTTTTCGGTTGCGTTAACTGGTTTGGAGATCTTAGTTGCTTTTCTTCAAGCTTATGTTTTTGCAATCTTAACCTGCATCTATTTAAATGATGCATTAAATTTACACCATTAATAACAGAGGAGGATATAATGGAATTAGAAGCAGCAAAAATGATCGGAGCAGGTTTAGCAGCAATTGCTTTAGCTGGAGCCGGTGTTGGTATCGGAATAATTTTTGGAAATTATTTGTCTGGTGCAATGAGAAATCCATCTGCAGCACAAAAACAATTTCCTAATTTGCTTTTAGGTTTCGCACTTGCAGAAGCTACAGGATTATTTGGATTAGTAGTTGCGTTAATCATTCTCTTTGCATTTTAAATTGATGGTTAAAAAAATATATTTTCAGTCAATATTTTTTAGCTTCTTTTTTATTAAAGATGCTTTAGCAGCTGAAAGCGGAGGTATGCCTCAATTAAACCCAGAGTTTTGGGTTTCTCAAATTTTTTGGCTAATACTTACTTTTGGTATTATGTATTTAGTTTTATCTAAACTAATACTGCCAAAAATTAGTAACAACTTAGAATCGAGAAAATCTCAAATATTAGAAAATATTGAGGCTGCTGAAAAACAAAGAGAAGATAGTGATGCAAAACTAAAAGAATATGATGAAATTATATCCAAGAGCAAACTTGAGGCTAATAGTATTTTCAATCAAGCAAGAGAAAAAGCACTAAAAGACATTGGCGCAAAAAGAGAAGTGCTTGATAAGCAAATTGATAATGAAATTGCTGAGGCTGAAAAAGAAATAGATGTATTAAGAAAAAATGCGCCAGATAAAATAAATAAAATTGCTATTGAGACATCATCTGAGTTATTGCAAAAACTAATTGGAGCTGAAGTAAATAATAGTAGTATATCTGCAATAGTTGACGATCTATCTAAAAGAAATGGAGATAAATACTATGGCAATTGATGCAACATTTTGGGTAGCCGTATCATTTATTATTTTTTTTGGAGCGTTAATTTACCTTAAAATTCCTCAGAAAATTTCTGAAATGTTAGATAAAATGATATCTGACATTAAAAATGAAATTGATGAAAGTGAAAAATTAAGAACCGAGGCAAAAACACTATTAGATAACTCACAAAAAAAATTAGATACAGCCCAGTCTGTTAGCAACGAAATTCTTGAGAACGCCAAAAAAGATGTGGATAGATTAATAATTGAGATTAATGATAAATTTCATAAATCATCAGAAATTAAAAAAAATTTAGCTGAAAATAAAATAAGTCAGATGAAAGAAGCGGCTTTAAAAGAAATTAAGGATGCGTCAATAAAGATTGCCGTGGACTCAGTTAAAAAAATAATTACTACATCTGTAGACAAGTCAAAATTAGATGCTGTGTTTCAAAAAAATCTAGATGAAACTAAAGCAGAGTTAAAAAAAATTAACTCATAATACACTTACAATTTTTCAAAAAAGCTATAAATTATTAAAATGAACTCTATAGTCATTGGATCAGGATTTGGTGGGATCGCAGCAGCGCTGAGACTTAAGGCAAAAGGACATAACGTAAAATTAATAGAAAAACATCCTGACCTAGGTGGTAGAGCTAGGGTTTTTAAAAGAAATGGATTTATATATGATGCGGGGCCAACGGTAATTACTGCACCCTATTTAATTAATGAATTGTTTGAGTTATTTAATAGAGATCCCAAGAATTATATAGAACTAACCCCACTTAAAATTTGGTACCAATTTATTTTTGAAGACAAAACTAAATTTAACTATTCAGGTGATGAAATTGAAATGAAAGGCCAAATTGAGAAACTTAGTAAAGAAGATGTAAATGGATATGAAAAATTAGTTAATTTTACAAAAAAAATATTTGATAAAGGTTTTTTAGAGCTTGCAGATGTGCCATTTGATAAACCTTTTGTAATGATGCAACAATTACCTGCTCTATTAAAACTTAAAAGTTATAAATCAGTTTACTCACTTGTTTCATCTTATATAAAAAATGAAAAATTAAGAAGAATGCTTAGCATGCATCCTTTGCTAGTTGGGGGAAATCCTTTCACCACTACTTCTATTTATGGCTTAATTCTTTATTTAGAAAAAAAGTGGGGAATACATTATTCAGTTGGAGGAACAGGAAATATAATTAGAGGTTTTGAAAAGCTAATGAATGAGGTTGGTATTGAAATAATAAAAAATAGTGAAGTAACGGAAATAATAACAAAAAATAATAAAATAAGTGGTGTAAAATTAAATAATGAAAATGAAATTGGTGCAGATAATGTTGTTTGTAATGCAGATCCGCCTGCATTTTATGAGAAAATGTTAAGCAAAGGCAACAAGAATTCCATGTTGTTTAATTGGAAAAAAAATCGAATGGAATATTCTATGGGTTTATTTGTTTACTATTTTGGAACAAAAAAAATTTATAAGAATGTTGAACATCATACAATAAAATTTGGAAATAAGTATAAAGAACACCTTGATGATATATTTGATAAGAAAAAATTAAATAACGATATTAGCTATTATCTTCATAGACCCACAGCGACAGACAAAACTATGGCTCCAGAAGGAAATGATTGTTTTTATGTGTTAGTGCCTGTTCCTAACAATCAATCAAAAATAAACTGGGAAATTGAAGGTGAGAAAATAAAAAATCTTGTAATTGAAAAAATGGAAAAAGACTTAATGCCGGATCTTAAGAACAATATAGTTGAGGACTTTTATCTAACACCTGATTACTTTGAAAAAGAATTAAATACAAAGTTTGGATCAGGGTTTTCAATTCAACCTAAATTTACACAATCTGCATACTTTAGATTTCATAATAAATCAGAAATATATGATGGTTTGTACTTTGTTGGTGCAGGAACACATCCAGGGGCTGGGGTCCCAGGCGTTCTTTCTTCTGCAAAAGTTTTAGATAAATTATTTTAATGTTAACAAAGAATTATTTAGCTATTTACGCAAAATCATTCAATTGGGCAGGTTTTTTTTTACCAAAAAAAACCTATCAAAAATGCTCTGCGCTTTATGATTTTTGCAGAGAAGCAGATAATATTGCTGATGATGAAAATAAG
>CACIOP010000019.1 GCA_902588315.1 uncultured Pelagibacteraceae bacterium
TTATTTTCTTTAATTTTTCTTTTCCTAAAAAAATAACATCACTATCTATGTTGACATATTTATCAAAACCACATTCATAAGGATTATCTCCGTTATCCATATCATTGCCTTGAGATAACAGTCCACTTTCGATTCGTTCTATTAAATTAGGACACCCTGGTTTAATATTAAATTCTTTTCCAATTTCAAATAAATGATCATATAGTTTTAAGCCTGCTTCAGTATTTTGAACGTAAACTTCATAACCTCCTTGTTTAGACCATCCAGATTGTGCGATAAGGTGTTTTGCACCTCCAAATTCAAAATAATCAAAACCAAAAAATTTTAATTTTGTGATCTGTTCTCCAAATACTTTTTCCATCAATTGAAATGATTTTGGACCTTGTACAGCCATGATATCAACTTTTGGCTCTATGATTTTAACATCAAATTTATTTCCAATTGCTAATCCTTTTGCAAATAATATTACGTCCGTATCTGCAATAGAAATCCACCATTTATTTTCATTAATTCTTAAAACAACTGGATCATTAATTAATCCAGCATTATCATCTATAATCGGACAATAATAACATCTTCCATCTTTAGATTTTGATAAATCTCTACAAGTCATTAGCTGAACTAATTTTGCAGAATCTTTTCCTGAAATTTCTACCTGTCTTTCAGCTGCTACATCCCAAATTTGAACATGCTCTTTTAAATGATAATAAGAATCTTCAATTGAACCAAAGGCAGCTGGAAGCAACATATGGTTATAAATTGTATAAGCTGTAACACCCTGTTCCTCAATTCGAGAAGTATATGGTGTACCTCTAAGTCTTCTTGATTTTGCAATTAAAAAGTTTTTCATTTTTTCAAAAATTCTAAAACTTTGTCTCTCATTTCAAATGCTTTTTCAATCATAATCATATGTCCACAACCCTCAATTATGTGTGTGGATGAGTTATTAATTAGACTAGAAAATTTTTTTCCAGCTTCTAGATTTACCATCTTATCTAGAGAGCCAAAAATAAACATTGATGGAAATTCTATTAATTTAGCAGCTTCAGAACCATTTTTGTAATTGTTACATGCAACAAGATCCACCGCCAGTATGTCTCTTATGTCTCGAGGTGATTGTATTATTTTTTCTACTGGGTTACCTCCAATAAATCTTTTTGAACCTTCATAACCCCACTTCATCATTAATTTAACAGCATCAGAGTCCCCATTTTTTGCTAGATCAATTAGATCTGGATGAACTGGCATCTTATTTGAGCCTCCGATAAAAACTAACTTTTTTAATCTATTTTTATATTTATGAGCATATTCAAGTATCTCCAAGCAACCTTGAGAATGACCAATTAAAATTAGATTATTTAAATTAAGTTTATTAAAAACCTGTTCCAACCAATCAGCTATTTTTTCAATACTATCTAAGCAAGGGCCATCAGAATTACCATGCCCAGGTAAATCAATAGATAATACGTTAAAATTATTATTTGAAAAAAACTGTTCAGTTAGAGACCAAACAATATGTGAAAGACCACTTCCATGAAGAAATACTATTGTTTCTTTATTTTGATCAATACCCTGTCCTGCATCAGACGCATAAACATTTTTATTTTCCAATTGAAAATTCAAAAATTACCTAAACTTGTTTTCTCAATTCAAACTTTTGTATTTTTCCTGTCGAAGTTTTTGGCAAATCACAGAACACAACCTTTTTAGGAACTTTAAATCCCGCTAAAGTTTCTTTACAAAAATCAATTAATTCTTTTTCTGATACCGGCTTATCTTTAACCATTTCAATAAATGCACAAGGAACTTCTCCCCATTTTTCATCTGGTTTTGCAACAACTGCGGCAATTGAAACTGATGGATGTTTAGAAAGTGTATTTTCTATTTCAATTGAGGAAATATTTTCTCCTCCAGAAATAATTATATCTTTTGATCTATCTTGTATTTTTACATACCCATCAGGATGCATTACAGCTAAATCACCACTATGAAACCATCCATCTTTCATGGCTTTATCAGTAGCATCTTTGTCTTTAAAGTAACCTTTCATTACGACATTCCCTCTAATCATAATTTCACCAATTGTTTTTCCATCTTTAGGAACTTCTTTCATTGTTTCTGGATCCAAAACAACGACACCTTCAGTATTTGGATATCTCACACCTTGCCTAGCCTTAATTTCATTTTGTTTTTCCTCATCGAAATTGTTCCATTCATCATTCCACGCACACTGAGTAACATGTCCATAAGTTTCCGTTAAACCGTATACATGCATAACTTCAAAACCTAATGCTCTCATTTTTTTGAAAATTATACTTGGTGGTGGGGCTCCAGCAGTCAAAACATAAACTTTTTGTTTTAATTTTTTTTTGTCACTTTCGGGAGCTCCTGTAATCATATTTAATACTATTGGGGCACCACCAAAATGAGTTACTTCATATTTATCGATTAATTCAAAAATTTTTTTTATATCAATATTTCTTAAACAAATTGTCCTTCCGTTTAACATTGGAACTGTCCATGGATAACACCAACCATTACAATGAAACATTGGAACCACTGTTAAAAAATTTAATCTATTTGGCATGTTCCAAGCTACCGAACTTCCTGTAGACATTAAATATGCACCTCTATGATGATAAACTACTCCTTTGGGATTTCCTGTAGTACCTGATGTATAGCTTAATGATATTGCTTGCCATTCATCTTCTGGCATTTGCCAATCGAAATTTTCATCACCTGTATTTAAAAAACTTTCATATTCTAAATCGCCAATTTTTTCTAATTTCGATTGATCAGCATTTTTATCATCTATATCAATTATTATAATTTGTTTATTTAAAGTTTTTAATGCTTTCTTAACTTCTCCATGTAATTGTCTATCAACTACTAGTACCTTTGCATCACTGTGATCTAAAATATATGAAATTGTATTTGCATCTAATCTTATATTAATAGTATTTAATACTGCACCTGCCATGGGTACTGAGTAATGTCCTTCGAAAATCTCTGGTGTATTAAAGGCTAAGAATGAGACAGTGTCTCCTTTTTTAATTCCAATTTTTGACAGTGCACTAGCAAATTTTACAGCTCTTTTGTAAACTTCATTCCAAGTATATTTCCTATCTTCATAAATTATAGCTTCATAATTTGGATAAATTTCCCTTGCTCTTTTAAGAAACGTTAATGGTGTAAGTGGTACGTAGTTAGCTTTATTTTTATCTAAATTTGTCTCGTAATGATTCATTATTAATTAAACTTAAAATTCATTATATTAGAACTTCCAGAAATAGCAGATTTGTAATGATATTCAGCTCTAGGCAATACCTTATCAAAATAAAATTTTGCTGTATTTATTTTATCACTATAAAATTCTTTATTTTTTTCAAAATCACTAAAACTTACATCTAAAATTTTGATCCAAGCATAAGCAATTGAAACATATCCCAGGCTTCTCAAATAATCATTTGCTGCAGCACTAACATCATCTTTTTCGATTTTATGTTTATCCTTAATCCAGTCGGTAAACTTAGATAAAATATCTAAATAATGATTTAATTCTTTTGAAAATGTTTTTACTTTTTCATTTTTACTATCACATTCAGATTTAATCATATCTAAAAACTTATTTATAACATCGCCATTTTTATTTGATAATTTTCTAAATACTAAATCTGCTGCTTGAACAGAATTTGTTCCTTCATAGATTGGGGTAATACGATTATCTCTATATAATTGCTCTATTCCTTGGTCTTTAGTGTACCCATATCCACCATGTATTTGCATCGCGTCGTTCGTAATTTCCATAGCTAAATCTGTAAATAATGACTTAACAACTGGTGTCATCAATGAAACATAATCCAAAGCTTCTTGTTTAATCTTTTCATCAGGATGATAAAGACTCACCTCAGTTTGTTGTGATAACCAAAAACATAAAGCTCTTTCTCCTTCAATAATTGACTTCATATTAAGTAAAGATCTTCTAATATCCGCATGATCTATAATAAAGTCTGCACCATTTGTAGATTTTGAATTATTTGTTTTTCCTTGCTTTCTCTCTTTTGCATAAGCAAGTGAGTTCTGATACGCAATTTCAGAAATTCCTAAACCTTGAATGCCTACCACTATTCTCTCAAGGTTCATCATGGTAAACATAGCACTAAGACCTTTATCTTTGTTACCAATCATATAACCAGTTGCTTCATCAAAATTTAACACACATGTTGCTGAACCCTTTATTCCCATTTTACTCTCTATAGATCCTGTTGAAATTCCATTTCTTTGACCAACACTACCATCTTCATTTACAATAAATTTTGGTACTAAAAATAAACTAATTCCTTTAGTGCCCGCAGGAGAGTCTGTTGATCTTGCTAAAACTAAATGAATAATATTTTCAGTTAAGTCATGATCACCAGAAGTTATAAAAATCTTTTGACCACTAATTTTATAGGTGTCATCAGATTGTTTGATGGCTTTGGTTTTTAACAAACCTAAGTCTGTACCACAGACTGGTTCTGTTAAACACATAGTGCCACTCCATTTACCTTCAACGATCTTTGGTAAATATTTATCTTTAATTTCATCTGAAGCATGATGATTAATACAATTATAGGCACCAATACTAAGTTCGCTATATAATTTAAATGACAAACTGGCTGAAGAAAGCATTTCATCAAAGAACGCGCTTACTGTTTTTGGCATTCCTTGGCCTCCATATTTGGGGTCACAAGACAATGACGTCCAACCATCTTCAATGTATTTCTGATATGCTTCTTTGTAACCTGGTGGTGTTCTGACAACACCATTTTCTAAAATTGCTGGATTTTCATCACCTGCTTTAGCAAGAGGTAAAATTAAATTTTGATTTATTTTTGCTGCTTCTTCTAAAATATCTTTAACAAGATCTGCACTCACCTCATTATATTTTTCAAGCTCATTATAATTCTTATTATCTCTTAATTTTTCAAAGAGAAACATCATGTCTTTTACTGGTGCGGTGTAACTTGGCATATTTAAAGCTTAGAATAATTCTGATTTTATTGCAATTTTGAAATTATCGCATCACCCATTGCTGACGTGGAAGTCTCTTTCATACCCTCTGACATTATATCTTTAGTTCTTAACCCATCATTTAAAACATCTTGAACTGCTTTTTCTAAAATATCTGCTTCTTTATCAAGATCTAAAGAATATCTTAGTGCCATAGCAAAGCTCAAAATAGAAGCAATTGGATTTGCTATCCCTTTACCAGCTATATCTGGAGCTGACCCGTGTATAGGCTCGTACATCGCTCTCATCTCACCATCTTTATTTTTTGCGCCTAAAGATGCTGATGGTAAAAGACCTAAAGATCCCGTTAACATTGAAGCTTGGTCTGACAACATATCTCCAAACAAATTATCTGTTACAATTACATCAAATTGTTTTGGGTTTCTTAAAAGCTGCATAGCACAATTGTCTGCTAACATATGACTTAATTCTACATCTTTGTATTCTTTTTCATGAAGTTCTTGGACTTCTTCTTTCCACAATTGTCCTGCTTCCATCACATTTGATTTTTCACATGAAGTAACCTTGTTTGATCTTTTTCTAGCTAAATCAAAAGCGATCCTAGCTACTCTAGTAATTTCACTAGTTGTGTAAGTGTGTGTATTAATTCCTTTTCTTTCTCCATTTTCAATTGGCTTAATTCCTCTAGGTTCACCAAAATATATACCACCCGTTAACTCTCTTACTATCATTATATCTAGTCCTGAAACTATTTCTGGCTTTAGGGTTGAAGCATCGACTAATTGTTTAAAACAAATTGCAGGCCTTAAGTTAGCAAAAAGCTTTAATTCTTTTCTAAGTTTCAATAATGCTCTTTCTGGTTTTTTTGAAAATTCTAGGTTATCCCATGTAGGACCACCAACTGCTCCAAGCATAATTACTTCACTTTCTAGTGCTTTGTAAAAAACCTCATCAGTGATTGGGGTACCGTGTTTATCATAAGAACAACCACCAACTAGCTCCTGATCAATTTCAAAATCTAAAGATTTTTTATCATTAAACCAGTTAATAATTTTTTTTACCTCAGCTATTACCTCTGGACCAATACCATCACCAGGCAGTAAAAGTATTTTTCTTTTTTTTACTTTAATCATTAAATACCCAAGGCTTTTCGTTTTTTAAATTTGTTTCAAACTTCTCTATTTTTTCTGATTTTTTTAGTGATAAAGCGATATCATCAAGCCCTTCTAACAAACATTTTTTCTTAAATGGATCAACTTCAAATTTTAGCTCATTATTTCCATAAACTATTTTTTCCTCTTGCAAATCAATAGAAATTTCTTCTTGTCTATTTGCGTATTCAGATAGCTCTTTGATTTTTTCTTCTTCAAGGATTATAGGCAAAATTCCATTTTTAAAACAATTACTAAAAAAAATATCTGCATAACTTGAACTAATTACACAAGTAATTCCAAAATCTAATAAAGCCCAAGGAGCATGTTCTCTTGATGAACCACATCCAAAGTTTTTTCCAGCAATTAAAATTTTAGATTGATTAAATGGATCTTTGTTTAACACAAAATCATTTATTTCTTTGCCTTGATCATCATATCTCATTTCAAAAAACAAATTTTTTCCAAGACCGGTTCTTTTGATGGTTTTTAAAAACTGTTTTGGAATTATCATATCTGTATCAATATTTACAATTGGTAAATAAGCTGGGATACTTTTTAATTTATTAAATTTTTGCATTTAATTTTGATACTTTCTTACATCATCTAAATTACCTGAAATTGCTGCTGCTGCGGCCATTCCTGGACTAACCAGATGGGTTCTACCACCTCTACCTTGTCTTCCCTCAAAATTTCTATTTGATGTAGAGGCGCATCTTTCTTCTGGCTTTAATTTATCGGCATTCATCGCCAAACACATAGAGCAACCTGGTTCTCTCCATTCAAACCCTGAGCTAACAAAAATTTTATCTAGTCCTTCTTGCTCTGCTTGTTCTTTAACTAAGCCTGACCCTGGAACTACTATAGCATTAACATGCGATGATACTTTTTTATCTTTTAAGATTTTTGCTGCTTCTCTCAAATCTTCTATTCTGCCATTAGTACAACTACCAATAAATACTTTATCTATTTTTATATCTGTGGCTGCCATGTCAGGTTTTAGACCCATATACTTTAAAGCTCTTTCAATTGAATTTTTTTTATCTTCATCGGTCTCATTATTTGGATTTGGAACTTTTCCATCAATTGTTATTACATCTTGTGGTGACGTGCCCCATGTAATCATGGGTAAAATTTGATTTGCATTTAGGCTAATTTCTTTATGAAAACTAGCATCAGCGTCTGTTTTTAAAGTTTCCCAATAGTTCAAAGCTTTATCCCAATATTCACCTTTTGGAGACATTGGTTTTCCTTTTAAATATTCAAAAATTTTTTCATCTGGCGCAATTAATCCTGCTCTTGCACCACCTTCGATTGTCATATTGCAAATAGTCATTCTTTGCTCAACACTTAAAGATCTTATTAAATCTCCAGCATATTCCACAACAGATCCTGTACCACCTGCTGTACCTATTTTTCCAATTATTTGAAGTATTACATCTTTAGAAGTAACTCCTAAAGGTAGTTCACCGTTAACATTAATTCTAAAATTTTTAGCTTTTTTCTGAACTAGTGTTTGGGTTGCTAAAACATGTTCAACCTCTGAAGTTCCTATTCCAAATGCTAAAGCACCAAATGCTCCATGCGTTGCGGTATGACTGTCTCCACAAACAATAACTGTACCTGGTTGAGTAAAACCTTGTTCAGGTCCTATGATATGAACGATACCTTGCCTCTTATCATCCATACCAAATAACTGAACACCGAATTCTTTACAATTTGCCTCTAAAGTATCTACTTGAATTTTTGACTCTTCATCTGAAATACCTTTTGATCTGTCAGTTGTTGGAACATTATGATCTGCAACTGCTAACGTTAAATTTGGGTGTCTAACTTTTCTATTAGAATTTCTTAATCCTTCAAAAGCTTGGGGGCTTGTCACCTCATGAATTAAATGTCTATCTACAAAAAGTAAAGATGTGCCATCATCTTGTTGATCAACTAGATGATCGTTCCAAATTTTATCGTATAATGTTGTAGACATTGAAAAAAAAATTATTTTTTTTCTGTAGAGCTTTCTGATTTTTGTTCTTCTTCAGGAGCCTCTGTTGCTGCAGCCGCCTCTTCTTTAGGTGCTGCTTCTGCTTTAGGAGCCTCTTCTTTAGTTGCTTGAACTACAGGAGCTACATTTTCCTCTGTAACTGTCTCTGGTTTTGCCTCGATATCAATACCAATTTTTTTTCTAATTTTTTCTGCAATCCTTGCTGATTTACCAGTTCTGTCTCTTAGATAATAAAGTTTTGCTCTTCTTACTTTACCTGATCTAATAACCTTAATTGAATCAATTAAAGTTCCAAATAAAGGAAAAGTTCTCTCAACACCCTCTCCAAATGAAATTTTTCTAACCGTAAAAGATGAGTTTAAGTCTCTGCTTTTTTTAGCAATGCATACTCCCTCAAAATATTGAATTCTTTCTTTTTTACCCTCGGTAATTCTCACACCAACCTTAACAACATCTCCAGGATAAAATTCTGGAATTTTTTTCTCTGAAAGAATTTTGTTAACGTTATGCTGGTTTATTTCTTCAATTGTTTTCATGTTAATATTTATCAAGTTAATTCTTCTTATATTTTTCCCATAAATCTGGTCTTCGGTCGCGTGTTATAGCCTCAGATTGAGATAAACGCCAGTGTTTAATTTTATTATGATCACCTGATAATAGTACGTCTGGCACAGCTTTTTCCTCCCAAATTTGAGGTTTTGTATACTGAGGGTACTCTAGAAGACCATTTTCAAAGGTTTCATCTAATTTAGAGTTTTCATTTCCTAATACACCTGGCAGCAATCTTAAAATACTATCTATTACTACATATGCTGCTGACTCCCCGCCTGACAAAACATAATCTCCAATACTAATTTCCTCAATATTTCTTGTTGAAAGAATTCTTTCGTCCACACCTTCAAAATGACCACAAATTAAAGACAGAGATTTTTCATTAGCTAGCTCTTTTGCTAAATTTTGATCAAATTTTTTTCCTTTTGGCGATAAGTATAAAATTCTCTCACTCTCATTTTTGTTTTCATCTAAAGACTTTGCGAGAACATCTGCTTTTAACAACATCCCTGAACCACCCCCATAAGGTGTATCATCTACTGTTTTATGTTTGTCGTCAGCTGCATCTCTTATGTTTACAACTTTAAGTTTCCACAAATTATTTGATAAAGCTTTTCCATAAAGTCCTTTAGACAAAGGACCAGGGAAAATCTCTGGATAAAGTGTAAACACTTGAGCTTGCCACATAAATAATCTTTAAATTATTTTTTTTCCTCTGCTGGAGCTGCTTCTTCTTTAGGAGCTTCTTCTTTAGGAGCTTCTTCTTTAGGAGCTTCTTTATTATCCTCTTCTTTTTTATTTCTCTCTTTTTTTGGCACTGCTTTATTTGGATTA
>CACIOP010000020.1 GCA_902588315.1 uncultured Pelagibacteraceae bacterium
GTAACTTAAGTTACTTCTAAAATTATTTTTTATTTATTAATTCACTGATAAAATTTTCACCGTAACCGTCATCAACAGCTTTTTGAAAATAATTTTTATTTACTGCAGCAACTTTTTCAGCTTCAGGAAAATCTTTTAATAAGTCTTGAATATAAGTTAAATCTTTTACAGAATTACTTGCCGTAAATTTAAATCCAGTAAAATCACCTTTTAAAAGATTATCAAAAACTCTATTAAGTGCTGCAGAATTTCCAGAACCAAGTTTTGCAACATCAAACACTTTTTTTAAATCTAAACCCATCTCTGTAGCACTTTTAGCTAAATGGTTGACTAAAGCAGCATTTCCAAGAGATAAAAAATTATTTAAAAGCTTTGATTTTGCACCCATGCCAACAGGTCCAAAATGAAAATATTCTTTACAAAAAAAATTAAAATATGGCTCAGCAATTTTAAAGTTATCATCTGATGCTCCAACAATTCCTCCCAAAATACCTTCTTCAGCCTGAACAGGACCTCCCATTACAGGACACTCAACATAATTTATTTTTTTTGTATTGAAAATCGTCTCTGTTTCTATTGAACCAGTCTTATTGTGAGTAGTGATATCAATAATTAAAGTTTTACTATCTAAAATAGTAGAAATTTTTTCTGATATTGATTTTGCTATGGGAGTGTTAGTAACACACATAAACATAACATCTAAATTTTTACTGGAAAAATCTTCAAAAGATTTTACTTCTTCAGCTCCATCGCTAACAATTTTCTCAATTGGTTTTCTATTTTTATTAGCAATGACAAAAAGATTATTTTTATGTTTTAAAATATTTTTGGCTATCCCATAGCCCATATACCCAACACCAATAAAGCCTATATTTTTCATTCATACCTCATTTTTTAACTCTTTTTTTACCTTCAGTTCTTATGAACATAATACCAAAAACAATAATTCCTATCACCCCAACAATTTTATTATAATCAAATGGTACCCCAAAAATTAAGAAATTAATAATTGTAGACCAAACTAACTGTGAGTATTGAAAATTAGTAACAAATGACAAGTTGGAAAGTTGTATTGCATAAACGATCAAAGAGTGACTTACAAATCCAGCAAAACCTAACAATATTAAATATAACCAATAAATATTTTTCTCCAAAGGTTCCCAATTAAAAATTATATAAATAGTAAAAATAATAGCTCCTAAAATAGATGTATAAAAAATAGCTGCAAATGGCTCATTATCATTAGAAACAACTTTGGTAAAAAATTGATATAAGGCCCAACAAATTGGAGGTATCATAGGGTATAATAAATCCAAACTTATTATTTTCATGCTTGGACCCACTGAATAAATTATTGCTAGAAAGCTTAACAGCATCAAAATTGTACCTTTAAAAGTCAAAACATCCTTTAGAAAATAAGCAGATAACAATGAAACGATTAATGGTGCTGTAAAAAAAACAACATAAATATCCAACATGTCGAATTTCTGCAATGAATGAAACATAAAAAATGTAGCAGAAACCATTAATACAGATCTTATTATTTGAATTTTAAAATTTTTTTTTAAATTCACTTTTGGTCTAAAAATGAGAAAAAATATAAGGAGAGAAATCAGATGAAAGAAAAATCTTCCCCATACACCTTGCGTTACGGGCATTACTGTTCCAAGATACTTTGCTGTAGAGTCCATACAAACAAACATGAAAAAACCACCAGTGGCTAATAAAATTACTTTAATTAAGTATGTTTGTTGAGGCACAGGATTAATAAATTACATTACAACGCCAACTTGCCAAGGATTAAACTCCTCGTCACCGTAGCCGTTGATTTCACTTTTTGATTTATTCCCTGAAGCAGTACTTACAACTAATTCAAATATTTTTTGACCAACTTCTTCAACTTTTTCTTTTCCTTCAGCAATTGTGCCACAATTAATATCCATATCTTCAGACATTCTTTCAAACATCGCTGAGTTTGTTGAAAGTTTTAAACTTGGAACTGGTTTACAACCAAAACAAGAACCACGTCCTGTTGTAAAACAAATAACATTAGCACCTGATGCAACTTGACCAGTAACAGATACAGGATCATAACCAGGAGAGTCCATAAAATTAAAACCTTTATTTTTTAAAGGTTCAGCATAATGCAACACATCTTGAAGGATAGAGTTTCCTCCTTTTGCAACAGCACCTAAAGATTTTTCTAATATAGTTGTAAGGCCACCTTTTTTATTACCTGGCGCAGGATTGTTGTCCATGGAACTATTATTTATTGAAGTATAATGTCTCCACCATTCAATTCTCTTTATTAGCTTATCAGCAGTCTGTTGTGAGCTCGCTCTATTAATTAACAAATGCTCAGCACCATAAATCTCTGGAGTTTCAGATAAAATTGAACTTCCACCTTTTTTAACCAAGAGATCTGCAGCAACTCCTAATGCAGGGTTTGCTGTTATTCCAGAATATCCATCTGAACCACCACATTGAAGAGCTAAAGTTAGATGACTTACTGGTTGTGAAGTTCTTTGGACATTATTAGCTTCAGAAAGCAAATTTTTAATTTGAGATAATACTTTTTCGACTATTTTTTTAGTTCCACCTTCATCTTGTATTGTTAGAAAATGAATTCGGTTATGTTTCTTTATAGACTCATCAAATAAACTGACTTGTGCACATTCACAACCTAAACCTATAACAAAAACATGAGAAAAATTAGGATGATTTTTAAATCCATCTATAGTTCTTTGGAAAATTTGCATTCCTTCACTTTCAGTATTCATTCCACAACCTGTAGAGTGAGTGATAGGTACTATGCCATCGATGTTTGGATAATCTTTTAAAATGTCAGAATATTTAATCCTCTCAACAATCATTTTTGTGACAGTTGCTGAGCAATTTACTGTACTTACAATTCCAATATAATTTCTAGTAGCAACCTGTCCATTATCTCTTAAAATTCCATTAAAGAAGGTATCTGCTTTCTGATCAACAATATGTTTTTTATCTGTAACTTTAAATTCTCTTTTGAATTCTCTAAATTCTAAATTATGCGAATGTACATGTTGTCCAGGCTTAATATCATCTAATGCAAACCCAATAATTTGATCATATTTAATGATCGGATCACCTTTTTTAATTGTTTTTAAACAAACTTTGTGACCAAAAGGGATTGGATCGATAGTACTAATCTCATGACCTTGTATTTTAGTTTTTTCAGGAATAATAAATTGGCTTACGCCCACATTGTCATTCTTATTTAAAACTATTAGATTATTCATAAAATTATTATATAACTATAAATCTAAACAAACCATTATTTAAATTATGCCTAAAAAAAGAAAAAAAAGTTTCAGAAGTCAACAGTGGTTCAATAATCCAAAAAACCCTGACATGACTGCTTTATATCTGGAAAGATATTTAAATTATGGTCTTACAAGAAAAGAATTACAATCTGGCAATCCAATTATAGGAATTGCTCAATCTGGGAGTGATCTTTCTCCATGCAACAGGCATTTCATGTCTTTAAGCAAAAGAATTAAAGACGGAATTAGAAGAGCTGGTGGCATACCAATGGAATTTCCTACTCACCCAATTCAAGAAACAGGAAAAAGACCAACAGCAATGTTGGATAGAAATCTTTCTTATTTGTCACTAGTTGAGGTTTTATATGGATATCCAATTGATGGAGTTATACTAACAACAGGATGTGATAAAACTACTCCAGCTGCTTTAATGGCAGCTGCAACGGTAAACATTCCCGCAATAGTTTTGTCTGGTGGTCCAATGTTAGATGGAGTTTACAAAGGTAAATTAGCTGGGTCAGGAATGGTAGTTTGGGAAGCGAGAAAAATGTTAGCCAAAGGAGAAATTAAATACGAAGAATTTATGGATATGGTTGCATCTTCTGCACCAAGTGCCGGACATTGTAATACAATGGGAACAGCTTCCTCAATGAATTCTGTTGCTGAAGCGTTAGGTATGTCTTTACCAGGGGGTGCAGTCATTCCAGCTCCTTATAGAGAAAGAGAACAAATTTCTTATGAAACAGGAAAAAGAATCGTTGGAATGGTTCATGAAGATTTAACCCCATCAAAAATTATGACACGTAAAGCTTTTGAAAATGCAGTAGTAGTTGCAAGTGCCATTGGTGGATCAAGCAACTGCACAGCTCATTTAAGTGCTATTGCAAAACATATGGGAATTAAATTTGATCTTTCTGATTGGCAAAAACTTGGTCATAACATTCCCTTATTAGTAAACTGTCAACCTGCTGGAGAATACTTAATGGAAAGTTTTCATAGAGCTGGAGCAATCCCTGCTGTAATGAAAGAATTAATTAAAAACAAAAAAATTCACACAAAAATAAATACAGTTACAGGAAAAACTGTAGGAGAAAATTTAAGAAAGAAAGTTAATGTAGATAACAAAGTAATTAAATCATTTAAGAATGCATTGACTGAAAAAGCTGGTTTTTTAGTTATGAAAAGTAACTTTTTCTCATCTGCTATCATGAAAACATCTGTAATCAGTAAAGAATTTAGAGATCAATATTTATCAAATCCTAAACACCCAAATGTATTTGAATGTAAAGCTATAGTTTTTGAAGGTCCTGAGGATTATCATAAAAGACTTAATGATAAGAAGTTAAAAATAGATGAAAACTCTCTATTAATTATTAGAGGTTGTGGACCTGTTGGTTATCCTGGGTCAGCTGAAGTAGTTAATATGCAACCACCAGACAGATTATTAAAAAAAGGAATAAGACATTTGCCAACTCTTGGAGATGGAAGACAAAGTGGAACATCAGAAAGTCCATCAATATTGCATGTTTCACCAGAGTCAGCAGTAGGCGGAGATCTAGGAATTGTTAAAACTTACGATAAAATAAAAATAGACTTAAATAAAAGAAGAGTTGATTTATTGATTTCTCAAGCTGAATTTAAAAAACGAAGAAAAAATAAAAAAGTATTTAAACCCAATAATCAAACTCCATGGCAAGAAATATTTAGAAATACTGTTGGTCAATTGGATGATGGTGCATGCATAAATTCTCGAGGAAAATATTTAGACGTATCACATACCAAAGGTTTGCCAAGAGACTCTCACTAATATGAGGCAAAAAATACTAGTTACTAGAAAAATATCTGATTTGGCTGAGGAAAAATTAAAAAAAGAATTTGATGTGCAGCTAAATCCAACAGATACACCTATAAAAGACGATGATCTTTCTAAATTAGCAAATAATTTTGATGGAATTGTATCTACAGGATGGGATAATTTAGGAATTAATTTCTTTGAAAAAATAGAAAGAAAACTAAAGATCATTTCTCAAGTTGGTGTTGGATATGACAATATTTCAATTTTATCTGCTCAAAAAAAAAAAATTAAAATTACAAATACCCCTGACGTATTAAATGAGTCAGTTGCAGAAATTACAATTTTATTAATTTTGGCTGCATCTAGAAGAGCTACTGAGGGATTTAATTTAGTAAGATCTTATAAATGGAAAAATTTGCCCCCAGATATGACAAAAACTATGATTGGAAATTCAGTAACAGGTAAAACTTTAGGAATTATTGGAATGGGTCGTATTGGAAGAATAGCTGCAAAACGCGCTAAAGCTTTTGGAATGAAGATAATTTATAACAATAGAAATAAACTCTCTAAAGATCTAGAAGATGGAGCAAAGTATTATTCTGATATAAATACAATGCTACCAGAGTGTGATTTTCTAAGTATTCACACACCTGCAACAGCTGAGACCAAATATATTCTAAATGCATCAACAATAAGTTTGTTACCAAAGCATGCTGTAGTTATTAATACTTCAAGAGGATCAACAATTGATGATGATGCATTGATAGATGCATTAGAAAATAAAAAAATTTATGCAGCAGGATTAGATGTTTTCAATAATGAACCAAATTTAGATAAAAGATATTTAAAACTAGATAACTGTTTTGTTCTACCTCATATCGGTAGTGCGACCCATGAGACTAGATTGGCAATGAGTATGATGGCAGTGGATAATATTTATTGTTATTTCAATAAAAAACCTCTTATTTCAGAAGTAGTTTAGAACAACTATAAGTTGTCAGTTCAATAAATATATATAATTTCTATATATAAAAATTAAACGAAATTATTGATCTCAAAAATCATTTATGGTTAACTTTCAAAAAAAACATAAACGAGAGGAAGATAATGTTTAAACTTATATCTAAAACTATAGCAGCTGTAGCTATTGTTTCAGTTGCTTTATTTGGCTCTGCAAATGCAAAGACTTTAAAGATTGAAACTCACTTTACAGCTAGTTCACCAAATGGTGAAGTTGCTGCTCAATTCGCTAAAAACGTTGAAATGTTTTCTGGCGGAAGCTTAAAAGTAGAAATGTTCTACTCATCATCAGTAACAGGTAAATCTGCTGAGGTATTTAACTCTGCACAAACTGGAATTATTGATTGTGATATGACTGGTGCAGGTTACCAAACAGGTAAAAATGCAGCATTCCAATTCGCAGGTGATGTAATGGGTGGATACGATAACCCATATCAACAATATGAATTCTTGAATTTCCCAGGAGCTCAAGAAGCTGTTGATGCACTTTACAACAAATATGGAATGACATTAATTGGTTGGTGGATACCAGGACACGAGTCTTTAATATCTAGCAGACCAATTCCAGATGTTGCTTCATTAAAAGACTTTAAATTTAGATCACCTCCAGGAATGGAAAGCATGATCTTTACAGCATTAGGTGCTAAGCCAATCGTAATGGACTTTGGTGAAGTTCCAACTGCTTTACAAACTGGTCTAATTGATGGTGCTGACTATTCATCTTTAGCTACTAACTATGCAGGTGGACACTATGAGCAAAATAAATATGCTACATACCCAGGTTTCCACTCTATGCCAGCTGACCACTTAGCTTGTAACACAAAAGTATGGAACAAGTTAAAGCCTCATGAAAAAGGTGCAATGAAAGCAGGTATTGAAATTGCTGGAAGAACTATCACTAGCTTAGTTGAGAGAAAAAACGCAGAAGCTGTTAAAGCTTTAAATGAAATGGGCGTTACTCTTCATGACTGGTCTAGAGAAGACAGACTTAAATTCAGACAAGCTGCTCTAGCTGCTTGGGAAGAATGGAAGACTAAGTCTCCAGAAGCTGCGGCACTTATCGAGATACATAAAGCTTATATGAAAGCTAACGGTATCATGTAATAAAAAAAATCTTGAAGGGCCTGCAAAGGCCCTTCGAATTATTTAAATTTTTACTCAATGATCGATAAAGAATTACAAGAACAAAATCAAAAAGTTGCGAGTAAAGATGATTTTCCAATAAATTGGATTGATAGAGTTTCCTTATTTTTAAGTCACACAATTAAATATTTAATTCCTGTAATTGTAATTGTGATGATGTATGAAATTTTTATGAGATATGTATTGTTTAAACCAACTTTGTGGGCAAATGAACTGTGTCTATGGCTTGCTGGTGTTTGTTATTTAGTTGGCGGTATATATGCAACAAGATTAAGAAGCCATATTAGAATAGTATTATTGTATGATTGGGTTGGTAGACGGACCCAGAGAATTTTTGACCTAATTAGTACTTTAATTATTGTTCTTTTCGCTGCAGCTGTAATTTATGGTGGTATGGAAGATGCATACAGATCATTTATAAATTGGGAGAGATTTGCAACTTATTGGGATCCACCAATTCCAGCTACTATGAAGCCACTAACACTTCTATGTGTTTTTCTTATTGCTGTTCAATCTGTAAATAATTTAATTATTGATTGGAGAAATCCTAAGGAAAAACAATACGACCCTTCTAAAGAATTAAAATAATATGGATATAGGATCACTTTCAATAATACTTATTGTAGGATTGTTATTACTTATATCTATAGGTGTTCCAATGGGTTTTGCATCTGGTTTTATGGGTGCAGTACTCGTGTTTTTATACATAGGTGAGCATGCATTAGGCATATTACTTTCAAGATACTATTCCCTTGTTGTCACTTATTCCTTTTTATCTGTTCCATTATTTATATTTATGGCCTCCTTGCTCGAACGTTCGAACATCGCAAGAGATCTTTATGACGCTTTAAATGCGTGGTTAAGAAAGACTAGAGGTGGAGTAGGAGTGGTTACTGCCATCATGGCAACAATTATGGCGGCGATGAGTGGAATTATTGGTGGAGAAATAGTTTTATTAGGTTTGATAGCACTGCCTCAAATGTTGAGATTGAAATACGATCAAGATATGTCTATCGGTATTATTTGTGCATCAGGATCTTTGGGAACAATGATACCACCTTCAATTGTTTTAATTATTTATGGATTAACAACAGAGACGTCTATAACGATGTTATTCCAAGAAGCTATTGTTCCTGGTTTAATGATTTCAGGTTTAATTATTACATACATTTTAATTCGTACAAGATTACAACCGCATTTGGCACCTTTAAGTGATGAGCCTGCTTTAACATTAAAAGAAAAAATGTCATACCTTCCAGGTCTTTTACCACCGATCGGTATTGTAATAATTGTATTAGGTTCAA
>CACIOP010000021.1 GCA_902588315.1 uncultured Pelagibacteraceae bacterium
TAAATTAGAGCTTTCGTTATACACATATAAAATTTCAGATATACCTATTGCAGGGGTAAAGTAAATCAAGGGTTCAATAAAATTATGAAGTTTGTGTGATTTTAGATGCTCTAAATCACTTTCTCCATATGAAGCTAAAGGCCAACCATAATTTTTACCTTTTCTTATTAAGTTAACTTCATCTCCTCCAATTGGACCATGCTCTGTTGAAAAAACAAGATTAGTTCGTTCATCGTAAGCAAGTCCTTGTGGATTACGATGTCCCTTAGAGAGAATTTCTATTTTCAGATTTTTTAAATTAATTTTTAATATTTTTCCGTAATAACTTTTCTCTTCTTGCGCGAGAATTGGTGCTCCCATATCACCAGTAGTCAATATTATCGAATTATCCTCTTTTACATATACCATTCTACCACCAGTATGATATCCATCAGGTTTTTCTATACAGCTAAGTTTATCAAAAAAGTTTTTAAAATTTAATTTAGTAAAGTTAAAATTAGCTTCTAAAATAGATATATTATAACAATTTTTATCTTTATTAATTAATTTAGAATAGGAAATATAAATTTTATCTTTAATAACCAAAGTATCTTTTATACTTATCATTTCTCCCATCTCTTCTCTTTGCTCACTATCAAAAAAATTCTTATCTAAAATTAACTCATTTAAATTTGTTTTAATTTCATTAAATTTAATTTCTGAGGTTATGTGTGGTTGATTAGAATATAAAAATTTTCCTGTACCAGATATTGTAATTAGTTTTGAATTATAAAACTCAATGAAACCAACAGATTTTTGGGAAGTTTCTCTATTATAAAAAGGGATTTTAATTTTTTTTAAATTAAAATTATTTATCTCTTTAGATTTTATTTTTATTAGTTCGTCTCTTAATAGTTTATATTCAACTTCAAGATTATTGTATTTTTTTTGATAAAATTCTATTTTTCTTTTTTGTTCAGGAATTATGAACAATGTATCTTTTAATTTTGTTTTAATCGAGGATGGAATTTTTTGTTTAATTTTAAAAACGACAAAATTTTTGTGAGAAGGTATAAAATATATAGATAGAATTCCAAAAAATAATACTGTAACAATTATAATTAAGAATTTATATATGTTTTTCATAATTTAAAATATGATCTTAAATAATGCTCTTTCTTATCAAAGTTTTGAAAAAATTTTAATTGTTATAATTGTCATTCTTTTTTCATTGCCAGCCTATGAATTTACACAAAATAGAGGATCACCACAAGAAGCAGATGATAGATATGCTTATGAAATAAAAGCAACAAACTTTGATATATGTTTCGTGGAAAAAGATTGTCTTGGTTTAAATTCTTTTTATGAATTTTTAGAAAACAAGAATGTAGTAAAATATATTTCTGATGAAAAAAAAAATCGAGATATACAAAGAATTTTTTACTCCTATCACCCACTTTATTCTGTAATAGAATTAACCTTAAAAAAAATTTTAAATAATAACTCAAAGTTTATACTAATATTATTAGTAAATATGTTTATTTTATTTTCGATTTATAGTTTGTGCATATTTTTTTTTAATAAGGAAATTTTTTATTTAACAAGTATAATTTTATTTTTTAATCCTATTTTTCCAGGTTTAATTTCTGGTTATCCGTATATTTTATCCACTGGTTTTGCGTTACTTTCGTTAGTTAATTTAGAAAAAAAAAATTACATTATTCATTATATTCTTTTATTGCTTGGATGCTTGTCTCATATATTCGGTATATTTTTTTTAGGTTTTTTTGTAATTTTGAATTATATAAGACATTATATTTTTTCAAAATCAATACTCAAAACTTTTAATAATATAGAAATTCATCTAAGAACATTAATCTATATAATAATTTTTTTAGTAGTATATTTTTTTCAAATCAAATTTACACACTCAACTTTAATTGATGAGCCTAAATTTTTAGAATGGAACTATTTATTTTCTATTGAAAATATTTCTGTAATGTTCATGGAGAAACTCTTTATTATATCAAATTTTTTGTATCCAGTTTATTCATTGCATTTTATTTTATTTTTAACTTTTCTATTAATTATATCAATTTTTACAATTTTATTTTTTAGTTATTTTAGAAACCTAAGTATAAATTTAAAAAGTATTTTTTTTTCGTTAATTATATATTTTACTTTTCTAATGATTTTTCCAAATTACTTAATAATGGAAAGATTTTTACCATTTTATTCGATAATTTTAGTATCTTTAGTAATTTTCTCTGTTTTAAAACTAAATAATCATAAGAAAATTGGATTATATCTCCTAAGTATTTTTCTTTTAATATCAATCGTATCAGGATCAAACTTTTTATTGAATAAAAAAATAATATTTGAACATAATCAAGATTTAGTTTTTGACGAAAAGAATATCAAAAAATATTCAGATTATTCAAATAGCCTTTTTTTATTTGATACAACTGAAGCATTATTTTACAAATTTTTAATTTCAGGAATTCAAAAAAATAATTTTTTTTTAAATATTAGCAATGCAAAAATGGACATTAGCAAATTGGAAAAAAAATTTGATAATATTTTTTTAATAATTAATAGTGAACTTATAGATATAAGCAAAAGTTTAATAAGTAGTGATTTAAATAAAAAATTAACAATAGAAAGTAAAAATAATAAAATAAGCAAAGTATCATTGCTAACATTAAATGATACTATTTTGACAATTAATAAAAAAAACTTTGAAATTAAGGCAAATAAAATTTTAAACATAAATATAAATATGTTGAATAAATTTGAATTGACCTCACAAGATAAAGTATATCTGTTAAAATTATATGATAGTAAAAAAATTCCCATCATCTATCTCGATGTCTTTGTTAATGATTTAAAGATAAATATTAATAATAGAAATATTACTAACAAAATAAAAAATTTTGAAAGTAATGCATGTTCATTAAAAATTTATGATGTATTGTATACTAATTTAATTTACAAAATAGTTTGTTCATGATGAAGTTAATATCACATCGAGGAAATTTACTTGGTAAAAATCCTGATCTAGAAAATAGACCTGATTATATTTTGCAAGCATTAAGAAAAGGTTATCATTGCGAAATAGACGTTTGGCTAATAAGAAATAAAATATTTTTAGGACACGATAACATTAGAAAAAAAATGTATGAGGTTAAAATAGATTTCTTAAAACACAAAAAGCTTTGGTGTCATGCTAAAAATATTGAAGCGTTATATTTTATGAAAATTAACAATATACACTGTTTCTGGCATGAAGAGGATTTAGTTACAATTACTAACAAAGGATGGATTTGGTGTCATCCAAGGCAAAAAAAAGGATTTAAAAATTCGATTACTGTTCTTCCAGAATTATATAAAACAAAAATCAATACTTTTTCTGGAATATGTTCCGACTTTATACAAAAATATAAATGAGATTTAATATAATTATACCTTTAGCTGGCGATGGCAAAAGATTCAAATATAAAGGCATACTTACTCCAAAACCTTTATTAAAATTTCGGAATAAAACATTAATTGAAAACTCCATAGATAGTTTAAAAATTAAAAATGCAAACTATTATTTCATAATTAAAAATTACAAAGAAAAAAAATATAATATTAAATTAAAAAAGTTATTAAAGAAATATAAACCAAAAAAAATAATTATATTGAATAAAACTTTAAATGGCCCTGTTCACAGTTTACTACAAGTAAAAAAAATAGATAATAAATTGCCTTTAATAATAGCTAATTGTGACCAATTTCTGAATTGGGATGTAAATGATTTTATAAAATTTATAACAAATAAAAAACCGGACGGTTGTGTTTTAACATATAGGTCAAAAAACAAAAAAAATAGCTTTGTTAAAACAAAGAAAAATATAGCAATAAAATTTTTAGAAAAGAAAGCAATATCAAATCATGCTCTAATTGGAGTTCATTACTGGAAATATACTTATGATTTTTTTCAATCAGCAAGAAAGTATGTAAAAAAAGTAAATAAAAAAAAAGAGGCTTACGTTTCTGAAACTTATAATTATTTAGTTAAAAAAAAAACAAATTATAGTTTATGAATTAAAAAAAAATCAATTCTGTTTATTAGGTACCCCAGATGATGTTGAAAAAGCTAAAAAAATTTGAATGAATAAAGAAAAATACTTAAATATAAAATCGATAAAAAAGTTCCCTATTTTTATGGGCGCTGTAAATAAATCATTTCAAGTTGAAAAAAAAGATATGAATTTTCAAATTGATCAAAATAGTGGAAAGATAAGGATATATCCAAGGGTGCCATTAGGAAAATTATATAAATATAAGCACGGTGAAGGTACAACTGGAATGACTTGGCAATTGCATCATCATACATTTTTTAAATTTTGTGAAAAATATTTAAGAGGCAATATTCTGGAAATAGGAGCGGGCTCTAATTCAATCACAAAATACATCTCAGATTTTTCAAAAATAAATAAATTTATCAGTATTGGAAAAAATATTAAACTAAAGAAGCAGAATAAAAAAATTATATATATAGATAAATTTGTAAAACTCGAAAAGATAAATTACAAATTTGATTTAATTATTCATTCACATTTTTTTGAACATCTTTTTAATCCAATTAAATTTTTGAAATTAATTAAATTAAAATTGAACAAGAATGGACTTCACATATTTTCAATGCCTAATATGAAACCAATGATAAAAAAAGGTTTAGCTAACGCTGTAAGCTTTGAGCATCCTTTTTATTACGATCAAGATTTAGTAAAAAGTTATTTAGAAAACAATTATTTTAAGATTAAAAAAAAAAAAATTTTTGGAAAAAGTCATTCCGTAATGTATCAAACAAAAGTTATAAAAAAAAAAAAAAAATTTTCCTATAGTAAGTTTTCTGAAAATTACAAATTATTTAAAAATTTATTTATTAAATGGGAAAAAGATGTGCAAAAAATAAATAACTTTTTACGAAAAAAAGAAAAAGTTTATTTATTTGGAGCACATATTTTTTCTCAATTAATAATTTATTTAAATTTAAATAAAGGAATTAATGGTGTTATCGATAATGATAAATTAAAACAAAATAAATATTTATGTGGAACAAATTATAAAATTTTTTCTCCAATTAAACTAATAAATCAAGGAAAAGTCTATGTTTATTTAAGAGCTGGACAATACGATAAGGAAATTAAAAATCAGATAAAAAAAATCAATAATAAAGTTATATTTATTTAAATCTTTATGTTTATATAATTGTAGTAACTGATTTTTTTTTTGTCACCTTTATTAAAAAAAATTTTTTTGAGAAATAAAACACTTAGAAAGAGTTTAATTATTTCAAAAATATGTTTGAAGGGTATTACAGAACTATCACCTTCTGAGTGCTTCCATCTAATGTCAACAAATTTAATTTTAAATTTATCGTTTAATATATGATATAAAGTAAGATAGTATGTAAAATAAAGACCGTCAGGAAAATTTAAATAAAATTTATCTTTTAAGTATTTGCAATTCAATATTGTCTGTCCACATCCTAAGTCATTAACTTTTATTTTAGTGCTATAACTAAATAATTTATTAATTATAATATTAGCCCAGATTCTTTTCTTACTATATTTTTTAAATTTTGCTTTTTTATGAAATCTAACTCCAAAAAAACTTTTATTTTTGTTGATCTCTTTTTTAAAAATATTTACTAAGTCGGATATAAATCCCTGATGGTCTCCTGATGATATAAATAAATAATCAAATTTTTTATTATAAGCATAATTGAAAGCAATTTTATTTGAACCACCATAATTATAATTCTTTTTATTTCTAAAAATTTTGAAACTTGTTTTTTTGTTTTTTAACTTTATTTTTTTTATGAAATCTTTAATTTTTAGTATTGTTTTATCATTGCTTTGATTATCAATAAAAAGGACTTGATCAAAAAAATATTCATTTTTTCTATAAAAAAACTTTGTAAGTCCTTTAATCACAGTTTTTTCACAGTTATATACAGGTATAAAGAGTAGAGTTTTAAATTTATAACTCATAATTTTACTTTAATTATTTAATCAAATACTTATCACCAATAACTGATGGTACCTTCACGCATACAATATGTGTATCTTGATAAAATTTAGGATCTGCTATTTCTTTAGGTTTTAAAATAAATATTTGATTTTTTTTAATTATTTTGTTTCTAATTTTCATTCTACCTTTAATCACTAAATTAATTTCTGTAGCTTTTTTATGATAATGGTAATCCCATTTTTCGTTTCTTTTATGTATTTTATAAGAAACTTCAAAAGTTTTTGTTTTGAAGGCTGAGGGTTTAAAGTTTCCAATAAACCATCCACCTATCATTTTTTTAAAATCATAAATTTTCATGGTTAAATTTTATGATCTTGGTTAAAAAATTAAAATTTAATTTATTTAGATTTCTAATTTTATAGTAATTTGCACCAGATCTTTTTGCCGACAAAATACCAACTGGCGAATCTTCAAAAATTAAAGTATTTTTTTTTTTTGCTTTTAGTTTTGCCATTGCAAGATTATATGGCTCAGGATTAGGTTTTGGTTTAATTTTGTTTGAATTTGAAATTAAAATATCTAAAAATTTAAATATTTTTAATTTTTTTAAGATTTTAATGGCTGTCTTGCCATTACTATTTGTTACCACTCCAACTTTAAAATTTTCTTGATTTAATTTTTTAAACATATTTAAAACTCTATTAGTACATTTTATTTTTTTAAGAGCAATTTTTTCAAATAGTTTTATTTTTTGACTGTAGATTTTATTTATATCTTTTTTTTTTATCAGACCCTTTGAATTAAGAATTTGTAATTTTTCTTTTGTGGTTATTGTTTCATTTACAAGTAATTTAACTTCATTTGTACATTGTGTATAATTTTTTAAAACTTCTATAGTAGATTTAACCTGCAAAGGCTGTCCATCTATTAACACCCCATCAAGATCAAATAATATACAGATAATATTTTTAAATTTCATAAAGAATTATTTTATATTTTTAGGGTCTGGCATACCGACCTTATTGTATCCAGCATCTACGTAGTGAATTTCGCCTGTAACACCGTTTGCAAGGTCACTTAAAAGATATAATGCTGAATTTCCAACGTCATGGATATCTACGTTTCTTTTAAGAAAAGAATGGTCTTCATTCCATTTATATAAGAATTTTGCGTCTCCAATCGCAGAGGCAGCCAATGTCTTAATAGGTCCAGCACTTATTGCATTTACCCTCATGCCTTTAGCACCCAAGTCTCTTGCTAAATACTTAACACTAGCTTCTAAAGCAGATTTGCAAACACCCATTACATTATAATTTGGAATAGCTTTAGTAGACTCGTAAGTTAAAGTGAGTAAGCTTCCGCCTTGTTTCATTACTTTCGAAGCTTCTTTTGCTACTTCAGTAAATGAAAAGCATGAGATTAACATACTTCTTAAAAAGTTTTCTCTAGTCGTATTTAAATATTCACCTGATAACTCTGATTTATCAGAGAAAGCAACTGCATGAACTACAAAATCAATTTCACCCCATTGGGATTTGATATCCTCAAATAATTTTACAACTTCTTCTTTTTTTTCTACATCACAACTAAATGTAACATTTGAATTTAATTTTTCTGCTAAAGGAACTACTCTTTTTTTTAAAGCATCACCTAAATAAGTAAATGCTAACTCAGCTCCAGCCTCTGCAAGTTTTTGAGAAATACCCCATGCAATAGATCTTTCATTGGCAACACCCATGATTAATCCTTTTTTACCTTTCATCAAACTCATAAACTAAACCTTTTCAAAAATTAAAGCTGCATTAGTTCCACCAAAGCCAAAACTATTTGACATTACTGTATTTAAGGTTGCTCCTGTTTCAGTTTTCGCAATAATTGGAAATTTTTTAGCATCATCATCCATATCTGTAATATTTGCTGATCCTGTTATGAAATTATTTTTCATCATTATCAAACAATAGATTGCTTCATGCACTGAAGCAGCCCCCAAAGGATGACCCGATAAAGATTTTGTTGAACTTATTTTTGGAATATCTTCTCCAAAAGTTTCCTTAATAGCATTAAGCTCAGTTATATCTCCAACTGGAGTAGATGTTCCATGAGTATTAATATAATCAATTTTATTTTTAGCAGTCGCCATTGCCATTTTCATACATCTAACAGCTCCTTCACCCGATGGCGCTACCATGTCGTATCCATCCGAAGTTGCTCCATAACCAGTTAATTCTGCATATATTTTAGCTCCTCTTGCTTTAGCATGTTCGTATTCTTCAAGTACTAATACGC
>CACIOP010000022.1 GCA_902588315.1 uncultured Pelagibacteraceae bacterium
TACAATAAAAGGCGAGTGTCCACTAAGTTCCATAGTAACTCTTTGAACTTTATCAGCTGCTTTTTTTAAAATAATTTTACCAACCCTAGTTGATCCAGTAACTGAAACTTTTTTAATTATATCCGACTCCATTAATTCATTTGATATTTCAGCAGGATCGCCTGACAAAAGACTAACAACACCATCTGGTACACCTGCTTCTTTGCAAATATTTACTAATTCCATTACAGCGCCAGGAGTAATTACATCTGGTTTACAAATTACTGAACATCCTGCAGCTAGGGCAGTAGAAATTTTTCTAGATGCTAAAACTATTGGGAAATTCCAAGGAACTAAAGCTGCAACAACACCAACAGGCTGATAATAAACATGAACTCTAGTATCTGGAAATCTACTTTGTTGTGTTTGACCATAAATTCTTTTTGTTTCTTCAGCATTCCACTCAAAAATATCAGCTCCACCACCTACTTCACCAACAGCTTCTGCAAGAGGCTTTCCAACTTCAAGAGTTAACCATTTTGCTATAACATCTTTTTTCTCTCTCATCATGTCTGCAATTTTTCTAAGTACGTAAGCTCTTTGCCATGGCGCAGTATTTTTCCAAACTTCCAAACCTTTTTCTGCAGATTTTAATGCTTTTTGTACTTCAATAGATGAAGCTTTTGATGCTTTTCCAATTACTTCTTCTGTTGCAGGGTTGATTACGTCGTAAGTTTCTTTTTTTTCTGCTTGTTGCCACTTACCATCAATGAATTGTCCAAATTTTTCGTACATAGAATTTATTTTTAGTTTACTTAGTTAGGTTTTTTAATTTATAAATAGAATTATATATAAACACTATACATATTAAAAGATAAACATATTAATGAAAAAAATTACTCTCACATGTGCTCACGCAATAGTAAAATATTTGATTGCTCAGAAAATATTAATTAATGGTAAAAAAGAACCGTTATTTCCAGGTGTCTTTGGGATCTTTGGACATGGAAATGTAGCTTGTTTAGGTCAAGCACTAGAAGAAAGTAAAAAAGAACTTCCTACTTATAGAGGACACCATGAACAAAATATGGCTCTTACTGGAATTGGATATGCTAGGGCAAAAAGACGACAACAAATTTTTGTAGCAACATCCTCTGTTGGACCTGGTGCAACAAATATGGTTACAGCTGCAGCAGTTGCTTTGAGTAACAGATTACCTATTTTGTTTCTACCAGGAGACACTTATGCAAACAGAATGCCAGATCCGGTGTTGCAACAAGTTGAGCATTTTAATAATCCTGGAATAACAGCTAATGATGCGTTTAGACCAGTTACAAGATATTTTGATCGAATAACTAGACCAGAACAGATTATTCAATCATTCCCAGCAGCAGTTCAAACAATGTTAGATCCTGCAGACTGTGGTCCAGCATGTATTGCTTTAAGCCAAGATATACAAGGTCAAACCTTTGATTATCCAGAAGAGTTTTTTAAAGAAAGAGTACATGCAATTAGAAGACCAAGACCAGATGAATTTCAAATTAAAGAGGCAGCAGAAAAAATTAAGTCATCTAAAAATCCAATTATAATTTCAGGTGGTGGGGTTTTTTACTCAGATGCAATGGAGGAGTTGAGTCAGTTTGCGATTAAACATAATATACCAGTTACGCAAACTGTGATGGGATATTCTACAATGAAAAGAGACCATTCTCATTTTGCAGGTCAAATTGGTGGTTTAGGTGGAAAAAATACAAATACTTTGGCAAAAGAAACAGATTTAGCAATTGCAATTGGAACCAAACTTGCAGATTTTACAACTGGATCATGGGCAAATTTTGAAAACAAAAATTTTAAACTAGTTTCAATAAATGTATCAAGATTCGATGCTAACAAACATTTAGCGCAAGCTGTCATTGGAGATGCTAAAGTTTCATTAACAGAGCTTTCACAAGTATTAGCTAGTTGGAAAGCTGGGGAAGAATGGAATAAAAAATCTCAAATTGAACTCAAATCATGGAATGAACATATAGATAATGAGAGTGCGCCGACAAATCAAGAAGTTCCAAGTTATGTTCAGGTAATTGGTGCAATTTATAGAAACTCTGACCCAACAGATATTGCAGTTACCGCAGCAGGAGGCTTAGTTGGTGAGGTTGTTCAAGTTTGGAGACCTAGAGAATTAAATACTCATGAAACAGAGTGGGGTTTTAGTTGTATGAGTTATGAAATTTCAGGAGCACTTGGAATAAAAATGGCAAATCCAGATAAAGAAGTAATTTCTTTTGTAGGAGATGGTTCTTATCTTCTAAATAATACAGATATTTATTCGTCAGTTATTACAAAAAACAAATTAATAATTATAGTTTGTGATAATGGTGGGTTTGCAGTTATTAATCGACTTCAACTATTTAAAGGCGGTAAAGAATATAATAACTTGTTAAAGAGCTCTAATACTCCTGGATTAGTTGATGTTGATTTTGCAAAACATGCAGAAAGTATGGGAGCTAAATCTGAACATGTTAATTCAATTTCAGATCTTGAAGCTGCATTTAAGAGAGCAAAAGCATCTGATGTAACATACGTTATTTCAATAAAAACTCATGCTTATAAGTGGGTTGAGGGTTCTGCTTTTTGGGATAGTCCAACACTTGAAATTCCTAAAACTAAAGAAAATGAAGAGGCTTTAAAACTTTATAAAGAAGGAAAAGATAAACAAAGACAAGGCGTATAAACCTTTATGAATAAAATTTTTAAGGTCGGTCTTATAGGCTGTGGTCACATCGCCGAGACATACTTTAGAGGGCAACAATATTTTAATAATTTTAAAATAGTTGCTTGTGCAGATATTGATCAAAAAGCAGCTGATAAATGTGCAAAATTATATAATATTAAATCTAAAACAGTATCAGAAATTTTAAAAGACAACGAAATAGAAGTTATTTTAAATTTAACAATTCCACAATCTCATTATTCAGTATCAAAAAAAGTTTTGAACTCAGGTAAACATGTTTATTCAGAAAAACCATTAGCAACTTATTTTGCAAAAGGTAAGGAACTCGTCACACTAGCAAAAAAAAATAAACTTTATCTTGGAAATGCTCCAGATACATTTTTAGGTGGAGGAATTCAAAAAGCTAGAGAATTAATTGATTCAGATTTGATTGGAGATGTTAAACTTGGTAATGCAATTTTCGCATTTCCTGGAGTAGAGTCTTTTCATCCAAAACCTGAGTCATGGTACAAAAAAGAAGGAGGTCCAGTAATTGATATGGGACCATATTTTTTTACAACATTAGTAAATTTACTTGGACCTGCAAAACAAGTTCAAGGAAGAACATTAACTGCTTTTAAAAAGAGAATTTATGGAGTGGGGCCTAAAAAAAACAAATCATTTAAAGTGGAAACACCTACAACATATTTAGCAACAATCCAATTTTACAGTGGCGCTATAATTCAGGTAACACTCTCATTTGATGTAATTAATCATCAAAGAAACCATATGGAGCTTTATGGTACAAAAGGATCGATTATTGTTCCAGATCCTAATATGTTTGGTGGTTCTGTTTTTATTTCTGTTACAGAAGGTGGAAAATGGGGAGAACATAAAACTGATAAGATGCATTTAGGGAAAATAAACATAACTTCTTCAAGTGGAAGATCAAATGAAGCTGCCACAAATGCAAACTATCGGAGTGTTGGTTTATCTGAAATGTTATATTCTATTCAGAAAAATAAAAAACACAGGTGTTCAGGTGATTTGTCTTTACATGTATTAGATATAATTGAGTCAACTATGAGGGCAGCCACCACAGGAATTCCTCAAAAAATAAAAACAAAATGTGATAGACCAAAAAAATTTACTGAAGAAGAAGTTAAAAAAATTTTAATTTAGATGTCAAAACCAATTGTTATATCTGATCCTTTCCCAAGAACATTAGATCTGATTTTTACAAAAAAAAAATTAATAGAATTAAAAAAAAAATATAAAGTTTTAATAGCACCTAATAAAAAAAAAAGACAATTTTATGAAAACTATATTGATCAGGCCACATTTATTATGGGTCAGCCAGACTTAGATAAAAAAATTTTGTCAAAAGCAAAAAAATTAAAAGCAATAATAAATGTTGAAAGTAATTTTATGAATAATGTTGATTATACTTATTGTTCTCAAAAAGGAATCCATGTAATTGCAACTTCTCCAGTATTTTCAAAGCCTGTAGCAGAAATTGCATTAGGAATGACACTTTCTTTATTAAGAAATATTCATAATGCTCATTTTGATTTTGTAAAAGGTAAAGAAAAATATGGATTAGAAAGTAACTTAAAAGCATCACTTTTATCAGGAAAAAAAATTGGATTATTAGGATTTGGTGATTTAGCAAAATCTTTATACCCAATGTTGCTACCGTTTACTAAAGATATAAATGTTTATGACCCATGGTTATCAAAGAACAAAATAAAAATCTTTGGATTTAATCCAGTTAGCTTAAATAAAATGTTTAAAACATGCGAAATTATTTATGTATTAGCAGCAGTAACAACCAAAAACAAAAATTTAGTAAATAAAAGTTTAATCAATAAAATGAAAACAAACTCACTATTCATATTGATGAGTCGAGCAGCAGTTGTAAATTTTAAGGACTTGATCGCGAGAGTTAAAAAGGGAGATATTTATGTAGCTACGGACGTATTTCCCGAGGAGCCCGTGAGAAAAAATGACCCAATCAGAAAAGTTAAAAATATTTTGTTTTCAGCACACAGAGCAGGAGCTTTGACGGAGGCCTTTTTTGCTATGGGGGACATAGTTTTAAAGGACATGCATTTAATATCAAAAAACTTAAAACCAAAATTTTGTAAAAAGGCTGAATTAAAGACAGTAGGATTATTAGCTTCAAAACCAGTTGCAATTAATTGATATTTTAATAATTTTATAACTTATGTCATCAACTAGCAATCCACTACTAGAAGCAAAAGGAATAACAAAATATTTTGGAACCATAACAGCATTGGAGAACGTAAACTTAAAAGTTCACGCAGGAGAATGCTTAGGTGTTGTTGGAGATAATGGAGCTGGGAAATCAACTTTGATGAAAGTATTATCTGGTCTTTATAAACCTAGCGCAGGCTCATTATTCTTTCAAGGCAAAGAGGAAATTTTAGAAAGTCCAAGAGACTCTCAAAACTTAGGATTAGAAATGGTTTATCAAGATCTTGCTTTAGCAGGTAATTTACCTATTGGTGAAAATATTTTTTTAGGTAGAGAGCCAACAAAAAATTTAGGATTTTTAAAACTTTTAGATTTTAATAAAATTAAAGAGTTAACTAATGCTCATTTAGATAAGTTAAAAATAAATGTTAAAAGTGCTGATCAAAAAGTAGAGGAACTTTCAGGTGGTCAAAGACAAGCTGTAGCGATCGCAAGATCAACAGCCTTTAATGCTAAAGTAGTAATTATGGATGAACCAACTGCAGCATTAGCAATCAAAGAAGTGGGTAAAGTATTAGATCTAATTAATAGTTTAAAAAAAACAGGTGTTGGGGTGATTGTAATAAGTCACAGAATGGACGATATTTTTACAGTTTGTGATCGTGTGATGGCTTTATTCCAAGGAACTAATTTTGCAGAAGCTACTCTTTCAAATACCTCAAGAGATGAAGTAATTGGATGGATCATGGGTAAAAAATAATATGGAAGATAAAGATAAAAAAATAGAAAGTTTGCATTTAAAGTTAATTCCGTACTTTGAAAAGTATGGAATACTTCTTTTGTTAGTTCTTATGATTCTGGTAATGCATATTTTGCAACCAGATGTGTTTCTTTCATGGAGAAATGTAACCAATGTTTTTAAACAAATATCCTGGCAATCAATGTTGGCTCTAGGAGTATTTATGGTAATTGTAACAGCAGGAATTGATCTTTCTGTCGGCTCTATAATGATGTTATCTCTTATGATTTTAGCTGTCGTTGCAAAAGCAGGAGCACCCTGGTTCATTGTAGTGCTTACACCATTGATTGCAGGTTTTTTATGCGGATTATTTAATGGTTTAGGCATTACTTTATTAAGGATGCCTCATCCTTTTATAATGACTTTGGGTACACTTTATATATTTAGAGGTGCAGGAAATTTAATTTCAGGTGGCACTCCTATTAGTGGTTTTACAGATGAAGTTAGATATTTGGGACATGGAAGAATTGATCTACAATGGTTAGGGTTAGAAAAATCTCAATATTTACCTGTAAGTTTAGTATTAATTGCAATTGTTTATATAATTTTTTGGATTTTTTTAAATAAGAGTAAAACTGGTAAATGGATCTATGCAATTGGAGGCAATCCAAATGCAGCTAGAGCTTCAGGAATAAATGTAAATAAAATTTTGATTATTGTTTATTCTTTGTGTGGTTTTTTATCTGGTATTGGCGCTTTGATTTTAGCTGGAAGAACTGACTCAGGATATCCAAATGCTGGTCTTCAGTCAGAACTCGATGCGATTGCTGCTTGTATTATTGGTGGAGCAAGTTTTTTTGGAGGAAGAGGAACTGTGCTTGGAGTTTTTGCTGGAGTTATGATTATGGGTATTCTTCGTAATGGATTAAACTTAATGGATGTAAGTTCATTTTGGCAACAAGTGTTAATTGGCTCAATTATAGTTTTAGCTGTTTATATTGATGTATTAAGAAGAGATATTGGAACAAGAAAATAATTTACACGTATTAGTTGTTTTAATCTTATTTAGAACTGTTCTTATTAACAGTTGAATTTTTTTTAAAATTTCGATTAAATTTAATTTTAAAAAACAACTAAGGGGAAATATATGAAAAACTTAACAAAAATAATTAGTGTAATTATTACTTCTGTTTTTCTATTAGCAAGTTTTTCAACAGGGGCATTTGCTGGAAAAAAAATATTATTCAGCATTAAAGGACCTGGATCAGGTAATCCTTTTTGGGCATCTGTAGAAAAAGGAGCTAAAGAAGAAGCAGCAAAATTAGGTGTTGATTTAGTTTTGGTTGCACCACCGCAAGAAGGTGATGTTCAAGCTCAAATTAACCAAGTTGAAGACCAATTAGCAAAAGGTGTTGATGCTATCGCTTTAGCACCAGGAGATCCAAATGCTTTTGCTCCAATCGTAGACGATGCGATTAAAAGTGGTGTTCCAGTTGTATTTGTAGATACAAAAGGAATTAATGAAGGAGTAACTTTTATTGGAACGAACAACATGAATGGCGCAGAGTTAGCTGCTAAATTTATTTGTGACAAAACTCCAAAAGGTTCAGATGTTGCAATTTTAACTGGTATTGAATCTCAATCAACAGCATTACTTAGAAGAGATGGTGCGATTAAAGGTTTTAAAAATTGTGGATTGAATATTGTTGCAACTCAAACTGCCGAGTGGGATACTGCAAAAGGTAGATCTGTAACTGAGTCAATCATTTTAAAAAATCCTAACATCAAAGCTATATTTGCTTCAAATGATAATATGGGCTTAGGTGCTATGCAAGCTCTTAAGGATGCAGATATGAACAATGTAGTTGTTGTGGGATTTGATGCTACTCCAGATGCAGCTACAAGTATCTTAAAAGGAGAAATGACAGCAACAATTGCTCAGTTTTCTTATAACATGGGTGCATATGGAGTTAAATATGCTCTTGAATTAGCTAATGGTGGAAGTATTGATCCAAATATCGATACAGGAACACAATTAGTAACAAAAGAAAACGCTAACGATTTTAAATAATCGATAGGTATATAATTTAAAAA
>CACIOP010000023.1 GCA_902588315.1 uncultured Pelagibacteraceae bacterium
TCAATAATCTTGCTCTCAAATTCAGCAACGTCTTTTAAATCAATGTCATCTAGATAACCTTTTACTCCACAAAATACTGAAATAACTTGTTCTGCAACAGTCATAGGTGAATATTGTTTTTGTTTTAAAAGTTCAGTTAACTTAGAACCTCTATTCAAAAGTTGCTGGGTAGATGCATCTAAATCAGATCCGAATTGAGCAAAAGCTGCCATTTCTCTGTATTGTGCTAACTCTAGTTTCATTGAACCAGAAACTTTTTTCATCGCTTTTGTTTGAGCTGATGAACCAACCCTAGATACTGATAAACCTACGTTAATTGCAGGTCTTATACCTTGGTTAAATAGTTCTGTTTCAAGGAAAATTTGTCCGTCTGTAATTGAAATAACGTTAGTTGGAATAAACGCGGATACGTCTCCACCTTGTGTTTCAATAATTGGAAGTGCAGTAAGTGATCCACCTCCATGTTCGTCACTTAATTTAGCTGCTCTTTCAAGTAATCTACTATGAAGATAAAATACATCTCCAGGATAAGCCTCACGTCCTGGAGGTCTTCTTAATAGCAATGACATTTGTCTATAAGCAACTGCTTGTTTAGACAAATCATCATAAATTATTAACGCATGCATTCCATTATCTCTAAAATACTCTCCCATAGCACAACCTGTGTATGGTGCTAAGAATTGTAAAGGAGCAGAGTCAGATGCAGTAGCAGCAACGATTGTTGTGTACTCCATAGCTCCAGCTTCTTCTAATGTTTTTTGAATTTGTCTTACTGTTGATCTTTTTTGCCCAACTGCAACGTATATACAATACAGTTTTTGTTTTTCATCACCAGATTCATTGATTTTTTTTTGATTAATAATTGCATCTACTGCAACTGCTGTTTTACCAGTTTGTCTATCACCGATAATTAATTCCCTTTGTCCTCTTCCAATCGGAACTAGACTGTCAATTGATTTAAGACCAGTTTGCATTGGTTCGCTTACTGATTGTCGTGGAATAATACCAGGAGCTTTTACTTCAACCCTGCTTTTTTTAATTCCTTTATCTAATGGTCCTTTTCCATCAATAGGATTTCCTAAACCATCCACTACTCTTCCTAATAATTCTTTTCCAACTGGAGTATCAACAATATTACCCGTTCTTTTTACTACATCCCCTTCTTTAACATTTCTGTCATCACCAAAAATTACGACACCAACATTTTCACTTTCTAAGTTTAGAGCCATACCTTTTGAACCATCTGCAAACTCTACCATTTCACCAGCTTGAACATTATCCAAACCATAAATCCTAGCAATACCATCTCCAACTGATAAAACTTGACCAACTTCTGTGACTTCTGCTTTATCACCAAAATTTTTAATTTGTTCTTTTAATATTTTCGTAACTTCTGAAGGATTTATTTCCATTTATGCCTCTATCATTCTATTTTCGATTTGTTGTAATTTATTTTTAATTGAGGTATCGACCATAGTACTTCCTACCTGTACTACCAAACCTCCTATTAAACTTTCATCATGTTTGTAGTTTAATTTTATTTTTGAGCTAAAATTTTTTGTTAACTCCTCTGTAATTTTTGTAATTTCTTCATTAGATAATTCTTTTGCTGATTTTAATTCTGCCTTAAGTTCACCTCTTTTTCTTGAACAAATCTCAATAAAGCTTTTAAGTATACGTTCAATAAAAAAGAAACGTCTTTTTTGAATTAAAAAACTTAAAAAATTTTTAAATAAAGACTCAAATTTATTATTTTCTGAGATTGTATTGACTACTTTTAATAAATCGTCTTGGCTTGTAGTTGGATCTTTAATCAAATTAGAAAAATCTTCACTTTGTTCAATTAAATTAAGAATAGATGAAGACTGATCTTCGATCTGACTTAAAAGATTATTTTCCTCTGAAAGTTCAAAAAGCGCAAGAGAGTACCTTTCAGCTGAAGTTATTGAAAATCCGGTGTCTTTACTCAACTTGGTTCCTCTATAATGTTGAAGATTATTTAAAAATCACGCCCTAAATAGCATATGACCCTTATGTCTTCAAGTAGCGGATTCGTAAAAAAGGCCTCTTTTTTGCGGTTAATTGAAGTTAATTGGGTCAACATCAACTGAAAGTTTTATTCCAGAAGAAAATTTATATTTTGGAATAATTTTTGCAAGAGAGCTTTGTAGTTTCATAGATTTTAAACCTCTTATCAAAAATCTTATTCTAAATTTTCTTTTTAATCTAAATATTGGGGCATTCACTGGACCTAATATCTTTCCTTCTATTTTGTTTTCAATAAAATTTTTAAAATTCATAGCTTCTTTTTCTAATTTAATTTCATTATCTCCCGTTAAGATTAAAGAAATAAATCTTTGAAATGGGGGTAGCTTATTTTTTTTTCTTATCTCCAGTTCTCTTTCTAAAAAAATATCTGGATTTTTACTTGTAATTTCTGAGATCATCTTAGTATTATTTTCATAGGTTTGAAAATATACTGTTGCTGGTTTTCCTGTTCTTCCTGCTCGTCCTGAAAGTTGATGATAAAGCTGTAAATTTTTTTCTGCACTTCTTAAATCATGTCCTTGAGATGAAAGATCGATATCAACAACTACAATGCAATTTAAGCTTGGAAAATGAAAACCTTTTGAGATTAATTGAGTACCAACTAAAATATGCGTTTCATTATTAATAATTTTATCTATTTTTTCTTTAGAATCTTTTTTATTCATTGTGTCACTTGAAAAAATTTCTATTTTTTTACCAGGAAATTTTCTTTTTAGCTCTTCTGAAATTCTCTCAACGCCAGGACCACTAAAAATAAATTCACAATTACCCTCTTTTGTACAATTTCTTTTAAGATCAGATCTGTACCCACAATAATGGCACAATAAGTTATTTTTATTTTTATGATAAACTAAATTAATACTACAATTTGGACATGTAAAACTTGTAAAACACTTACTGCATAAAGCATTTGGAGAAAAACCTCTTCTATTTAAAAAAAACAAAACTTGATCTTTTTTTTCTAAATGTAAATTTACTTTTTCAATAATTTTATTTGATAGCCATGATTGTTTTTCAAGTTTTGTATTATTTAAATTAATAATTTCATAATTAGGTAAAGCTGCGTTTTGATATCTTTCGTTTAACCTAGAAACCTCGTATTTACCTTTTTTAATATTTTCAAAAGTTTCTATAGATGGTACAGCAGTAATCAAATTGATTGGAATATTTTCAAAAGATGCTCTGGAAATTGCCATATCACGAGCATTGTAGGTTATGCCCTCATCCTGTTTAAATGATTGATCATGTTCCTCATCAACAATTATCATTCCTAATTTTTTAAATGGTAAAAATAGTGAAGATCTTGCGCCAATAATTATTTTTATTTTACCGTTAGAAACACCGCTCCAAATTAATTCTTTCTTTTTTTTTGAAATTCCCGAATGCCATACTGCAGGTTTAAAACCAAAATATTCTAAAAATTTTTGTTCAAACTGGCTGGTTAGACCAATTTCTGGTAATAAAATTAATCCTTGAAAACCCTTCTCTATCAGTGGTTTTAACGCTTCAAAATAAACTAAAGTTTTACCTGATCCAGTGGTGCCTTGCAAAACATGAACTCTAAATTTTTTATTTGAAACATTCATTTTTTTTAGAGATTTATTTTGATCACCAGACAGTTTGATTAAGTTTTGTTTAATTTTGCTATCGAATATTTGATAAAGTTGAGTTTCTTTATCCTCTATTGCCTTACTGCTTAAGAGCACTAACTTTAATGCCATACCCTTGGGGATAAGATTATATTCTGCAAACCAATTTAAAAAGTTTATTGTATTTTTTTTTAATGGAGTAACGTCTAATTTCTTGATTACATTTTTAGTCTTAAAATTTTTATTGTTATTTTTTTCAAATTCGTCCCAAACAACACCAGTAATTTTGGATTTTCCAAAAGGTACAAGTACATAATCACCAACTTTAAGATTTAAATTACTTTCATAAGTAAACGGATGATTAAAAATATTTGGTACAAGAATCGGAAATTTCATATTTTTATAATATGAAAAAAAATTAAGAGTGTATTTGACTTTTTAACATATACACAGAACCATTGATACAAAACACTTTTAGAAGCACTGTTCAATCTCTTCTTTCCATACCAAGAATGTACCAAGAAATACGAATGTTTCACGAATAATTTTCATCATTCTTGGTCTTTTTCACGATCATATTCCAAATAAAATCTTGGTACAAGTTATGTTTTATTAGCTACTAAGACTAAGAGTTCTATTAGGGTAAAGCCTTTTTGTGTACCCGTTTTTTTAAGGATAAATTTTAGTTTGCGTCTCATGTATTAAAATGGATTTTCAATTCTAGTAGTATCATAATCATTAGTTCCTGAACCCCATCTTCCGTAACAAGATATATAACTATTCCCTGATTTTTGACCACAAGTAACTCTTCCAATATATTTAGGTTCAGGTGGGTCAGAGTCCCATTTAAATCCTCCATTATTATCATTCGGATTAAATGGGTTTGCAAAATTTTTTATATCTTCACTAAAAACTAAAAAAGCATATCCAGCATTTTGTACAAAAAGATTACTACTAGTATCACAATCTCTCTGAACAACTATAAAAGGTTGACTTCCATTTAGTCCTGTAGAACCTGACCAGGTACTTATTTTATCACCTATAACGCATTTCATTAATTCTGTGTTAATAAATTTGGTTACTGATTTCAGATTAGACTTAACAGCAGCTTTCTTGGCACTATTCGTATACCCACTATAAGCAACGACACCTACTGCAGCTAGGATGCCGATGATTGCTACAACAACTAAGAGTTCTATAAGTGTGAATCCTTTTTTGTTCATTTATAAAGACTAACAAATCCTAAGTTAGGAGTCTAACTGAGAGTCAAATACATACCCGTACCAAGATTGTACCAAGAGGATTTTCAGCTCTGTACCAAGATCGTACCAAGAAATATCAATTAAAATTTAAAAAAAGTTAACAACCACAATAAATTTAAATAGTTTTATTTAATTTGAAAAATTTGATTATTGTTATTGATACACAAGGATAATTTAGGATTTTCCTATAAAATTCTATAATTTAAGAGTGTATTGCTCTTTTATCTACTGATAAAGCAGCTTCTTTAACTGCTTCTGAAAAAGTTGGATGAGCATGACAAGTTCGGGCTATGTCCTCTGCGCTTGCACCAAATTCCATTGCAACACCGATCTCTGCAATTAATTCTCCTGCATGAGGCCCAATTATATGTGCACCTAATACTTTATCTGTTTGCTCATCAGCTAAAATTTTAACAAAACCTTCTGCATCATCGATAGCCTTGGCTCTTGAATTAGCCATGAATGAAAATTTCCCTACTTTATATTTTTTATTCAATTCTTTTAATTGTTCCTCAGTTTTACCGATTGATGCTACTTCTGGTGTTGTATAAACCACTCCTGGGATTGTATCGTAATTTACATGCCCAGATTGACCAACTATATTTTCTGCTACTGCTATACCTTCATCCTCTGCTTTATGTGCAAGCATTGGACCAACAATTACATCACCTATTGCATAAATATTTTCAACGTTTGTCTTAAAACTTTTATCAGTTTTAATCCTATTTCTCTCATCAAGATCTACTCCTACAGACTCTAAATTTAAACCATCTGTATTAGGTTTTCTGCCAACAGAAATTAAAACAACATCACACTCAAAATTATTTTTATTACCATCTTTATCTACTGTTGAAACCACTACACCTGCTGCATTTTTTTTAATTGTTTCAACTTTATTTTGCATATTAAATTTCATCCCCTGTTTTTTTAAAATTTTCATAAATTCTGCAGAGATTTCTTTATCCATTCCAGGTGTAATATGATCTAAAAATTCAACAACTTGTACCTCTGCTCCAAGTCTTGACCATACAGATCCCATCTCCAACCCTATATAGCCTCCTCCTACAACAACCATTTTCTTAGGTACCTTTTCTAACTTTAAAGCACCTGTTGATGAGACAATTGTTTTTTCATCTATTTCTATTCCTGGTAATGAAACTGGAACTGATCCTGTTGCAATAACTGTTTTTTCTGTTTGGATGATGGTTTCTTTATTTTTATCATCCTTTATTAAAATTTCATTTTTAGATTTAAAACTTCCGTGTCCTTTAAAGTAAGTAACTTTGTTTTTTTTCAAAAGAAATTCAACACCTTTTGTAAGAACTGTTACAGCTTTATCTTTGCTTTTCATCATTTTGTCTAAATTTAATTTTACTTCACCAACTTCAATACCTTTGTTTGCTAAACTTTTTACTTTGTGAAATTCTTCAGACAGATTAAGTAAGCTTTTTGATGGGATACAGCCAACATTTAAGCAAGTGCCTCCTAAAGACCCTCTGGACTCTATACATGCAGTTTTTAATCCTAATTGAGCAAGTCTGATCGCACAAACATAACCACCCGGTCCACCTCCAATAACTACAGCTTGAAATTTTTCTGACATTTAAATATCTAAAAACAACCTTCTAGGATCCTCTAAGTTTTCTTTAATCATTTTAAGAAAAGATACAGACTCTTTTCCATCAATAATTCTATGATCATAAGATAATGCTAAATACATAATTGGTCTTATTTTGATTTCACCGTCTACAACAACAGGTCTTTCCACTATATTATGCATACCCAACACTCCAGATTGAGGTAAATTTAGTATTGGAGTTGAAAGCATAGACCCATACACACCACCATTACTTATTGTAAATGTTCCTCCCTGGAGATCTTCAATCGTTAACTTTCCATCTCGTGCTTTTTCCGAAATTTCTTTAATATTTTTTTCGATATCAGCAAAGGATAATTCATCTGCATTTCTTAAAACTGGAACAACCAAACCCTTATCTGTTCCAACAGCAAAGCTAATATTGTAATAGTTTTTATAGATAATCTCATCTCCGTCTATTTCAGCATTCACAGCAGGGAAATTTTTTAATGCAACTACACATGCTTT
>CACIOP010000024.1 GCA_902588315.1 uncultured Pelagibacteraceae bacterium
AAATTTTCCAATTCTTTGTAGTTAAACAATTTAGATTTACCAAATTCAGTCATATTGGCTAATAAGTAACCAGACAATTCTTTTCGAACTTTTTCAAAATCTTTCTCATCTTGGAGAGCTTCTGGGAAAATAATTTCAGCACCAGCATCAATGTAGGCTTTACATCTTTCAATCATTTTATCCAAACCTTCAACACTTTTAGCGTCTGAACGTGCTATAATTTTAAAGTTTTGATCTTTTTTTGCTGCAACACATTCTTTAATTTTTTTAACCATAGCATCAGTTGAAATAAGTTCTTTGTTATCAAGATGCCCACATCTTTTTCTCTCTATTTGATCCTCTAAATGAACTCCCGTTATTCCAAATTTTTCAAATATTTCTATTGTTTCTTTACATGATTTAAATCCAGTATCTATATCAACTATTGTTGGAAGATTAGTTACTCTCGAAATCAGATAAGATCTTGTGCTAACATCTTGTAGTGTTGTTAAACCAATATCTGGAAAACCAAGATCATTAGCCATTACTCCACCGGATACATAAACTGCATCGTATCCAATTTCTTCTATTAATTTTGCTGTTAGAGGATTGTATGCGCCTGGAACTCTTAATATTTTATTTGATTTTAATTTTTGATCAAAATCTAATCTTTTTTGACTTGGTTCTTTTTCTACAAAGTGCATTAAAAAATTCCTTTTTTATTATTTTGTTTTAATTTATTTTTTCTTACTTCAATATTTAATCTATGAAGTTGACCAGATTTTAAATTCTTTAAATTTTGCACTGTTTTTAAAAATCGGTTGCTTTCTTTTTTATCCAAAATACCCTCAGTTAAAGTTAAAAATTTATTTATATAATTTTCTCTCTTAAATGGTCTAGCTCCATATGGGTGTGCGTCTGCTCTTTCTAATTCCTCTGATATTTTTTTTCCATTATTAAGTGTTACAACTACTTTAGCACCAAATGCTTTATTTTTTGGATTTGGATCATGATATTTTTTTGTCCATTTTTTATCTTCATATGTTTTAATTGATCTCCAAATTTTAATTGTACTTTTTCTATTTGCCCTAGCTTTTGTATATGATTTAACGTGATGCCAATCTCCGTCTTCTAAAGCTACTGCAAATATATACATTATAGAATGATCTAATGTTTCTCTGCTAGCTTTGGGGTCCATTTTTTGGGGGTCATTAGCACCTGTTCCAATTACGTAATGGGTGTGATGACTAGTAAAAATATCAATTTTTTTAATATAATTTAAATTGGTAATTTTTGTTTTTAGCTTTTTAGCTAAATCAATTAATGCTTGCGATTGATATTCTGCGGAATATTCTTTTGTATATGTCTCTAAAATAGCTTTTTTACTTTCACCTTTTTTTGGCAAAGGAACTTTGTAGTTTGCTTTTTTCCCATCTAAAATCCTTGCTATTACACTATCCTCACCTTCATATATTGGACTTGGAGCACCTTCACCTCTCATAGCTCTATCTACAGCTTCGATCGCAAGTTTACCTGCATGTGCAGGAGCATAAGCTTTCCAACTTGAAATTTCGCCTTTTCTAGATTGTCTAGTTGAAATTGTTGTATGTAATGCTTGTTGAACAGCTTGATATATAGTTTCAGTATTTAATTTTAGCATTGTACCTAATCCAGCAGCTACACTAGGACCTAAATGAGCAATATGATCCACCTTATGCTTATGTAAACAAATACCTTTAACTAAATTTACTTGAACTTCATATGCAGTAATTATTCCTTTTAATAAATCCATTCCATTTTTTTTATTTTGTTGTGCAACACTTATAAGTGCAGGTATGTTGTCGCCAGGATGACTATAATCAGCAGCTAAAAAAGTATCATGAAAATCTAGTTCTCTAACTGCGGTTCCATTTGACCAAGCTGCCCATTCACAATCAAATTTTAATTTTGAATTTACTCCAAATATAGTTGCTCCATTCTTTCTAGAATGTTTCAAAGCCATTTCTCGAGATGAGATTACGGGTTTTCTATTTAATGAAGCAATAGCAACAGAAGCGTTATCAATAATTCTATTGATAACCATTTCAATAGCATCTTTATTTAATTTAGCATTATCGCTAGCCATCTCTGCTATTTTCCAAGCAAGCTGTTTCTTCTTTGGAAGATTTATTTTCGATGGATATACTTTAACTGTATGTAATAACACAATAACTCCTAATTTGTGATTTTGTTTTAATAGTTAAAATAAATTAATCAATATTAAAGATATTGAGATACAATTTTTTCAATACCTACAAAGTCTTTTATTAAGTGGTTATGATAAATTTCACTAATATTTTTTTCAGTATATCCATCTTCTAACAAAATCATTGGTATTTCTGCCGCTTTAGCAGCATTTGCATCCGACTCACTATCACCAATCATGATTGATTTGTTTTTACTACCATCTAAAATTTCTATGATTGTTGTTATGTGCCTTGGATCAGGTTTGCAATATTCAAAAGTGTTATAACCCGCAATATAATCAAAGTAATTATAAATTCCAATTTTTTTTAAAAGATCCACCGCAAGATGTTCAGTTTTATTTGTACACACAGCCATTGATATATTTTTTTTTTTACACCAATTTAAAAATTCTTTTACACCATTCATCAGGGTACTTTCATTTAAAATATTTTTTCCATAATAAGAAATAAACTCATCTGTCATTTCATTTTTAATTTTCTCATTAATTGAAGTTAGCTCTTTTTTAGCCTGGCTCCATATAGATCTTCCAATCATTACCCCAGCACCTTGTCCAACAGCACTTTTAAGTTCATTAAGAGATTTTGTAGGGTAACCAAATTTCTTCATAACATGATTATGTGCAAGCATTAAATCAGGAGCCGTATCTACTAAGGTGCCATCCAAATCAAATAAAACTGTAAATTTTTGTTTCATTTCAAAAGTATTTTAAAGAAATAAATTGTGAATTAATCAATATATACTCTTAATGTAAATCATTTCTAAATGAAAGTTTTAAATCAAAAAAAACTTAGAGAAAAATTTATAAAATCAGGAGTTAAAATGATAGGTCCTGAAACTGTTTTTTTTTCAAAAGATACCAAGGTTGGAAAGAAAGTAACCATAGAACCATATGTTGTTATAGGTTCTAAAGTTAAAATTGGAGACAATGTAATTATAAAATCTTTTTCTCATTTAGAATCTTGTATAATTGAAAGTAAAGTTGAAATTGGTCCTTATGCCAGAATAAGACCTAAAACAATTTTAAAATCAGGATCTAAAGTAGGTAATTTTGTTGAAATTAAAAAAAGTACTTTAGGAAATAAATCTAAAGTAAATCATTTATCTTATGTGGGGGATGCACAAATTGGAAAATTAGTTAACATTGGAGCGGGAACAATTACTTGTAACTACGATGGAGTAAATAAGAATAAGACAAAAATTAAAGATAAAGTGTTTATAGGTTCAAACTCTTCTTTAGTTGCTCCAGTTATTATAAATAAAAATAGTATTGTTGGGGCTGGATCAGTAATTACTAAGAATGTTAAAGAAAAATCTTTAGCACTAACAAGATCTTTACAAATTGAAGTTAAAAATTATAAAAGAAAGACAAAATAATTTATGTGTGGAATAATTGGAATATCTAGTAACAAACCTGTTTCTGGTAATATAATTACATCCTTAAAAAAATTAGAATATAGAGGATATGATTCAGCAGGAATAGCCACTCTTTCAGATGGTGAAATAAATGAAGTAAAATCAGAGGGCAGAGTAGATAATTTAGAAAATAATTTTGATTTAAAAAACTTAAAAGGAAATATTGGTATAGGACATGTGAGATGGGCGACCCATGGCATTCCAAATAGTTTAAATGCACACCCTCATTCTTCTCATAATGTGTCAGTAGTTCACAACGGAATTATAGAAAATTCTACAATACTAAAAAAATATTTGATCAATAAAGGTCACAATTTTAAATCTCAGACAGACACAGAGGTTATCGTTCATTTAATTACTGAAAATTTAAAAACATCAGAGTTAGAGGAGGCTATTACAAAAACATTAAAACAACTTCATGGAAGTTTCGCACTTGGAATAGTGTTTAAGGATATGCCAGATTTAATTGTTGGTGCAAGAAGAGGCTCACCTTTAGCTGTTGGTTACGGCCCAAATGAAAACTATCTAGGATCAGATTCTTATGCATTAAAATCTATGACAAATAAGATTACATATCTTGATGATGGTGAATTTTGTATTGTTAAAAAAGATCAAGTTCTTTTTTTTAATGAAGATGGAAAAAAGGTTAATAAAAAAATATTAGAATTATCTTCGAATGAAGCAAGTTATGATAAAGGTGATTTTAAACATTTTATGGCCAAAGAAATTGAAGAACAACCAACAACAATTAAAACTGGCATAAAAGAATACGTTGACAATGTTAACAAAGAAATAAACATCTTTAATTTTCCTTGGAAAATAAGTGAGATTAAATCAATAACTTTGATAGGGTGTGGAACTGCATACCATTCTTGCCTAATGGCAAAATATTGGTTTGAAGAACTCACAAACTTAGATGTTAATATAGATATAGCCTCTGAGTTTAGATACAGAAAAAATAGATTTAAAAATGAAACTTTATATATTTTTGTTTCACAATCTGGAGAAACTGCAGATACCTATGCTGCTTTAGATTTATGTAATAAAAATAATATGAAAACATGTGCTGTTGTTAATGTAATTGAAAGCTCAATTGCAAGAGACTCAAGTTTTGTGATGCCAATTCATTGTGGTCCAGAAATTGGAGTTGCATCTACAAAAGCATTTTTAGGTCAAATACTTGTTTTGTATATTTTAGCTCTAAAACTTGGATCCTTAAGAAATGAAATTGAAAAAAAAGAATATCAAGGAAAAATTAAAGACTTAAAAACTCTGCCTGACTTAATAGAGAAAACATTGCTTCATGATAATGATATCCAGGCAATATCTTCGACATTTAATGAAGCAAAGGGTTCAATGTTTTTAGGGAGAGGATATTCATACCCAATAGCTTTAGAGGGTGCATTAAAACTCAAAGAACTTTCATACGTTCATGCCGAGGGATATCCGGCAGGAGAAATGAAACATGGACCTTTGGCTTTAATAGAAGAGGGCATGCCAGTAGTTGTTTTGGCACCTAGGGATAA
>CACIOP010000025.1 GCA_902588315.1 uncultured Pelagibacteraceae bacterium
AATCTAAATTTGGTTTCTTTGGAGTAAATTTCGGATTTTTAATTGAATTTATCAGCACAACCATGCCAATTGCAAAAACTTCTAAATCCTTTAATTCTTCTCTCCATCTTTTAATATAAATAAACCAAAATTTATTAAACTGATATAGGCAATAAGAAAAATTTTCTTTTATTGCTAATATTATTTCTTTTAGAGAATAAACTTCATTTACTAATTTTTCTTTTTTTAAAATTTTATTAAATTCGTACAAGATATTTGCAACCTCTGTAAGAGTGTCTACCGCTTTAGCCGAGTAAAGCGTATCTCGAACAACAAATATTTTCTTACCAGTTCGTTTAATTACTTTTAGTTTTTCTAATTCTAAAACTTTTCTTCTAATACTTTCTTTAGGAATTCCTAAATCTTTTGAAATGTCTGAAATATTAATTTTATTAATTTCGATTGGTTTATCTTTATAAAATGTATCGTAGTTAATTTTTACTCCATTTTGTCTGAAATATATAAGGTCTTGATGTATTAAATATATAATGAGGACAAACTTATCTATGTCTTTATAATGATCATAGGCTCTTACAAACCAGTTGCTTGTTAAAGTAAAATAAGCAGGTGCCAGTGTGGCAAAATTATCTTGAATTACTTTATTGATTACCTTCTCGTCAATGTGTTCTGATATACTAGGTAAAGTTTTCATACTTTTTAAATAAACCCATTTTGATTTGAAAAAACCCAATCTGAACAAATATTTTTATTTGTCAATCTTTAAATTATTTTTTTGAATAGATTACTTTTTTTTATCAAATTCTAAACTTCCTCTAGAATTCACGTTATCTTTTACGTGTTTGTAGTAACTGATATCTTTGATTAGCTTTAGAAGATCTATTCCTTTATTTTCATATCTTCTTCTAATAGTCATTCTTGGAATATTCACAAAATTTATTTGGTCAACAAAATCTTCTGTCCATTCTTTTTCTATTTTATCCTTAACTAATTTTTTTAAGAAAATTCTAAAGTCAGTGCAGGTAATAGATTTTATATTTTCATTGATCAACATAAATTTATTTTAGCATAAAATTAATAAATTTAAATCATTAGAGTAATCATTTAGAGTCAATAACAACTATAGTTAAATCATCTTTTTGAATATGACCTTTATTTAAAATATCATCTATCATGATTTTCAATCTTTCATTATTAGGAGTTGATTGAAATTGTTTGATATAATTTTGAAAACCCTCTGAACCTAGCATTTCTCCATTTGGGTTTTTAATTTCAGTTATACCATCAGTAAAAATATACATTGAGCTGTCTACAAATGAAATTGTATGCTCAGTATATTTTGTATTGGGCATAATCCCCAAGGGAGGACCTGCTTCGCTATAATTTGTAAATAAACCATCTTTTGAAAAGATGATAGGTGGTTCGTGTCCTGCACTTGCAAGCAACAATTCTTTTTTTTGACTATCATAAATACCTACCAACATAGTCACAAACATACCTCTTGAAATAGTTTCACAAATTTCATTATTTAGTTGTATTAGTAAATTAGCAGCAGAAAAATTAGTTTTACTTAAGCAACGATAAAGACTTGATGCCTTAGACATCAATAATGATGATTTAATCCCTTTACCAGATACATCTGCAACACCAAAACCATATTTTCCATCCCCTAAATCTGAAAAATTATAAAAATCTCCAGATACTACTTTTGCAGGTATATTGATTCCTGCGATTGGAAAATCTTCTTTTTTATTTTGTGATAAAAGAGATTTTTGAATCTCCCCAACTATCTCTACCTCTTTTTGAATTTTATTCTTCTCCACCATTTCTTTTGCCATTCTTGCATTTCTTATTGCAAGTGCAGCGGGTGCAGATAAAGTTTCAAGTAATTTTCTATCTTCTTCGATAAATAATTTATCATCAGTTTTTTTATTTAAGCAGTGAATAACACCAATACATTCATTTGCTGCTATGAGTGGAGAACATAAGACTGAATAGGTTGTAAAGTTTGTTTTGTTATCTAAATCAAAATAAAATTCTGCAATTTCTCTAACATCTTTTCGAACATTTCCAACTCTGATACATTTTTTTTGCTCTACCGCTTTTGCCATTACTCCATCAGTTAAATCTAACTCATATTCATCAAGATAATCTTGATTAATAGATGCAATACACTCGAATTTTTTTTTCTGATCATTAATAAGAAATATATTTGCAGCTTGAGCATTTATTCTGCCAATAATTACTTTAAGTGCTGTGTTTAAAGTTTCTTTAAGCTCAAGAGATAAAGCAAACTCTTGATTCATATTTGTAATGATTTCAAGATCTATGTTTGCTTGAGATACCTCTGGTTTTTTTTCTTCCTCAGGTTTTTTGGGTTTAAATAAGAACATTTATATCTAGTATTTTATCCTGATTTTATATAATTTTACAACTATGGAGATTATAATTAATAGTCCAAATTTTTACTTACATCTTCAAGATGCCGTATTAATGGTTCAGTTCTTAATTGATGGTCTTATTCAAGTGACATCAAATTTTAAAATATAGTTTTTATATTAGTGGATTATTTATTTGTAATCATTTTAGGAGGTTTATGGGGGAGTTTTGCAAATGTTTGCATTTATCGTCTTCCATTAGATAAAGGTGTAGTTTCTGGAAGATCGTATTGTCCCAAATGCAAAAAACAAATTACTTGGAAAGATAATATACCTATAATCTCCTATTTATTGCTAAATGGAAAATGTAGAAAATGTAAAAAACCAATTTCTTCTCAATATGCTCTAGTAGAGTTTTTAAGTATTTTATTTTTTACAATTATTTATTTTATATATGGAATAACTTTAACCACTCTTTTGTTAATGATATTAAGTTTATCATTCATCATTATATTTTTTATTGATCTAAAACATTTCATTATTCCAAATGAAATCACATTTTCTATGATGGCTTTAGGATTTTTAAAATCTTTTGATCCAAACTTAAATTCACTTTTTCCAAATTATATTAATTCATTAATTGGTGGATTATTAGGTTATGGAATAATTTGGTCAATAATTTATTTTTATAAACAAGTTAGAAAAAAAGAAGGTATGGGATTAGGGGATGCAAAACTTTTTGCTGTTGTTGGTTTCTGGTTTGGTTGGCTTTCTATTCCGTTTGTTATATTTATATCATCGGTAATAGCTTTAATAAGTGTAGTTCCAAGTTTGTTAAAAAATTCAAGAACAATGTCCTCACAGATTCCTTTTGGACCATATATTATTTTAGGAACTTTAATTTATCTTTTTTTTGAAAATAACTTTAAATCACTACTATTTTAAAGATTTAAAGACAAACAGTCTCTAGAACTATTCTATTAAAAATGTTTAGTATTCATATATGAGATATTTTTTAATATTTTTATATATAATTATTTATAATCAAATATTTTTAAATATTGGAAAAACTGAAGATATAACAATTTCTTCTAATCACTCTAGTCAAATTGTAATGTCAAATAACGATACGCTTACAGTTGAAAGCGATGTTACAGTAGATACAAGTGCTGCAGAACCAGTAGAATTAGAAAGCCATACTTTTACCACTGGATCAACTACTATAACAAATAATGGTACAATTATCGGAACAACAAAAGGAATTGAAGCTGATAAAACTACAGATTTTAGCATAAATAATTCTGGTACCGTATCAGTAACCGATAATGCTAATAGTCCTGGATCAGCACTTTCGTTATTGCAATCTAGGGGAACCGTATCTATTGTAAATAGTGGAACTTTAGAGTCTGAACGTGCAGATACTATTAAGTTACATCCATCTTATGGAACAGTAACAATTAATAATTCTGGAAGTATTACATCTTCAAAAGATAGAACTATAAATTTTGGTCAACATGCTAATGCAGGTACAATAACAAATTCTGGTACTATTTCAGGTAGAGCAAACACTCTTTATATATACTCATCAGGAACAGATTATTCAGCTGGTACTATTACAAACTCTGGAACAATTAGTGCAACTGGAGGTAATGGGTTTGAAATAAATAACGTAAACGATGTTACGATTACTAATACTGGTACTATATCTGCAACAGCGGATGCGATTTATAATATTGGTGAGAATAGTTCAAATGGAAATATAATTATAAACAAAGGCACTATATCAAGTGGTGCAAGCAATCATGATTTAATAGTCACCACTTCAGTTGGATTGGAATCATTAACCAATGATCAAGGAGGAGATGATGCTTTAAAATTAGAGGGCTATCTTCCTGTTAATTATGTATTTCTTGCAAATAGCACAACTGATTATGGAAAACTTGCGGTAGATAGTCAAAATGGTGCTACTACTTTTAGTATTAGTACAGATTCTAGCTTGTCAGCTGGAACATATACTTCTGTTATAACAGGAGTGTCATCCAGCAGATTTACTGCTGGTTCTACAGGGACTTGTTCATGTAGTAATGGAAATTTTAATTGGACTTTGTCAGAAACCACTTCTGGTAGTACAAATTGGAATTTAGTAATTACTAGTGTTGATCAAAGTGCTCCAACTTTGTCATCATCAAGTCCTTCTGACAATGCTACAGGAGTTGCAACCAATGCAAATATAGTTTTAACTTTTAATGAAGCAGTAGATGCTGAAAGTGGAAATATTACAATTAAAAAAACCTCTGATAATAGCACCATTGAAACAATCGATGTAACAGGAGCTAAAGTTAGTGGTAGTGGTTCAACAGAAATTACCATTAATCCTGATACAGATTTAACAGCTGATGTTGATTATTATGTATTAATAGACGCTACAGCTTTTGATGATTCTGCTGGAAATTCTTATGCAGGTATATCAAGCACATCTGCTTTAAATTTTTCCACAAAACCTGGTGAAGTGTTTAATGAGACTGTTAAAACTCTCACAAAA
>CACIOP010000026.1 GCA_902588315.1 uncultured Pelagibacteraceae bacterium
GTTCTTGTGCTATGAATATGGGAGGAAAAAATGGACTTGCTTGTACAACTCCTCATGCAGAGATAGACGGTGACATCGATATTTATCCTCTACCTCATTTAAAAGTTAAAAGAGATTTGATTGGTGATTTAGATGGCTTATATAAACAATATCAATCTATTGAACCTTGGTTAAAAAATAACTCAACAAAACAGACAACAGAAATTTATCAGTCTAAAGAAGATAGAGCAAAACTTGATGGTGCTTACGAATGCATTATGTGTGCCTGCTGTTCTACATCTTGCCCAAGTTATTGGTGGAATGGAGATAAATATTTAGGTCCAGCAGTTCTGCTACAGGCATATAGATGGATTATTGATAGTAGAGATGAAGAGAGAAAAGCTAGATTAAAAAAAGTTTCAGATGAATTAAAATTGTATAGATGCCATACAATATTAAATTGTACAAATGCATGTCCTAAGGGCTTGAATCCAGCAAAAGCTATAGCTGAAATAAAAAAAATGTTAGCTACAGCTAATGTTTAAATAGACTATTCGATATTTTTGATCTAAAACACCGTATTCATGAAATTAATAGAACACTTTGTAAGCGGTAAAATAATTCCGGGATCTTCAGATAAAAAGGGAAAAGTTTTTAATCCAGCAACTGGTGAACAAGAGTCAGAGGTAAGACTTGCTTCAAAATCTGATCTAGACAGTGCTGTTGAGGTAGCAAAAAAAGCATTTGAAACTTGGTCTTTAAAACCTGCTCTACAAAGAGCTAGAGTAATATTTAAATTTAAAGAATTAATTGAAAAAAATTCTGATGAATTAACGAAGTTAATAGTTTCAGAACATGGAAAAGTTTATGAAGATGCAAGAGGCTCTTTAACTAGAGGACTTGAGGTGGTAGAATTTGCTTGTGGAATACCACATTTATTAAAAGGTGAGTTTTCAGAAAATGTTGGAACCAATGTTGACAGTTGGTCAATCAGACAACCATTAGGAGTTGTTGCAGGTATTACACCTTTTAATTTTCCTGCTATGGTACCAATGTGGATGTTTCCAATAGCAATAGCATGTGGAAACACTTTTATTCTTAAACCATCTGAAAAAGACCCTTCTTGCGCAATAAGATTAGCAGAACTACTTTCTGAGGCGGGTCTTCCAGAAGGAGTATTTAACGTAATAAATGGAGATAAAGAAGCTGTTGATGCAATTTTGGAAAACAAAGATATCAAAGCTGTTAGTTTTGTAGGATCTACTCCTATTGCAAAATATATTTATGAAAATTCAGCTAAAAATGAAAAAAGAGTTCAAGCTTTGGGTGGAGCAAAAAACCATTTAGTTGTTATGCCAGATTGTGACTTAGATGGTGCAGTAAATGGTTTAATGGGTGCCGCTTATGGTTCAGCTGGGGAAAGATGTATGGCTCAATCGGTTGCTGTTGCGGTCGGAGATATCGGTGATGAACTTGTATCAAGATTATCAAAAAAAGCTGAAGCTTTAAAAGTTGGTCCTGGAATGGATAAGGCATCAGAAATGGGACCTTTAGTTACAAAAGAACATTTAGAAAAAGTTACAAGTTACGTTGATTTAGGTGTCGAGGAAGGCGCAAAACTAGTGGTTGATGGAAGAGGTTTAAAACTTCAAGGTTATGAAAATGGTTTCTATATAGGTGGATGCTTGTTTGATCATGTAAATAAAGATATGAGAATTTACAAAGAGGAAATATTCGGTCCAGTTTTATCAGTTGTTCGAGTAAAAACTTTTGAAGAAGCTGCAAAATTAATTAACGACCATGAGTACGGAAATGGAGTTAGTATTTATACAAGAGACGGTGATGCAGGCAGAACTTTTGCAAGTAAAATTCAAGTAGGTATGGTTGGTATTAACGTGCCGATCCCAGTTCCAATGGCATTTCATAGTTTTGGTGGTTGGAAAAGATCATTGTTTGGAGATAGTGGAATGCATGGTATGGAAGGAATAAAATTTTATACCAAACTTAAAACAGTAACATCTAGATGGCCTTCAGGTGTCCGATCAAATGCGGAATTTGTTATGCCAACAATGAAATAAAGGAAATAAATGACAAAAATATCTTTAATTGGTGCAGGCCAAATAGGCGGAACTCTTGCACATTTAATAGGAACAAAAGAATTAGTAAATGAAGTGGTTTTATTTGATGTAGCTAGTGGTATTGCAAAAGGAAAAGCATTAGATATTGCACAATCTTCATCTGTAGATGGTTTCAATGTTAGGTTTTCAGGAACTGATAACTATGAGAATATAAAAGATTCGGATGTAATTATAATTACAGCAGGTGTTCCAAGAAAACCTGGAATGAGCCGAGACGATCTTCTTGGAATTAATTTAAAAATTATTAAACAAGTTGCTGAGGGGGTAAAGAAAAATGCTCCTAACGCTTTTGTAATCTGTATCACCAATCCTTTAGACGTTATGGTTATGGCATTTCAAAAATTTTCAGGTTTGCCACCAAATAAAGTTGTTGGTATGGCAGGTATTTTAGATAGTTCGAGATTTAAATTATTTTTATCATTAGAACTTAAAGTGCCAGTAAGAGAAATTGAGGCAATGGTTATGGGTGGTCATGGTGACACCATGGTTCCTATGCCGAGATTTACAAAAATTTCAGGTAAACCATTGTTGGATCTTGTAAAGGATGGAAAGATTTCTTTAGAAAGAGTTGAGGAAATTAATCAAAGAACAAGAGATGGTGGTGCGGAAATAGTTAAATATTTAGAAAAAGGATCAGCCTTTTATGCACCAGCAGCTTCAGGTGTTCAAATGGCAGAAGCATATTTGAATGATCAGAAAAAATTATTACCCTGCGCTGTACAATTAAATGGAGAATATGGAGTGAAAAATGTTTATGCAGGTGTTCCCGTTGTCATTGGAAAAGATGGTGTAGAAAAAATTGAAGAGATTGATTTAGATGTAAAAGAAAAAAAAGAATTTATGCATTCAATAGATGCTGTAAAAGCTTTATGGGAAGCTGCATCTAAAATAGATCCTGATTTATCTAAATAATAATGAATATTCACGAGCATCAAGCTAAACAAATATTAAAAAAATATGGAGCTGTAGTTCCTGAAGGAGTATTTGCGCTTAATGTTGATGAACTTATTCAAAAAGCAAAAGCACTTAAAACTGAGAAATATGTGCTTAAAGCACAAATCCATGCTGGAGGTAGAGGAAAAGCTGGTGGTGTAAAAATTTTAAACTCTATCGAGGAACTAACGGTAGCAGCTAGAGAATTATTAGGAAAAACACTAGTTACTCATCAAACTGGCCCTGATGGTAGAGAGGTAAAAAGATTATATGTAGAAGAATCATCAAATATAGATAAAGAATTTTACTTATCGTGTTTGATTGATAGGGCAAGTTCTAAAATTGCATTT
>CACIOP010000027.1 GCA_902588315.1 uncultured Pelagibacteraceae bacterium
TTGATATGTTGTAATACTATTATGTTCACTAAGTTTAGCTTAGCTTAGAACACTTCTTTGAACAATATTTTACTCTCTCCCAGTTCAACTTCCATTTTTTGCGCCAAGTAAATGGTCTTTTACAAATTGGACAAGTTTTGGTTGGTAAATTTTCTTTTTTCATCAAATTGTATTTTGTTTTATAAATTTATCAGCTTCTGATAAAATTAATTTTTTTCTCTCAGATTTCATTTTATCAAATATCCTTACCATCATAGATAGACGAGGATTTTTTAAAAAAAATTTTCTGTTTCGGTCTATGAACCTCCAATATAGGCCATCCATTGTGTTACACCACTCTCCTTTTTTAAAATCCATCATTTTCATAAAATATGCTGATCCACAAATATAAGGTTTTGTTGCAAAAATTCCTCCATCACTAAACAATCCCATTCCATAAACATTAGGAACCATTACCCAATCTGAGGAATCCACAAACATTTCCATGAACCATTTGTAAACAATTGTTGGCTTGATTTCACAAAGGTTCATAATATTTGATAAGATCATTAATCTTTCAATATGATGTGACCAACCATGATTAACGGCATTTTTAATTGCATAATCCAAAGGTGGAAGACCAGTGGTTCCATCGTACCAAGAATTTTTCATTTTTCTATTTTGTTTGAAAAAATTTCCAGTTTCCATTTCTTTAGAGTATGACTGATAAATTCCTCGCATAAATTCTCGCCAACCAATCACTTGGCGAATGTAACCCTCTAAAGAATTCATTCTAATTTTATTTTTCTTGTGAAAGTCTAAAACTTTTTGGACAACAAATTCAGGGGTTATTAAACCTAAATTAATGTAAGGACTTAATACACTATGGAACAGGATATTATCTTTTTGATCAACTGCATCCTCATAATCACCAAAAAGATTAGATTTTTCTTTTATAAAAAAATTCAATAGTTTAACTACATCTTCATATTCTGTTGCAAACCAAAAATTATTTGTACTCCCTGGGTGATTTTTAAATTCCTTTTCAATAATAGGCTTTAATTTTTTTGTATGACTGGTTTCATTTATTTTTGGAAATTTAGGAATTGAAATATTTTTAGGTAATTTATTTCTATTATCTTCATCAAAGCTCCATTTCCCCCCGATTGGATCACCATCTGACCCCATCAATATTCCAGATTTTTTTCTAACATCTTTGTAGAAAGTTGCCATAAAAGGTTTTTTTGATTTTGATAAATAATTTTTAAATTCAGCTCTTGAATTTAAGAACATAGGAGTTTGAATAACATTCCAGTGTATGTTTTCTTTTTTTAAAAATTGTGAAATTTTTTTTTCAAAAAATTTGTCTTCTACTTCAAAACTTGAAATTTCTTTTACTTTTTTTTGTTTAATTATTTTTTTTAATTTTTTTAAATAATCTTCATTAAATTCTTTATCTTCGATTTTAAAGTAATCTAATTTAAATTTGTTTTTTCTTAATCCGTCTGCATAAGAACGCATTGAAGATAAAAATAATAAAATTTTTTGTTTATGATGCTTTTCATAAGTGCATAAACCCTTATCTTCAGCCATAAAAAATAGGTGGTCTTTTTTGAAGCGGTCTAGGTATTTTATTGGAAATAATTGATTACCAAGTATAAAAAATAACTTCATAGTTAAATATAACTAATAAAATTTTTTATGTCAGAAAAATATGTAATTTTTGGTGCGACAGGTTCTATTGGGTCAAGTTTAGCAGAACAATTAAAAAACTCTGGAAACGATATTCATTTAGTTGGAAGAAATGAAAGTGAACTTAGTTCTGTCTCTGAAAAACTTGGATGCTCACATACCGTTGTAGATGTTTTAGAGGATGGGTTTATAGAAAAAGTTAAATCAGATATTTCTGAAATTAAAGGCCTAGCTTATTGTGTTGGTTCAATTGATTTGAAACCATTAAGAATGGTAAATGAACCAGACTTTCAGAAATGCATGAAACTCAATCTTTATTCTGCTGTGGAAGCTATTAAAGGATTTCAAGAAAGTTTAAAAAAAAATAAAGGTTCGATAGTATTATTTTCTACCGTTGCTGCCCAAAGAGGTTTTACTAACCATGCAATCATAGCCTCAGCAAAAGCTGCTGTTGAAGGATTGACGGTTTCTCTTGCAGCAGAATTTGCTCCGAACATAAGAGTAAATTGTGTGGCACCAAGTTTAACAAAATCTAAAATAGCAGAACCAATGTTAAAAAATACTGCTATAGCCGAAGGTATTGCAAAAGCACACCCCCTTAAAAGATTAGGCGAAGGTAAAGACTCTGCTGCTCTTGCTAAATTCTTGCTAACAGAAGATAGTTCTTGGGTTACAGGCCAAATAATTGCTGTAGATGGTGGTAGATCTAAACTTTCATAAAGTGATCAAATATTTTTTATCGATATTTTTCTTTTTACTATTTTCATCAAAAAGTTTTTCTGAAAATTTTACTTTTAAAAAATTGACAGATTTAAATGACCCATGGGGATCATCTTTTATAAATAATGAAGAAATTATTATCACTGAAAAAACTGGAAAAATAAAAATAGTAAATATTATTTCTGAAGAAGTTTATGAAGTTGAACATAACTTAAATTATTTTGTACATGGACAAGGAGGTTTATTAGATATTATTTACCAAGATAATTACTTATGGATTTCTTATTCAGAAAATAGAGGGGATTGGAAAACCAGTACATCAATTGCAAAAGCTGAATTAAATAAAAAAAATTTAGATTTTAAAAATATATTTCAAGCTGAACCACCAATAGAATCTGGTTATCATTTTGGTTCTAGACTGGCTATTAAAGACAATTATCTTTTTGCATCTGCTGGTGAAAGAGGTGGGGGTATGATTGCTCAAGATCCGACAAGCCATCCTGGAAGTATTATCAGAATTTATTTAGATGGTAGTATTCCAAAAGATAACCCTAAATTTAGAGGTAAATCAGATTGGTTACCAGAAATTTATCAAATAGGTGTTCGTAATCCTCA
>CACIOP010000028.1 GCA_902588315.1 uncultured Pelagibacteraceae bacterium
TTTTATATTTTAGTCTATTCATTTTATTTTTTATCTACATTGTAAAAACAATTATTTTGCTTATTGCTCAAATAAAAATTGCAAGTATATCCTCTGATATAGGTAGAGATACTTCAAAAAGACTGTATGAAAGTTATTTAAGACAAAATTATATTAATTTTATAAATAGTAAATCGTCTACAATAATAAGGAACTCTTTAAACGAAGCACAGAATGTTTTTGGATTTATATTTCATTTTAATCAATTCTTAATTGAAATTTTGGTAATGGTGGGAATTATTAGTGTTTTATTATTTTTACAGCCTTTTGAAACTTTTATTTTAATCAGTTTATTTTCAATTGTTACTCTAATTTATTTAAAAATAAATAAATCAAAGGTAAAAAATATTGGTGATATTAGAATTTTAAATGACGGTTTAAGAATTAAAAATATTCAATATGGAATTAATTTAATTAGAGAAATTAAACTCTATAAAAAAATAAATTATTTTTTAAAGAGTTTTTCAATTGCTAATTCTAAATCTTATGAGGCTCTTAAAAGATTAAGAATAATTCAAGCAATTCCAAGATTATTTTTAGAGCAATTATTGATTGCTTTTGTTGTCATTTTGATAATTTTATTGAACTTTAAGGGCTATACATTCAAGGAATTAATTCCAGTTTTAGGTCTTTTTGGTGCAGCCATGTTGAGATTGCTTCCTTCAAGTTCAAGAATAATTATAAGTTTTCAAGGTATAATTTATAATTATAGATCGGTTAAAGAGCTATATCATCAATTAGTAGAGGAGCAAAACAGAGATGAAATAAATGATAATAATAGCAATAAAATTTTTCTTAATGACGAAATATCAATATCTAATTTAAGTTTTGGTTATCCCGATGCTAAATTTGAGATAATTAAAAATTTTAATTGTGAAATAAAAAAAAATTCTGTTACTGCTTTTGTGGGAAAAAGTGGTTCGGGTAAAAGCACTTTAGTGAATTTAATTTTAGGTTTTCTTAAACCTAAAAAAGGTGAAATATTTATAGACAAAAAAGAATTACATTTAAATTTAAGTTCTTGGCAAAACTCCATAGGTTATGTTTCTCAGTCAATTAATTTAATTGATGGAACAATATTAAAAAATGTTGCATTCGGTGTAGATGAAAAAAATATAGATTATGATCATGTAAAAAAATGTTTAATTCAAGTTGAATTAGGAGAATTTATTGATAATTCAGAAAAAGGACTTGATACTGAAGTTGGAGATAAGGGTATAAAAATTTCTGGTGGCCAAGCTCAACGAATAGTTATAGCTAGAGCATTATACAGAAATCCTACTTTACTAATTTTAGATGAAGCCACTAATTCACTAGATCAAAAAACTGAAAAATCGATTATTAATACTCTTAATAAATTAAAAAAAACAATAACAGTTATTGTAGTAACCCATAAAAAAGAAAATATGGATGCATGCGATAGTATAATAAACTTGGAGGTGTTAAATGAATCAAACTAAAAAAAAAATTTTAATTACAGGAGCAGCAGGTTTTGTTGGCTCGCATTTAACCGAATTCTATGTAAAAAAAGGTTATGATGTTATTGCTTTTGATAGATATAATAGTTTTAACAGCTTTGGTTGGTTAGATTATTCAGCTTATAAAACAAATATTGAATTCATTCTTGGTGATATTAGAGATTATGACAGTGTTTTAAAAGCTGTAAAAAAAGCTAATTATGTTTTTCATTTAGCTGCACTAATTGGTATTCCTTATTCATACGTATCACCAATAGCTTATATTAAGACTAATGTTGAAGGCACTTATAATGTTTTAGAAGCAAGCAAGCACAATAACATTGATCAAGTTTTAATTACTTCTACTAGTGAGGTTTATGGTAGTGCTCAAACTAAATCAATTGATGAAAAACACGCTTATAATGCTCAATCACCATATGCTGCTTCTAAAGTGGCGGCAGATCATTTAAGCTTAAGTTACTATAAAAGTTTTGGAACTCCAGTAAAAATAGTTAGACCATTTAATACATACGGGCCCAGACAGTCAGCAAGGGCGATTATTCCAACAATTTTATCTCAAGCGTTGAAGAGTAAAGAAATTAAATTAGGGAACACAGATACTACAAGAGACTTAACTTATGTTGAAGACACTTGTAGAGGATTTTATAACATATTTAAAAATTCAAGTTTTTTTGGTGATGTTGTCAACATAGGTTCAAATAATGAAATTACTCCAAAACAGATTGTAAAAGAAGTTGAGGCAATAAGAGGCCATAAATTAAAAATAAAGTCAGAAAAATTAAGAAAAAGGCCAAAAAAAAGTGAGGTATTAAGATTAAGATGTAATTTTAATAAATTAAATAAAAAAACAGGATGGAAGTCAGAATATTCATTTAAAGCTGGTCTTAAAAAAACTTATCAATGGATGAATACAGATGAATTTCAAAAATTCTATAAATCAAAAAAATATATTAT
>CACIOP010000029.1 GCA_902588315.1 uncultured Pelagibacteraceae bacterium
TTTGTAAGTGTTTTTTTAAATACAAAATTTGACGGTGGAAGACACTTGAGAAGGGTTAAGAAAATTTAATTATGTCGAGCGAAAAAAGTTATTTAAACGATAGTTATAAAAGTTTTTTTGAGGATAGTTTATCCGTAAAAGATCCAGAGCTTTATAAAGCTATTAAAGATGAATTAATTAGACAGCAACAACATATAGAGCTAATTGCGTCCGAAAATATAGTATCTCAAGCAGTATTAGAAGCACAAGGATCAGTTTTAACTAACAAATATGCTGAAGGTTATCCTGGTAAAAGATATTATAATGGTTGCGAGCATGTTGATGTAGCAGAAAACCTTGCTATTGAAAGATTAAAAAAATTATTTAATTGTAAATTTGCAAATGCTCAACCACACTCAGGTGCACAAGCTAATGGAGCAGTGTTTTTAGCCCTATTAAGCCCAGGTGATACGTTCATGGGTATGAGTTTAAATTCAGGTGGTCACATTACTCATGGATTAAAAATTTCAATGTCTGGTAAATGGTTTAACGCTATAGGTTATGATGTAGACAAAGAATCTGAGTTGATAGATTATGATAATGTTGAAAAACTTGCATTAGAACATAAACCTAAACTAATCATTGCAGGCGGAAGTGCTTATTCTAGAGTAATTGACTTTAAAAGATTTAGAGAAATAGCAGATAAAGTTGGAGCATATCTAATGGTTGATATGGCTCACTTCTCAGGATTAGTTGCTGGTAAAGGATACCCTAATCCATGTGATTATGCTCATGTAGTTACTTCAACAACTCACAAAGTATTTAGAAGCGCAAGAGGAGGAATAATTTTAACTAATCATGAAGATCTTGCTAAAAAATTTAATACAGCCGTTTTTCCTGGTTATCAGGGAGGACCTTTAATGCACATTATTGCGGCAAAAGCAGCTGGCTTTCTTGAAGCGCTACAACCAGAATTTCAAGATTACATTAAATCTGTTTTAGCAAACGCAAAAATGTTAGCAGAAACCTTAAAAAATAATGGATTTAAAATTTATTCAGATGGAACAGATACACATTTGATGTTGGTTGATTTGAGACCCTACAATGTAAAAGGAAATCTTGCGGCAGAGAGTTTGTCTAGAGCAAACATTACATGTAATAAAAATGATACAGAAAAACCAATGATTACATCTGGAATAAGATTAGGAACTCAAGCGGCTACAACTCGTGGATTTGGTTTAAATGAGTTTAAAACGGTAGGTGAATTAATAACAAAAACTCTGAAAGGTTTATCTGAAAACCCAACAGATAACAGCAAAATAGAAAACGAAGTAAAAAATGAAGTTATTTCTTTAACTTCTTCATTTCCGATATATAAGAACCTTTAGTAAATGATTTGTCCGTGCGAAAAAAAAGGTGATACATCTGTTGTAGACTCACGTCCAACTGAAGATGGTACAGCAATTAGAAGAAGAAGATTGTGTATATGTGGTGAAAGATTTACCACATTTGAGAGAATTCAATTTAGAGAATTGATGGTTGTTAAAAAAAATGGAAGAAAATCATCATTTGATCGTGATAAATTATCCAAATCTATTTACATAGCTCTTAAAAAAAGACCAATAGATACGGCTACAATAGAAAAATTCATTAGCAACATTTCAAGATCTCTTGAAGAACTTGGTCAAGGAGAGATATCAACAAACACAATTGGGACAATGGTTATGGATGGATTAAAAGATTTAGACCCAGTTGGATATGTAAGATTTGCATCAGTATATAGAAACTTTAGGGAAGAAAAAGATTTTGTACAATTCGTGGACAAGCTCGATGTCTACAAAAAAAGATAAATTTACTTCTAAAGATAAATTTTACATGGAGTTAGCCTTAGACTTGGCTAAATCTCGTCATGGACAGACTGGATCAAATCCTTCTGTAGGCTGTGTTATTGTCAAAAATGATAAAATTATTTCCTTAGGACAAACCTCATTTAATGGAAGACCACACGCTGAATTTAATGCGATTAAAAATAGTTTTGAAGAATTAGAAGG